>NZ_PKRT01000001.1:2312489-2639986 GCF_002855555.1 Novosphingobium sp. TH158 | reverse complement strand
GTCGTGCGTGAGCTGACCCAGTTGATCGCCCAGCGGGGCAAGCCGGGCATGATCGTTAGCGATAATGGCACCGAACTCACCAGCAATGCCGTGCTCGCATGGTGCGGCGAGATCGGCGTGGAGTGGCATTACATCGCTCCGGGCAAGCCGATGCAGAACGGCTATGTTGAGAGCTTTAACGGCCGCATGCGCGACGAGCTGCTCAACGAGACCCTGTTCCTCAGCATGGCCCATGCACGGGTCGAGATCGCTGCCTGGGTCGAGGATTACAACCGGGAGAGACCACACTCGTCTCTTGGATACGCAACCCCGGCGGCGTTCGCCGCCGAGTTGGATAAGCAATGGCCTGCTTCGCTACGCCCTACGGGCTCCGCTACGCAGCCCATTGCTTCAACTGCGCTGATGCGCAAAACAACCGCCCGGCTCTAATCCCAGCTGGGGGAAAGCTGGGGGTCACGTCACGGCCTGCAAAGGTGCCCCCAAAAGTGCCCCCAGCTACCGCATCCTGCCCTTTTCACGGCATTATTTTAATGCGCCAAACGAGGCGCGCAGGGCGTCGAAGGCACTCGTCATCTCCATCGAGCATCGGGCATCCAATTCCCAGTATTCCGCTTCCAGCCGCTCATAGGTCCGCCGCCACATTCCTTTAGGGCGCTTGATAGGCTCTTCCCAGCCTTCGCGGCACTTCAGCTTGGCCTGAACCTTGTAGAGTCGTTCGAACACCCTGTCGCGCTCTGCTTGGCGCTGTGACCGATAGGTAATGCCCCAAGCCTCTCGCCCGGCGAAGATGTCGCCCCCGTTTGGCAGGTAGAGCTTGCCGATGCGATTGCCCCGCACCGGACAGACCATCCACCAACGCCGCCCGCCAAATCGCGGCTGGGTGTACGTGAGGCGGATCGTCTGCTTTCGATCTATCCATTCGCCATCGCCGCCCCGCGCCCGCCAGCTCAATCTGATTTCGGCATCATCGGCAAAGATCAGGTTATAGGAATGCGACACGCTTGATCGGCTCTCGCCGTTGGCGGTCCAGTGCAACGTGCCAGAGCCGCGCTGGCCATCCTTGATCCAGCCATTGCGCAACATCAGGGCCAGGTCGATGGTCAATCCATCTTCCTTGACCGGCTTGCCCTTCGAAGGCCCTGATCCCCATCCACCCATTCAAGGAATATAGGAAATCCGGCTGTGCTTTTGAATCCATGCGTGGAGCGAAAAATCACGAGTTTTGATCGTTACGCTTTGGTTTGGAAAAAATCTCAGCAATCGTCACCCGATTACCATGCGCCAGCAAGGGACCTCAGTTTCTTAAGTCTGCAATCAGCTCTCAGCGTTGCGGAATTGGAGCGGTTTCAGTGGCCTTCCATGCACGCAGATTTGTATTCCGAAAACACCGCGTACCGGTATGGCAGGCAAAATTTACACCTCCAGGCGGAAGTTCCACGCCAATCTCCGGAAACCAAACAGGCCAGCTCCAAGTCTTTTCCCAAACAGCGACATCGACGAACGCACTGGCCTCGATCCCGGGGGTTATTCTGAATGAGAGATTGTATACGGGATTACCTATCTCAAGTTGGCTCAGCCCGGTATCATTAACCGAAATGACCCGGGATTGCCCAGATCGGTTAAACTTCAGTACTCGACTTGTGTTCTTATCCTTGATTTCCAATGCCAACCGTCGGGACGCTAGGTCAACGCGTATTGCAGGGTAAACGGTGACACCTGCAAATCCGTAATTTCCTTGCCCCGCAAGGAGATCAAATTCAGAGAACGTGCGCTTGAAAGCATTGATGCCAGAAGTGCCAGGCTCGGGAGGGGTGAACTGTCCATTGTTGAATGGTGTCGGCAAACCCTCAGTAAAGTCCTTGCTAATGCCTATATTGAAATCACCCTGCTTGAAGGGCACCTTGTAACGAAACCCGGCTCTCGCTTCGAACTCTGCCACCAGCTCCTTGCCTTCGAACAACTGGTCGCCGTCCAGGCCAGCTGTTCGATATTGACTCAAGGATCCATTGATAGGGCGATAGTTCAGAGTAACCCTTGCCTTGGTCGTGTCACCGGCAAATGCTGGATAACGGTACTGTCCACTGACTTCGACCGGAAAGCGAAGCCCGAAACCATATCCAAGCTTGGCATAAGGCTCGAGGTAGTAGGTTTTCTTACAAGAGCTGACGAACGGGATGTAGCGACAGGGGTCGACTTTGTACTGGACACGAGTTTGCCACTCATAGTGCTTGCCCAAAGTGAAACCGGTCAGGAAAACGTACGGCCCGAACTCCTTCTCCATCGGCTGGTTACGGGCATTATGAGCTTCGATTGCCTGCTGAACTGCAGGGTTGCTCATCGCATCAAGAATTGCCTGCTGGCGACCGACACCAATCCGCTGCATAAATGCCGGATCAAATGCCATCGGGTTGATGAGGTTTAGCCGAGGAAAGCTGGCGGTGCTGTCGAGCTTAGGCACGAATAGAACTTGTTCGACCTCTACCTCGCCCGCATTGACGATGTCTTCCAACAGTTCGTCTTCTGACAGGCTGGCGAGGCGTTCTGCCTCTGCTGGGCCAAGCTTGGCGATGAGTGCTGCTCGCTTGTCAGGATCTGCTAGACTGGCTTTCGTTTCCGCTGCCCGCGCCTGCATCTCTGCCTGGTCAGAAGCAACCGCTGACCGATAGGAGGCGATCGCGCTGGCACGAGCAACAGGATCAGCAATGAAGGCGGGGCTTACCGGGTTTGCTGACTCACTCAGCCTCTGCAACCCATTGGAACGTTGAAAACATGAATTTCCTGCCTCTTTAAGCTTGTCCCGGTTTTCAGGGCGAAGGCAGGCACCTGGCTGAACTGAATATTTAAGGGCCGAACGAACAAGCAGGCCTTCGTCAACCTCAACCACATCGGCATCATCTTGCTCTACTCGTGCGAGTTGAGGAATGTTCCGCAGGCGGTTGGCAACGTTAAACAGGGCGGCAGGGTTTTGCAGCACTGGCGTAAAGTTCACCGTTGCTGTGCCTAGACTGACCGCTGGGAGTGCACGTAGCGCGGAAATTGGCAGTTGCCGAAGAATAGGTAACGCCCGAGGCAGCACTGTAAGATCGCGAGGTGGCAGCGCGATTGGGCGAGGCTTTACATCGGTTGGCCCAGCCACCTTTGGTCCAGATGGGACCTCCCCTTTGCTTTGAGGTGGAGCTTCAACGGCGGCATCTGATGCCTGGTTGATTAAAGGCCTGAAAACTGGCGTCGCAGACTGAGCTAACGCACCCTGTGGTGCCATCAGCACACTAATAGCGGCCGAACCAATCCAGATCGTCCCAGTTCGCATTGTCCCGCCCCCCGGTAAGGATAATGCAATCGAGCATGTCTGATTAAGTTTATCAATTACGTATAATTCCGGAACTTGGACGCTGGTTTCCAGCCTGCAAGCCGCGCTGATTGTAGCCCCCTTGGACGCAAGATTTTCGAGGTTGGTGGGCTTAGGCGCACCGGGTCAGTGATATGGCATCAATTGCTCTGTAGTTTATAGCTGCACGCAGATACCCCTTGTTCGGGAAGACTTAGCCGCCACGAATCCAGCCGCCAACTTTTCCGAAATCATCTGAAAAGTCGTACTGTTACGGCGTCAGGACGCGCCAGCCTGAGTACCCTTGCCAAACGGCAAGCCGCTTGCCCTTTACCGGGCAGGATTGCCCCCAAGGCTTATGCCCCCTGCCAAGCATGTCCAGCTCGCTTTCTAGGCCCGCTGGGGCGCATTTGAGCATGTAATGGACCTTACCCCACAGCGCCGCCTCATATGCGGCTGGGGAGTGCTCCGGATTATCGGCGAAGGGAAGCTTCTCTGAATCGAAAAGGCCCGCGCAGGGCATCCCGCCAAAGTCCCTAGCAACCTTGCGCGCCATCACCGCCAAGCCGTTCTTGAGCAAAGGAGCCAGGTCGGGCGGTATGCGGATCAGCGCATGGCAGTGCGCCCCCAGTACCGGGCCACATTCCTGCACCCAAGCCCATGGCAGATTCGCATCCCGTTTGCGCAGCCACTCGCGCAGAAGGGTGATCCAAGCACCCGTTGCCTTCACACTGTCCGACGCGCTTACCCTGGCCTTCTGCCAAGCTATCGTTGCGAAGCGGGTGAAGTGCTGGCCCGATGCCAGTCCAGTGGCCACGACATTAAGCAAACGCTCGCATTGCCGCCGGTCCAACTGTGTCGAGAGTCTGTCGCCACGATTGCGCGCCCCGCCTCGCTTTAGCGTCCGTTGCACAGGGAAAAGCCCCCTATAATAGTCAGAAGCGCCCATTCCCCCTCATCTATTTGAAAACGTGATCGTTTTTCAAATTGGACTGAAACATCGGGGCACAGGTCGCCGCAAGTTTCAAAGGAACACTGGGAAACACTGGCGTTCAAGCGGGAAAAGGAGCGGGCCAAAGCGTTGGAGCCTCGGCCCGCCCATTGGCCGGCGTCAGGTTTCCTATTTACCGGTCCGCGAAAATCAGGTTAGTTGGCAACATCCAAGGGCCTTGCAGCTTTCAGGATGCAGCGTCGGTGAGGTGCCAGCCTCATCGGCGCTTTTGCCTTCAGTCCGATGTCACTGAGTGTTGTCGTTGCCGATCAGCGCTGCGAACCAATTCTCAGCAGACTGCCGGGGGATGCGCACTGCCCGGCCAACATGCACAAACTGAATGGCTCCGCCATTGCGCAAGCGATAACTTGCGCGCCTGTAGCGGATCTGTGCCCGATTTGATCAAACGCCGTGCCTCATCGCGTCTTTCGCGCGCTTGCGCCAAGGTCACGTCGGGCCAAGCGCCAAGCCCCAGACGCTTTTCCTTTCCGGCGATCCGGTATTTCAAAAACCAGAGCTTTGAACCGTTCGGCCTGATTTCGAGATACAGGCCCTTCTCGTCCGACTTGCGATAGGTCTTATCGGTTACCGCGAAGGCGCTGATTTGCGTGGCTTTGAGGCTCATCTGGGGGCACTGCCTTTAGCTGGCTATCCCGGTGCCCCCACTGGTGCCCCCAAAATTCACGGATTGTGGGGGCACTAACGGACGCAACAGGACGCATTGAGGGATGCTTTATCCCTCAAAAAGCCCTGTTTTTCAAGGCATACAGGCATATCAAGAAGCAGAGAAATGGTGCCGCTTACGTGACTCGAACACGTGACCCCATCATTACGAATGATGTGCTCTACCAACTGAGCTAAAGCGGCATCGGGCTGGCAAAGCCAGTCTGTCTGATGACTTCCCGCGCCCTTAGCGTTCGATTTGGCCGGTGGCAATCGCCAATCAGGGGTTTGGCATGCTGCTCGTGCACAAAGCGCAGATCGCCGGGCTGCTCAAGGGCGCGTGGGGCTATCGGCGGGCCGTCAGGCGCCCCTCGTCGAGATGCAGGCATTGGTCGGCAACCAGGCCCGGCGGCACGCGATGGGCAATCATCACGATGGTCATCCTGCCCCGCAGTCGCGTGAGGGTTGCCACCAGGCTGTCCTCGACCAGCGGGTCGAGCGCACTGGTGGCCTCGTCGAGGACCAGCAGTCGTGGCCGGCGCACCAGGGCGCGCGCGAGGCAGAGCCTCTGCCGCTCGCCGCCTGAGAAACTGCCGCCCCGATGGCCCGGTCGGCTATCCAGGCCGCCTGGCAGCCGCCGGACGAAATGTGCCGCTTCGGCCAGCTCGAGCGCATCCCACAAGTCTGCTTCCGACG
The DNA here is from genome assembly GCF_002855555.1 of Novosphingobium sp. TH158. Taxonomy (NCBI): domain Bacteria; kingdom Pseudomonadati; phylum Pseudomonadota; class Alphaproteobacteria; order Sphingomonadales; family Sphingomonadaceae; genus Novosphingobium; species Novosphingobium sp. TH158. The sequence goes on along the minus strand of NZ_PKRT01000001.1, from coordinate 2,634,308 downwards.
CTTCGGGGGCGGCCCAGAGCAGGTTTTCCCGGATGCTGGTGTCAAACAGGTACGGATCCTGCGGCACATAGGCGGCCCCTGCCCTCAGCAGCACACGGTGATCCTCATCGGCGAGCCGGTCCCCGTCGATCGCGATGCTGCCCTCATCCGGCTCGACCAGGCCAAGCAGGATATCGGTCAGTGTCGTCTTGCCGCTGCCGGACGGACCGAGAAGCAGGACGAGGCTTCCCGGCAGAATCGTGGCGCTGACCTGTTTGAGAATGGCTTTATCGCGGCCCGGCGGCGTGTAGCTGACGCCCTGGATGCTGATCGCCAGTGCCCCCTGAAGGGCAGCGGGCTTCAGGCTCGATGGCCGCGGGGCCGCCCCTGCGCCAAGGCGCGATTCGATCGCCAGAATTCCCCCGACTGCCGGCAGCATGGCGATAATGCCCTGAACAGCCGTGACGATCTGCTGGACCGGCAGCACCAGGCGGGCGCAGACCACGATGAAGGCAAAGAGCGCTGCGGGCGGCAGGTCCATTCGGGTCAGGCCGACAAAGGCTATTGCCGCTGCGACAAGGCCGCCGGCCACCTGGAAGACATTCTGCACACGCAGGTTCAGGTCCATGTAGGCGACAGTGCGCCGGTACATGTCATGGGTAAGGGCGTTGAATTCTGCGGCGTGGCGATCGCTGGCATCGTGGGCCTTGGCGAGTTTCATTCCCTGCAGAAAATCAGCAAGGATAGCCTGGCGCTTGCTGCCCTGATTGCTGAGTTGCGTGCCATAGCGATGGGCGGCCCGCACCGTCGGGACCAGCAGCGGAATGGCAAGGAGGACCATGCCAACGGTAACGGCAAGCAGAGGCAGGGAAAGCTGGAAAGCCACGACTGACAGGAAGGCAGCCTGCACTACGGCCACACCCCCGCGCAGAAGCCGATCGCTGCCCAGAGCAAGGCGGCTCACGTCGTTTATCAGGGCAAACTCCAGCCGGCCGAACTGGATTTCCTGCAGGCTTCGCCAATTGGCAGAAACGATCGCCCGCACCAGCCGCTCGCGCCAATGGTCAACAATCTCGTTGGAGTGCTGCATAAGCCGCAGATCGCGCTGCCAGCCGACGATCGCGCGCAGCAGCAACAGGCCCACAAAGACGGCCAACAGCCCTGTAAGCCGCAAGTCTTCAGGGATCGCGGTCAGGAGCCGGTCGGCAAAGCCGCCTGAAAGGCCGTCCGGAACGGCATTGCCGGAAAATCCGTCGAAGGCCAGATTAAGCAGAGGTATCAGCAGCAGGATGCCAAAGGATTCGGTGAGGCTGCCGATGCTGACAAGCAAAACGAGCAGCACCAGCTTTTTCCGGCCGAGCTCCAGCAAGGATTCAAGGTAGCACCGCAACTGTCGTGCGGCTCCGCCTGCGTCCCCGACGTGCTCGGAATAGGGGGCGGCGATTTTCGCCATCACGCTGGTCGAGCAAGGCGCGGCGGGCGGCGACCTGCCATGCTACCCGACGCAACTTTCGGCGGAAGAACCGATGCCGGCCCGCGTGGCAGGCGGGTAAGCTGGCAAGAGACAATCGAGAACTTGCCAAAACAATCACCACCGGTCACGGCAACCCGGCCGGCCGCAGTCCAGGCATGCGCCTGCAGCTGTTGATCGCCATCGACGGTCACGCCCAGATGAAGAGCTGTCGGAACTGCATAGATACGCCCCATGACGACCGCCGTCACCGCCTGCGGCAGGCAGTCCGAACGGAACGGGGCGATCGCGACAACTCGAGCGATTGCCAGTTTGATTTTTTGCGCCTGCGCTTCCTCTCGCTCATCAATCACCGGAACGCATCCGACCGCGCCGACCTGCTCTCCAAGCAAGAGGGCAATCCAGCGAAACGGCAGGATACGCAGTGCACCTGCGGCCAGGCCCATTACGGCAATTGCGATTCCGAGCGCGAGCTTGTCGCCGAGAGGGGCTCGCCAGAACTTTTCCAGCATTTGCAGGTTCATGCGGAATGATCCCCAGGCCAGAAAAACTTTGCGGATGCCTCGCCAATGGCAACGAACGATTGTGATTGGCATAGTCTCCGCGAAGAGCACCCAAACGACGGATTGCCTGGCAACGGATATCGAGACCGGATCAGCCGTCAATTGTGGTTTCCACTGAGGGGAAGGCAGACCCGGCTCGTGCCGCACAGCACGGGCATGGCTTTTCCTCACGCCCCTTGCAGGCAAATTTTCAGGTCCGAGACATCATCGCCGGGATCCTGATCCCCTCGATGAAGCCGCGGACCTGAAAATGACCCTTTTGGCCGCCGCAGGTCGATACGGGCGGGGTACTCCGCTGCATCTGCAGCAATGAGTACCCGCCCGACCGGTTACCTGTTCAGAAGGCGAAGCGAGAGCATGGCGCGGCTGTCCTGAGCAAACCGTGTCATCTCCTGGTTGACCGCCATCAGCATCTCGAGCGGTCCGAAGCTATGGCCGAAGCCCAGCGAGAAGATGCTGCGCTCGATGCCCGCCACCTTCTCGAAGCGCGCCTCGAGCGAGATGCGATCACGCTGGCTCAGCTTCTGCTTGTAGCGCCCGCCAACCTGGAAGCCGCAAGTGAGGCCGGTTGCATCGGCATTGGCGTCTTCGCACAGCAGGCCGGGACTGACCGTCAGGAGATTGCCGCCGCTCTCTCCCTTCGCATTGGCCTTGCCGATAAGCCCGAAGTGGAACGGCACGCTCAGGCGCGTTGCGTCGACGGTTCCCACGGCAAAGGCGATGCCGGTGCGCGATTCCCCGCGGTACTGGGCGGCCAAGGTCGCATTCTTCAGGCTTTCCGAGGCGTGCGACAGGGCAATGTCGGTGCTCACACCAAGCCCCGCGAGGTTGAAATCGCCGGTCAACATACCGCCGAAGGCAACGCGGTTGCCTCCCATCTTGCCGGTCAGGGACATGCCCCCGTCGGCAAGATCGAAGTTGTAGCTGGCATGGCCAAAGCTGGCGAAAGCGCCCATCCGCAGTTCCGGTGCAAGCTTGACGCGCATGTAGGCATTGGCCTGATACGCCTTGTCCGAAATGTGGCTCGTGGCGAAGCTCTGAAGCTTGTCCGATGCCCAGGACCCCATCACGCCAAGACCAAGCGTGACATCGTTGCCCAGCTTGCGCTCGCCCCTGAGCGAGGCAAGCGTTCTGACAGTGGTGTTGCCGGCCCGGTTGGTAACCGCAAGGCCCATGTCGAGCAGCACGCGAATTCGCGCATTGCAGGCATTGAGCTGCTGGGCGTACTTGAGGTTGATGTTCTGCTGCGCCTCATTGGCCTGCATGGAGCCCGAAGTCGCCTTCTTCGCATTGCCGGACCCGCAACTTGCATCATCGTCGGCGGAATCCTGCATCATCCCCTCGTTGAAGGCGAGCGAGTCCTGAAGGCTGTTGAAGGCATAGTTGCGCAGGTCGGCGCGCAGACGCCCGCCGATTTCAGCAAGCTTGGCAGCGATCTCGTCAACATTGGTAACGGTAATGTTGATGGTCTGATAGCTGATGTTGCCTGCCGCATCGGTTGCCCGCACGACAATCACATAGACGTTGTTGCCATCGGCATCGGTGGGGGTTTCATAGTCCGGTGCGACCTTGAAGGTGATCGTGCCGTCTGCGGCAATGTCGAACTTGCCGCTGTCTGCGCCGCCGGAGATCGCCCAGGTTACCGCTTCATTCGCGGTGACCTTGGTTACGCCGGTCTGCCCTTCCTTGACCGAGATTGCAGAGGTTTCCGCACCGGCCCCGCCGCTGGGCCCCGTGATCAGCGGCTTGGTATCATCAACGTCGGATACGGTGATGTTGATGGTCTGGTAGCTGATGTTGCCGGCGCCGTCGGTCGCGCGAACGATGCGGCCTTGAACGTGATCGTGCCATCGGCGGCGATGTCGAACTTGCCGCTGTCCGTACCGCCGGTGATCGCCCAGGTGGTGCTCTCGTCAGCGGTCAGCTTCGCAACAGCGGTCTGGTTCTCGTTGACCGTGATAGCAGATTCCGTCGCCCCAGCGGTACCGCTCGGTCCCGTAATCTTCGGCGCGGTGTCGTCGAGGTTGGCGACCGTGACGATGATCTTCTGGGTCGTCTTGTTGCCGCTGGTACGCTGTGCGAACAGGCAGGGGCCTGCCCGACCCCGTTTTGCCCCATGCTGCGGATGCTTGCCGAGGTTCGGCGTTCAGTTCCGCCCTTCCACCGAATGAATGAAGCGCGCGGTCGCCAGGCCCCGGCTCAGCGCCAATTCGAGACGATGCGATTTCCCGGTGTCTTGCGGCGTAGTCGGCTCCCAGTCAGCTAGGGCGCCCCGCAAGGCGGCAAGGTTCATGCGCTCCTGCATTGCCGGATCTTCGGCAAGGCGGTCGATCTCCGCAATCAACTCTTCGCGTTCACGCCCGAGGCGCAGATGCCAGTCCGCCGCCTGCCGCCCGCGCCGTCGCTCTGACAGGACCATGTCCGGAAGCCGGTTCTGCAACAGCCGCCTGGCCAGCCAGCGCTTGCTGCCGTTGCGGAGATACTGATCGTCCGGGATGCTTACGCAGAATTCCAGAAACGGGCGATAGGCAGTCGGATCACGCGCCGGAATGCCGTGAAGGGCCTCCATTGCCATCTGGAACTCCCCGCCTTCGTTCATGATCTCGGTAAGAACGTCTGTGGCGATCGCCGCCGACCGTGAAGGCCAGATGGGCCGCGTCTCGTGCCTGACGGGCGTCTTCGCGGCCTTCGCGAGAAAGATAGGCCTGGGCAATCATCAGGTGATCGTCGAAATCCCGCTCATGTAACGGGATAGCGGACAATAGGTCGATGACTTCGTCAAACGCGTCCGCCATCATGCCCTGAAAAGCCAGCTTTCGGCGCACAACCAGCGATCCGGGCTTAGCGACAAAAGCTGCCGCCAGCACGGCCCGTTCGTGCATGTTCGTGATGGAAGGGGCCTTTTCAACCCTGATGTGGCGGTGCTCAGTCAATGCAATGGACCTTGTTGATATGCTTCTAATCACATCTGCGCCGCAACCGAGACGGATCGCTATATACCCCGCGAGCATTTGTCACGCAGGCAATCAGACAGGCCAGCAAGACTGCCAGCAGCTCTCGCCAGAGACGATCATTCTACGAGCAGCGCACGGCTGCATCGGGACTGCCACCTCGGGCTGAAAGCATCAAAAACGCTGCGGGCAATCTGGAACTTGCGATAACTTTTTGCTTCGGGCGGTTCGATCTCGACCCACCAATCGCGAGAGAGGGCGCTGAAAATCACCGGCCGTGGGACCGGGCCGTGATTTGCAAGGCCGCAATGATGAATCCGATAGTCCCACATGATCGCGGAACCGGGATGGACCGTCGGCGCCAGGTCGTAATCGACGCTCGGCAAGATACCGGGCTTTCGGTGGCTTCCCCGCCAAAAAGCCGTGCGCCCGCTGGTCTTATCCATGCTGACTAACGGAAGCGCAAAGGCGAGCGCAAATGGCGGAAGCAAGTGATCCACTCCCTGCTTTGCATACAGCCACGCATCACGGTGAACTGCCTGATCCGGCGCGCCGGGAATGGCAACGAGCAGACCGACTGAATCGATTTTGAACGTCTCGTCCAATAGCTCGGTCGCTATATGCGCAACCGGCTTGGGCATCAGGATAGCCTGATCGGCCAACTGGCGATCGACCCTCAACGGTATGGTATGCCGGCCGACATAGGGGCCAAAATATCGCGACCGGTCTGGAACTGCTATGTCAGCGTGATGTGCAAGGATCTCTTCCTTGCAAAGTTCGAGACGAGCGGGATCGACCAGATCATCGAGCACTACCACGCCATCGCGCCGGAGCATTGATATTGCCGCGGCGACTGCGGCCGATTGGTCGGCACCGTTCCCGAACGACACCCTGCATTGGTTGCTCATAGCGGCCCTCTGCTATTCGGCCTCGCGCCGAATGATCCGCTGTGCATTCTGGGCAAAACAGCAGGGATGGAAACTGCCCGGGGGCACATATCCATCGCAACTGGTTCCATCTCGGTAGGACGATGTCAGATTTCTTTGACAGCCCGAGCGGGATGACTACCCGGCTCGCGGGGTGGCCTTCGACAAAGACGTGTCTCGCCTTGCAGATTGCTCAGTTCCAGACTGGGGTTAGATCGGCGGCGGTCGAGATGCGCGGCGTGGTTGTTCCCGTGGGAACGACGTCATGGAACATGTGCGACGGGAGCAGCGTCAGCCACCCCTCTCGAGGCTTTAGCCAGACGCGATCCCAACATGGCTCAAAACCGGGCAGTATCTGGTCGCACCCACCCAGTTCCAACGCCCCGGCGCGCGCCTCGCTCTGGACAATGGTCGGGACCTGAACATGATAGATTGCCGTAAGATAGCCAGCTTGATGCACATGTTGCCGATGGCTGGCATTTGCGGTGAGCACCGTGGATATGCAGTCAAGTGTCGCCAGGACTGGCCGCCGCTCGCCGGTCAGTCCAAAGCATTCCGGCTGTAAGGCTGCCCGTTCCAGCTCGGCCCGGACAAAGGTGAGCAATGCCCGCCAAGCAGGTTGGTTGGTCGCGCGCGGAGTAGTATTCAGGTGGAAATCATCGCGAAATGGATAGGCTGGCGGATCTGCAGTGATCTCGGCAGCGAGTCGACGATTGAATGCCTCTATCCCGCCAAATTCCGCAGGTGGCTCGAAAGGAATTCGCCGGGGCTGTTCCTCAGGATTGATAATGGCAAGGGCGGCATCACTCCGACCGGCAGCACTTAACGCTACTGCACGCCAAGCACGACCAATTGCAGTATTCTGATAGCCTGCTGGCAAATCTTCGAAATCTTCGAGCCAATCGTTGCGATTCCGCTTGGCCTGCATCGCAAACAATCGCTCCAATGCCGCGATATCAAAGCCAGGAAGATCGAGCGCCCAACGATAGGCGCAGCGTGCGGCATCGGGCTGATTCTGGACCGTCAAGAGGTTGCCCCAGATGCGAGCAAGATTCGCCTGCGGCCGTTGTTCAAGACCAGTTCGGCAGGTTGCAGTCGCGGCCCCGATATGGCCCAGGCGTGCCATGACCTTGGCAAGCTCAGCCCATGCCTGGAATTGATCCGGATCGGCAGCTAGGCTAGCTTCTAGCGCAGCCAAAGCCCTATGGGGACGGCGCAGTCGCTCTTGAAGTATACCAATCTTCTCGAGCAATCGAGGCGAGCCGGTCTGCCGCATATATGCGGCTTCTGCCAATTCGAGCTGAACGGAGTACGGTATCCGCCCTTTTGGACTATCCTGCCACTCTATCACCCGCAGATTGACTCCCTCACGGCCTCACCAATTAGGTCTCTCGGTCAAAGACGAAAATGCATGAATTGCGCATATGTCATGGAACTGGCGGAAGATACCGAAGGCCACCGTGCCTCGAAGCCAGCGTCCAGGCCGACCATGGAGTGCGTGGTGGGCGCTAACGGGCTCGAACCGCTGACCCTCTCGGTGTAAACGAGATGCTCTACCAACTGAGCTAAGCGCCCACGCAGTGCGGCGCTTCTAGCGCCCGTGCGGCCAAGGTCAACCGGATTGCGCCAGCCGGGCAACCAGTGCACGGGCGGCGGACATGGCATCGTTCCAGGTATCGAGGAATCCGGCCTCATCGCCATACCACGGATCGGCCAGCGCTTGCCCTTCGCGTCCGGCAACGAGATCGAGCAGCAGGGCTGGCTCGGTCCCGGCTCCGGCCGGACGCAGACCCTTCAGGTCCGCCAGGTTGGCATGATCGGCGGCGTAGATGTGGCTGAAGCGGGCAAAGTCTGCGGTGCGCACCTGCCGCGCGCGCAGGTGGGCGATGTCGACACCGTGATGGCGGGCCAGCCGCCGGTCCCTGCCGAATCGATCACTACATCGAGCCCCGCCTCCGCCGCAGCATGGCGGAACGCGCCTTCCGCAAGGGGCGAGCGGCAGATGTTGCCGAGGCAGACGAAGAGCACGGCGGGAGTATCGGACATGGCGAAGTCCTATCGGCTGCACGGCGCGATGCAAGGCGGCGATTGACGCAGCGCAAGGCCGGGCGGCACAACCGGGCTATTCTGGAGGCAGCTTAGAGGAGGAGGGTTCCATGTCTGGCTACGGTTCCGATATTTACGCCGACCCGCCGCAGGTTTCGCTCGATACGCTGGCCAGCCTTGGCCCGCTTGCCCCGCTGGCCGGGGTCTGGGAGGGCGAGCGCGGAGTCGATATTGCGCCCAAGGCTGCCGGTCCGCGGACACAGGGCTTTTTCGAGAGGATCTCGCTCGAGCCGGTTGACCCCGGCAACAACGGGCCGCAGCTGCTTTATGCCCTGCGCTACCACACGTGGATGTGCAAGCCAGGGGAAAAAGGGACCTATCACGACCAGGTCGGTTACTGGCTGTGGGAGCCGGCGACCGAAACCGTGATGCATTCGCTGACCATTCCGCGCGGGCAGACGGTGCTGGCCGTGGGCAATGCAAAGGCCGATGCCAGGACCTTCACGCTCGAGGCGCGGCGCGGGACGACGGACTATGGCATCTGCTCGAACCCGTTCCTGGAAGAGAACTTCCGCACCGACAGCTTCACCATCACGGTGACCGTGCATGACGATGGCACCTGGTCCTACGAGGAGGACACGGTGATGATGATCAAGGGTCAGACCGAGCGCTTTCACCACCGCGACAGCAATCGCTTGCACCGGGTAGCCGCCCCGACACCGAACCCGCTGGCAGGCTGAGAGGAAAGAAAAGGGGGAGGAGCGGCAGCTGCGGGGTCGACGCAGTGGGGAGGCTCCTCCCCCCGTGCCATCTCCCAGAGCGAGGGGCGGGAGACGGCAGGCAGGGCCAGGGGGTTCAGACCGGCAGGGCCTGTGCATCCCCGATAGTGGCGAAATAGCGGGCCATCGCGCCGCTGGCCGCATCGGTCAGCTCGATAAAGGCGCGGCGGCGATCGGTGGTATCTTCCACCCGGCGGAACAGCCCGGATTCGATCATCTGGCTGATCCAGCGCATGGCGGTGGAAGGCGGCACGCAGGATGCGATGCACAGCGAGGTGACCGATACCCGCTTCATCTCCCCCTGCGCGGCGGTCAGATCAAGCAGCATGTCCCATGCTACTCGAGATTCCTCCGCAGCTACTGATTTTGCTTCCTAGTTTATGCGCCTCTGGCAAAGGACGTAGCGCTTTCCCATGCTAACACACGTTCTGCCTTAGCCTTACGAATTCAGAGATTTGTGCACTTCTGACCTTCGCCGAGAGTGGGGCGAAGATGGGTTCCCAACACCGCAGCCAACGTGAAGTTGATGACTATTTTAGAATCCTGCCGCTAGCGTTCGCGCCCGTGATGCGATTTCCGGTGTATGCGATGGTGTATTCCGGGGTGGGGCGCCCCCCCGGAATGCGGCGTCGCTGGTGGCCGAACTCAACCAACCCATCATGATCGAGGAGGAAAATCAGCCCCTACACATCACCACAAAGGCCGCTTGACGATGACCTGCGGCCACCGCCGAATTTACACCACCTTGACGGACGCGCCCCATTCATCCGCTCCGGTGAATAAGACAGGCTAGCACCTAACCATTTGTGCAGCGCTTCGCCGCTGCACGGATAGCAGCTTCGAGATCACCGTCTTTCAATTCAAACGATTGAAGCATGGAGACATTATCTTGTTTGATATGCAACTGACCTTCATTCCCACTGTTGCCTCTGTGTTGGCCTTTTGAATATGCGGGATTGTCCCTGACTTCTGAAGAAGCCATTACCCACAGCACTATTTCGTCTCGAAAGACGGCCACCCAAATAAATACTTCACAACACTGCGGCTTAAGCTGCTGGAAGTTCATTAGGAAAGGTCTATGGGAGTGCCTCGATAATGCCTTCATATATAATGGCTCGTCGCTTTCACTATCGACCGCCCTAGATGCCTTTACCTCTATACGGATGCCGTCAAGCCAAAAGTCATAATCGCCCGCATATTGCGCATGAAGTTTTTTAGACGGAACTTGAAGCTTAGGGCATTTGCCGTGAACATAAGTTTGGGCGAATTTCTCCCCGAAGCCGCGTGGTGCCGAAATCTCAAAAATCCATAGATTGGGATTCTTCGAAATATAATCGGAACGAATTTCCAAATATTGCTCGAACGTAATGCCGCCACCATCCATCATGAGTGCCAGCATATGCTCATACTCATTGAATGGAAAAATCGCCTGATCTTCATCCACTACGCGAATTATCTCGGATATCTGCTCTTGACTTCCCGTAAACTTGGATAAGATACTATTCTTTAATTCGATAAGATCCACTGGACGTCCTCTCAATTCCAATAAGTTGCAAGAGTTTTTCCTCATCAAAGTCTTGCAGGTCCGCGAGATATTCAGTCAGGATTGGCAGTCGCTCCAAGTCAGATCGTAGCACTTTGTGGGTTGCAAAGACCTTACAGTAGAGCCAGTTGATAAAGTCACTGCTCAGATATTCAGCTAAAATTTTCATTGATACCGGGAATGTTTCATGCGGAATTACGAGGTTGGCGCTGTTCAAAATCATTGACTGATTAGTGTCGTGATAAAACACCAACCTCGACGATATAAAGCGATAGATTAACTTCTCAGGGGCCTCATACATTGCTCGCGGCGCAACCTGTTGAAACCCCGAGAAGTCCTCGGAAATGAAGTTGGTCGGCTTCTTCAGCGCTCCTCGCTCTATGTCCGCTCCTCGATACACCGGAACGAAGCCATCACGAGGCGTGGGGCTGAGATGCCGTTTGTTATTTCCCGTTACGATGCCTAGAGCCCACTTGGCGTGGCCCGCCATCGTCGTATGAGGAAGGCCATATACATACTCGATCAGATTAGCCTCATCCGCCGTCGCCACATAGTTGATGATGGCAGATGGGTTGCGAAGAAAAGACGCATGTTCTCGCACAGTTTGTCGCGTCGAGCTACCGCATTTCACCGCAAAATTGGAGTTGGGTGCTTTCTTGAAGGCGACAAAAGACACTGCACCTGAAAGAAGTCCGGCAAAAGCTTTGCCATGATCGAACACCGAAACTAGCTGATCTTCAAGCAATGCTCGGCGAGCCACTTCAAATGACGAGACGTTGTAGAATGCCTCGGGCATAACCATGCCGTAGCACCCTTCTGGCGCCAGTATTTTCTTGCAAGCCAACAGGAAAATACCGCTAGTGTCTAAGGACTTGTTGCATGAATGAGCTTTTACAAGTTTCTCACGCTCTGCAGAGGTCAACTTTTTTCCCCACGGAGGATTTGTAAAAATAACATCAGGCGAGGGTATGCAAGCAAGGTCTTCATGATTTTGAAGAAAATCCGCATGGAAGACGGTACTACACCTACGGCCTGTCGCATCTTCAATTCGCCTCTTTGCAATAGCAACGGCAGTCTCATCTACATCACATCCGAATACATTATCTTGCTGGAAGCCGGCCCTCAAGGCCGCCAGCAGGAAATTGCCCGAGCCGCAACACGGATCGAAAAATATTGTTTTTGACCGATCCCCCAGAAGGTGCGAAAAAAATGAATCGCAGATATTGGGAGGCGTATAATAGACGCCTTCGGCGTTACGGTAAGACTGCGATAGCGCTCCCTCATAGTACGTGGAGAGACTATCTCCTGTGTACCCCGGGTTACTCACCATTTCGGTGACCAAGCCGGTGAGTTCGGCATGGTCATGGTGATCAAAGCCAGACTTATTGGCACGAGCAGTGAGTTTATCAGAGCCTACGACGTTTTTACGAAAGGCGTCGAAAGAAGCAAGGCTAATACGTTTCTTACCTATTATTTGCAGGTAGCCAGTTTTAATCCAATTTCGAATGGAGGCCTCGGAGACCTTCATAGCCACAGCTGCCTCAGAGATGGTCAGGCTGTCGTTATCAGTGTACGAAAATGTAGCTTGTACGGGTCGCATGAATACCTTCTTGGTGTCCGTCGTCAGAACATTTTGCACAACTCGCGGCGCAAATTAGCGGAGCGCGGGCATCGTCTGGGGGCGGGATCATGTAAGCGGCAAGGTTGCGGCGTTGCAAGCGCCGATCGTCAATGGCCTGACGATTACCATTCCCCATGGCTCCATACCGACATCAACCTGCGCAAAATCAGCCATCTTATATGAACAGGCCCAGGATCGCTTGCGAAAGCCCTGATCCCGCGCCAAAAGGTTCCTGCCTTCCGTGAAAGCCGGAAGGTGGGGCGTGGAAACCCCAACGAACGAACTCGGTCGAATTATCGGCCGGGTGGCATACGCGTATGTCCAGCCGGTAACGGTAAAGGCGTGTGCGCCTGTACGTTCGTCAGGTTTCCAACATCCGGCTTCGGCCGTCGCTCCCGAGAGGTACATAGGGGCGACATAGGGTCAAAGCTGAAGGTCGCTCCCCAGCAGGGGGTGACGACATGCATGATGACGCCGGAAAGCCGGAATCCACGACGCCTGATAAGACGACTGCTGCCAGTCTGAAGCGCAAGGCTGCCAAACTCTCGAAAGACGCCGTGTCGATAGCGGGCAAGACCGCAACGCTGGTTGGCGATCTTAACGGTGACGGCAAGGTCGACGAGGAAGATGCCAAGATAGCCCGCGACCATGTTGCGTCTGCACTTTCGGCTGGGGCCGAGGAAGCTGGCAAGCTTGCCAAGTCTGTAGCCCGCACCCCTCTGACCAAAGACGTTGCGTCCTATGCCGCCATAGGCGCTGCCATTGCGATCCCGCTTCCTGTTGTCGGCCCCGCCATTGGTGCTGCCGTTGGGGCTGGGTTTGGCCTGTTTCGTAACATGAAGCGTACACCCCAGGACGCCCAAGAAGTTTCCGAACCTTCGGCAGACCCGCTGGCTGAGTTGGAACGCCTGCACACGTTGAAGGAAAAGGGCATTCTCACGGACGAGGAGTTCTTGGCCCAGAAGCGCAAGCTTCTGAAATGATATCGACATTCAGGCCTACGTCTTGTCCCTGCTAATCCGCGCCCTGACAGCACTTGTCGTACTTATCGCGGTCATCAATGCGGTGGCCGTGGCTGTGCCGCTGGCGATACTGGCTGGGCTGATTTTCCGAACCAAGCAAACCTTAGCAGTCCTCGCCTTCTGTGTGGCTTTGGCTGCATTCGCTGCCCATCCAGGCGTCGGTCTTTTGGTCATTGGTTTGCTCGCTGCAATCTCATGGCTGCAAAAGGGCAAGCGGCCGCAAGAGGATGCCAAGGCGTTGCCACCATCGGGCGGCTGACGCGATGCATCCCGCCCTCAATTTACCCCCGAAAGGAAGAACTATGAAACGCAACCTGTTGGTTGTGGTGACCCTCGTCGTCTGTGCGGGCGTCGGGGGCGCTTACATTGTGCAAAAGGGTAGTCCGTCGGACACCCTGATGCTGAACAACGACGGCACGACCGTCGAAGCAAGCTGGTTGCCCGACTGGCTGTATCGCCGTCAGAGCACGGACTACTCCACCATCGTCAAAGACGCATTCCAGCAACGCAGTCGCTTCCTGACGATGACCGTCGAACAAGACATCGTGCGAGATCAACCGCTGGAAGTCCGTCTTTTGGGGATGCCCTCCCGTGCGCGGATTCGCGTCACCTACCACGTGCAGTACCCGATCGGGTACGTGCTCGAACCCGGCAAGTTCGACGTCTCAGGCGAGGGCGATACGCTGGTCATCACGCTGGAACGGCCAACGGTCATTGCAGACGTTGCGGTCCGTCTGAAATCGCACAAGACCCTAGATGGTGGCCTGCTTATCGACGAGCAGGAAGCTTTGCTGACGCTGCAACAGCGCATCCAGCCGGACGCCCAGAACCGTGCTCCTGCCATTCTGGCCCGGCCGGGGATCATCCCGACCAGTGAAGCCGCCTTGCGTGGTTTCCTGCAGCCAATTCTGGCCTCGAAAGCGGCTGGCATGCAGGTTCCAAAGATCCGTTTTGAATATCGCTAATCACCAAAACCATCTCATAATAAAGGACTATATATGAACAAGCTGCTTGTGGCTGCCTCAGTGATGGCAGTCTCTATCGTCGCGTCTCCTGCCCATTCTGGACCAATCGAAAAGTTCGATAGAAGGATACCTGAAGTGGAACTTGTTACCTCGAAACCGATATTTGACATCGAGAGGTGCCTCATAAAGCTCGAAGATACTGACGGATTTCCAGTTGTTTACGGACAGCCAGATAAGCCGAACCAACGAATGATCGTTTGGTTTAAGGAGGATACCGACGGAACGGCGAGAGTAGATCTGCTAGGTCTTGGCGATGGAAAGACGGCTGTCAAATCCTGGAAGGTAAATAGAGAAAATAAAGAAGGATTCGATAATTGCGTTGGCTCTTAATATTTAATTCTATTATAAATTTATATCCATGATCGGTTGCCCCAGACTTTCTGGGGCTTCCGAACACGAGAGGTGCCGACGGCGCTACGCTTCGTGTTCATTCTTTTTTCCCAAGATGCACCCTGCGCCCGCCCGATCTTCTGGGCCTGTGTAGGAGGAATTGGGCCGCCCAAACCTGATCCCCACTTACCACAAACCGCCATCCATCCGACCGCCAAGGCCCCTGCCTTCGGCGGTTTTTTCGTTTCTGGAGAAATCCTATGATTATTATTACCAACACGGTCGAGATGACGCGTGTCCTGTGCCGTGTGACTGACGCGACCTTGAGGCGCATTCTGACCGAGCGCGCCGAACAGCTTGCCGAGTATGACGGTTACGACCTAGGCGAACTGGCACACTTCCTGATTGTCGAGCCCAGCGATAGCCTGGACACGATCGAGGCGGCCCTCGGCTTTTCGCCCCTCACCAACCTTGTTGAGGTGGTCGTAGATCATGGCGGATGGTTCGAAGCCGTTTTCATCTTGGGCGATGACGGGTTCGGCTGGGTGCTCTTAATCCCGGATCAGCCAGACATCGACCCTGCCTTCCTGCACCTGTGCAGTGAAACGCCGGAATCGCGTTAAAACCCATTCTTTTCATCGCCGGCTGCTCGAGGTCCGACCGCAAGGTTCGGGCTCTTTTTTTGTCAGCATTCCCAAAATCGTAGAAAGGAAACCCGCCATGCGCTTGCTCGGTTTCATCCTGCTTGCATGCTTGGTCATTACCGGCCTGCGAGCTCTCGTTACAGTCTTGGCCGTTGCTGCAATTGCCCTCCTTGCCTACGGCATCGCGTTCCAGCCGAGCAAGACCATTGCAGTCATCGGCACCTTGGCCTGTTGGTCGCTGGTGCTGGCGTTCCCCGGCGTGGCGCTGGGGGTTCTCGCCCTCGGCGTCGTCATCCAGTGGTGGCAGGGTCGGCCGCCAGTCTAGCCGAAGGTTGCCCAGAGTGGGTCGCTCGGAGCTTGTCGGTGCGGCAGATGGCTACTCCCATGCCGTCGCCCCGGTAGTGCTCTCTGGGCCACTCTGCGGCAGGTCCGTCCCGACTGTTGCCACAAGGCAACACTTGGCATGTTTTGGCTGACCACCAAAAACGCACCACGTTGACAGAGCAGATGGCTAACCCCATCTGGCGTTCACCCGAGGCGATCTTATCGCATCCAAGTGGCCGGGTTGAGGCTCAGTCCTCCCGTTTCTAGCCCAATATCTCGTTGGAACTTCCGTGGTTGCGCCACCGCCGCCAAGCAGGTGGAGGCCACGGCTAGGACGCTTCTCGCGCATCTCAGCGAAGTCGAGGTGCATGGCGGCCGTCACAGGGACCACTCCCCTGTGATCCACGGTCGCACTTCCGAGTGGACGCAGAAAGTGCGTCACAATGCCTACCAATACCAAAGATCAAAATACCAAGTCTGGATCGCCCGTCCCCTTTCTGGGAAATCTACCCAAGACCAAGGTGCCGGACTCCGAACCCGCCGCCACTGAAACGCCGGTTTCGCCGGTTTCGCCGGTTTCGCCGGTTCCAGATGCCCCCGGTGACGAAAGTGTCAGCCTCGACCACACCATCCCGGCCGTCGCCCACGACGAACTGGAGCTGGTCATGGCGGTCGCGCCGCCGCTTTTCGCCGAGCCCCCACCCGAAACCGGAAATACCGGTGAAACCGGCGCGGACCAGCCGACCACCGACCTGTCGCACGTCACGAACGCGGAGTTTGTGGCGGCGATCTTCGACGCCCTGCCCGAAGGGGCGGTCCCGATCGTGTGCGCCAAGCCGGGTGACCCGGAACAAGGGGGCTGGTACCCCAAGTCGGGCACTGCCGTCGCGACGATCTGCCTTTCCACTGACAATACCTACTTCAATTGCAGCAGTGTCTATCCCGACGAAACCGGAAAAGTCACGGCGCGGAAGGATGCAACCGCCGCTTTCCACCTCTTGATGCTCGATGATGTCGGCACGAAAGTCGATCGCAGCCTGCTTGCGGGCTTCACCCCGACGTATGCACTAGAAACCAGCCCCGGCAACTGTCAGATCGGCATCAAGCTGGATGTTCCACTGACCGATCCGAAGAAGATCGACTACCTGCAAAAGACCATCGCTACGGCCGGTCTGTGTGACAAAGGCGCGCTCGGCGCTGCGCGTTGGGCTCGCCTTCCCCAAGGCATCAACGGCAAGCGCAAGCATCGCACTGATAAGGGCAAACCATTCCAGTGCAGCCTGAAGGTCTGGAATCCGGGCCTGGCTTATTCGGTCGAGCAGATCATCGAACAGTTGGTTCCACAGGCTCCGGCTCAGGCCAACCTCCCGGCGCTGCAACCGGCAAAGGTACTGCCCGGAACGCGTGAGGTCGTCGCTCATAATGGCAACGGCATCTTTACGCCTCGGGCAGCAGAAAATCCGGTAATTACGGCGCTGCGAGAGCAAGGTTTGTACAAGCGCGAACTCTCCCCCGGCGTGCATGACATCACCTGCCCGTGGGTTCAGGAGCACACCGACGCACTCGATTCCGGCACGGCCTATTTCGAACCCGGCGGTCAGTACTCGAACGGCGGCTTCTGCTGCCAGCATTCCCACCGCGACCAGTACCATATCTCGCACCTGATCGAACATTTGGGCATCACCGTGCAGTTGGCACGCCATAAGCCGCTGGTCCAATTGCAACAGGGCGAGATGCACCGCATCGTTGCTGCGAGCGAGATGGTGCTCTCCGAGGCAGGTGACTTCTACCAGTTCGGCGGCGTCGTCGTGCGGGTTGTCACTGAACCGACGACAGGCTTGTTGACCGTCAAAGTCTCTCGCCGACCCGGCATCGCCACGGCCCTGTCTGGACAGGCGGACTGGGAACAGTTCGATAAGCGTTCGAAGAAATGGGTGCGCTGCGATCCTCCAGAACGTGTGGTGGCCGCGCTATATGAAGCTGAGAGCTATTCGTACCTGCCGCCACTTGTAGGCTTGGCCTACCAGCCGTTCTACCGCGCAGATGGTCAGTTGGTCACGACACCCGGCTACGATCGCCTTTCGATGCGCATCGGAGACTTCGACGCGGCAAAGTATGCCTCAATCGGCTCAACGCGTGAAGAAGCGCAGGCAGCCTTGGCGTTGTTGCTGGGCCTGCTCGAAGAGTTCCCGTTCGCGACGAACGCCGATCATGCCGCTGCCGTGTCGGCCCTGTTCACGGCAGCCTTGAGACCTTCGCTGGATCTGGCTCCGGGTTACAACGTCTCCGCACCGACGTGGGGCGGCGGTAAGTCCTATCTGTGCGAAGTGATCGGGCTGTTCGCCAGTGCGGGCATCCCGGCGCGTATCAGTTATCCCAAGACGCAGGAAGAGGCGGGTAAGGCTATTCTGGCCCTCCTGCTGACGTCGCCGCCGGTAATCGAGTTCGACGACATGGATGGCGATTGGAAAGCGCACAGCGTGATCAATTCTCTGTTCACCAGCCCGACCATTACCGGGCGCATCCTTGGCGTTAACAAAACCGCCACGGTCAGCACCTGCGCTCTGGTGTTGGGGTCCGGCAATAACGTCGAGCCCTCACGTGACCTGAAACGCCGCGTCGTGCCTATTCGGCTTGATCCTGCCTGCGCTAATCCCGCCCTACGACAGTTCACGGGCAACCCGCGCGCTGCCGTTAAGGCGGACCGGGAACGCTATGTCAGCGCCGTCTTGACCGTCGTTGAGGCTTGGAAAGCGGCTGGCAGCCCGAAAACCGCCTTGCCTAATGTCGCCAGCTTCGGTGGGACGTGGACTGACTACTGCCGCCATCCTCTGGTCTGGCTCGGTCTGCCCGATCCGGCCAAAGCGCTGGTCGAACAGATTAGGCATGACCCCGAGGCCGAGCAGCACGGCCTGTTCCTGCGCGAGTGGGTACGGGTTCTGGGGACAGGCCCTATTGCGGTCCGTTCCTTTGTCGCAGCGGCACACGATGATGAGGACCTGCATGAGGCTGTCATGGCGCTGCCGGTCAGCGACGGCCGTACCATCAATCGCGGCAAGCTTGGCTGGTACCTCAAGGCCAACATCGGCCGCATCGTCGATGGGTTGACCGTACGCCGCGTCGATCAGGCCAGCCGCCCGGCTTGGCGTGTCGAACGTGTCGGGGAGCCGGTTTCTCCGGTTTTGCCGGTTTCTTCCGGCACCGCCCCCGGAAATGGCAGCGACGACGGTATCGCCTTCTGACCTACCCGAACTTGGAACCGGGGCGTCACCACGCGCCTCGGTTCTACCCTCACAAAACTTTTCGCACCAGCCGCACGCCCTGCGTGTCGGCACCCATCCCACATCACATAAAAAGGAATTAACTATGGCAGTTGTGCGCATGGACGCAGCCTTCATCAATTCTCTGACCCCCGCGATGATCCCACCGGGCAAGGACAAAATCACCTTCTATTCCGACCGCGACAAAGGCCTGATGATCGAACTTCGTGCTACCGGCGGCGCGACGTTCTATCAGCGCTACTACAACGAGTACGGCAAGCTCCGCGCCAAGAGGATTGCTGCTGTAGGCGACATCACCCTCGATCAAGCCCGCAAGGCCGGGGCGAAGATCAGGGGGCAAGCGGCCCTTGGCGAAGATCCCGTTGAGGCCAAGCGTGAAAAGCGCGCCACGCCAACCTATGGCGAGTATGCACCGCGTTACCTTGCCCATACGGCGACGTATCAGCGCAGCCCGGAAACCACCGAGCAGTACATGCGCAGGCACATCCTGCCCCGGTGGCGTAAGGTCTTGCTGTCGGACATTCGGCAGGAGGATGCCGCCCTGTGGCTCGGTGAGATGGCTCAGAAGGGCTTTGCGCCCGCGACCATCGAACGTGCCCGTGTGGTCTTCTCGCATTCCCTGAAGCTGGCGCTGCAATGGGGCGTGCCGGGCCTGAGCAAAAATCCGGTCGTCGGCATTCCCCGTCCGCCGCTGAACAATGCCCGCGAACGCTACCTCACGACAGAGGAAGCCCAGCGACTTAAGTCGGCTGTGGAGCAATCGCGCAACAAGCAGCTCAAGTACATTATCGGGCTGCTCATCCAGTGCGGTTGTCGGGTCAGCGAGCTGCTACATGCCGAGTGGTCGCACTTCGATCTGGAACGCCGTCTGTGGAGGGTCGCGCAGTCGAAGACCGGCAAGGCAAGGTTCGTGCCTCTATCTCAGGGGGCACTGGACCTGATTGCCGAACTGCCCCGCTATGATCGATGCCCCTACCTCATCCCGAACCCCAAGACCTTGAAACCGTGGGTGGGCATTTTCATGAGTTGGGACACAGCCCGGAAGCAGGCAGGCATGCCGGATCTTCGGATCCACGATCTCCGGCACTCGGCTGCCTCGTTCATGGCCGGTGCCGGAATCGACCTCTACACCATCGGCAAGGTGCTGGGGCATGCCAACTACAAGACCACGCAGCGCTATGCACACCTACAATCTGATCAGCTCATTGCGGCTGTGGAGGCCGGTGCGGCGAAACTTGGCGTTCAGTGGACCCAAAGCCGGTAAAGGAGGGTGAAGCGGTCGGCACTTGATCGAACGTCCCCACCGGCCCTCCCGGCCCAATCCTTGGCTCGTGCTGAGGATTGGGTCTGGGATGGGTGGCCCTAGCTGCGCCGGTACTGCCAAAGCACTTTGCCGTTTCCGCCCTATAGACCGGCGTTCCGTCGAAAATGGGCAGGGTATGGGTCGATCAAACCGACGACACAAATCTCAATGCATTGCGTTGGTGTATATCGACTTTTCAGAAATCTTTGATGTCATGTCCCACGCGGGGTCGGAAAACAGGTCCGCGCCGAAGAAGCGGGCGCGCTGCTGGCGATGGCGCAGGATCGTGCGTACCAGCCTGGCGGGCGGCAGCGGCGCGCGCGGCTGGCGCAGGAGGGCCTGTTCCGCCTCGCCCGGCGCGGCCGCGAAGGCAAGCGCGGGCGCCTGAACCCGGCCATCGCCGGCACCATCGCCGCGATCCATGCGTTCCAGCCGGGCGGCAATCGCTTCCACCTGTTCGCTAAGCCGAAGCAGGGCCATGCGATCGGATTCGGCCAGTTCGCGCAAGGCATGGCACGGCGCCAGCGCACGCACACGGCCCAGCGCAATGACATAGTCGGCACGATCGGGATCAACCAGCAGTTGCGCGCCGGACTGGTCGATGCAGCCGAAGACATCGTCAAGCGCCCGGAGCGAGGTGGAGACGATCAGGTGGGCCCCGGCCTGGCGTACGCGCATATCGAGCCGGGAGAGCGCGGCAAGCGCAGCGGCGGTGGCATCGGGACAATCGAACAGCACGACCTCGCCCAGCGGGTGGGCATCGCCATCGAGCAGGGCTGCGACGCCCTGTGCCGTGGTGACATGGAACCCGGCATTGACCGCATCCTCACGCAGTTGCGCCAGGACATGCGGCCGATCGGTAAAGACCGCGAGGCTGAGGGCGATCCCCGCATCATTTGCGGCCAGGGCATGGGCGAATGGGGCCTGCGGCATTGTTCCGACTCCGTTCCGTTACGAACAGGAGTAGAACAAACCGGGTTCATGTCAAGATCGGAAATTCGCCTGCCCGATTCCCGACCGGGCAGGCCGAATTACGTCAGTCAGCGAACGGATCCTGAACGAGGATCGTGTCCTCGCGCTCGGGCGAGGTGCTGACGAGCGCGACCGGGGTCTGGATAAGTTCCTGCACGCGCTGGATGTATTTCACCGCCTGTGCCGGCAGGTCCGCCCACGAGCGCGCACCAGCAGTGGTGCCGCTCCAGCCTTCCATCTCCTCGTAGATCGGCTCGACATTGGCCTGGTCGGCGGCGTGGCTGGGGAAGTAATCGAGGACCTTGCCATTGAGGCGATAGCCGGTGCAGATCTTCACCGTTTCCAGCCCGTCGAGCACGTCCACCTTGGTCAGCGCGATGCCGGTGACGCCGCTGATCGCGCAGGACTGGCGCACCAGCACCGCATCGAACCAGCCGCAGCGGCGCTTGCGCCCTGTGACGGTGCCGAATTCGTGGCCGCGCTCACCGAGACGCTGGCCGGTTTCATCCTCCAGCTCGGTCGGGAACGGACCCGAGCCGACGCGGGTGGTATAGGCCTTGACGATGCCGAGCACGAAGCCGGTGGCGCTGGGCCCAAGGCCCGAGCCCGATGCGGCGGTGCCGCTGACGGTGTTTGACGAGGTGACGAAGGGGTAGGTGCCATGATCGACATCGAGCAGCACGCCCTGCGCGCCTTCGAACAGGATGCGCGCGCCGGCCTTCTTCACCGTGTTCAGCCGCTTCCACACCGGCTCGGCAAATTGCAGGACGAAGGGTGCGATTTCCTTCAGCTCGGCCAGCAGGGCCGCGCGATCGACCGGCGGCTGGCCGAAACCGGCGCGCAGGGCATCGTGGTGGGCGCAGAGCCGGTCAAGCTGGCTGTCCAGCGCATCGAGGTGGGCCAGGTCGCAGACGCGGATGGCGCGGCGGCCGACCTTGTCTTCATAGGCGGGGCCGATGCCGCGTCCGGTCGTGCCAATCTTGCCCGATCCGGCAGCGGTTTCGCGCAGGCCATCGAGATCGCGGTGGATCGGCAGGATCAGCGGGCAGTTGTCGGCAATGGCGAAGTTTTCGGCGTTGATGACCACGCCCTGCCCTTCAAGCTTGGCGACCTCTGCCTTGAGATGCCAGGGATCGAGGACAACGCCGTTGCCGATGATCGAAAGCGTGCCGGTGACGATGCCCGATGGCAGCAGGCTGAGCTTGTAGGTCTTGTCCCCCACGACGAGCGTGTGGCCGGCATTGTGGCCACCCTGGAAGCGCACGACGGCATCGGCGCGGCTTGCCAGCCAGTCGACGATCTTGCCCTTGCCTTCATCGCCCCACTGGGCGCCGATGACGGTGACGTTGGCCATGGTTACAGTCCTTCCCCTGCCGGATGACCCGCAAGCGCCCTTCGACAGGACTCGGCGCAAGGAGTGGACCAGTGCGGACCCGCGGGTCTTCGCAAACTCGGGCGCCTCTGGCCCAAGGCCCGGGGCGAGTCAAGGCGCGAGGAGCTCGCCTCGGCGGCAATTAATGGAACGCGACCGTTTCTTTACCTTGCCAGCGAGAACGAGTGGCGATAACCTGCCGGCATAAATCGGGAGAGTCGAAACCATGACCGCCATCGAACCGCTTGTGCCTGTTGCCGAAATCGACATGGCCCAGTTCCCGTGGGCAATCTCCACCGATCGCTATGTCTGCCCGGATATCGCGGCGCGCGAACGCGAAACGATCTGGATGAAGTGCTGGCAGATCGCCGGGCGCGAGGACGAGCTGCCGAATCCCGGAGACTGGAAGCGGCACGATATCCTGGACCAGTCCTTCGTCATCGTGCGCGGCAAGGATGGCAAGCTGCGCGGCTTCGTCAACGCCTGCCGCCACCGCGGCAACATCCTCTGCGATGCGGCCAAGGGCCATACGCCCAAGTTCACCTGCCCCTACCACCTGTGGACCTACGACCTTGACGGCGGCCTCTTCGCCGTCGCCCGCCCGGACCTTGTCGGACCGATCGACAAGGCCGAGCACAAGCTGCTGGAAGTGCCGGTGGATACGGCATTCGGCTTCGTGTTCATCAATCCCGATCCGCAGGCCGGACCGCTCGCCGACTTCCTCGGGCCGCAGGTGGTTGAGCGGCTGAACGCCTACAAGCTGGGCGAGATGACCCCGGTCGGCATGGACGTGCGTGAAGAGCTGGACTGCAACTGGAAGGTCGTGGTCGATGCTTTCAGCGAAGGCTATCACATCATCGGCGTCCATCCGGAACTGCTCAAGGTGATCGACCTGCAGGCGGGCAGCGCCCGGCACGGGATGTTCGGCGACCATGGCTGCGCGGTCTCGCCTTTCGAGGTCAAGGATGCGGCCAATGCCAGCCTTGAGGAACAGGTCCAGGCCATTCGCGACCTGCCTTCGACCTTCCCCACCGTCGCCGAAGTGCTGCCGCTGTTCGAAAGCATGATCGCACAGCGACGCGACGCGGCGGGCACGCTGGTGCTGGGCGAAGGCGAGACCGTGCGGACCATCCTGCAACAGGCGACCCGCCAGACGCTGACGGCCAAGGGGCTCGATGTCTCGACACTCAGCGATGACCAGATGAGCGACAACCAGGGCTGGTTCCTGTTCCCGAACTTCTTCATGACCATCCGCGCCGGCGAGGCGACGACGATCATGGCCTGGCCGCACCCGTCTGGCGATCCGGGCAAGTGCATCTGGCACGTCACCGCCTACATGTGGCTGCCAGAGGCTTTCCGCAGCCAGTATCGCGCCCAGCCGGTGGTGGTCAGCGAACGGGGCACTTACCCCTACTTCCTTGCCCTGCAGCAGGACTATGACCAGATGCCGCGCCAGCAGGCGGGCCTGCGCAACAAGGGACTGACGCACCTTTCGCTGATCCGCGAGGAGCTTTCGGTCGCGCGGTTCCACCGCGCCTGGAACCGCTGGATGGGCGCCTGACGGCACCGCAGGGCAATTCATCGCCCGTTTATCCGGCTCGTCGCATGAGTGCCTGCGACGAACGGAGGATGACGATGAAAAACAAGCTGTTCCTGGCGCTGGGGGCAAGCGCGCTGCTGGCCACGTCGATTGCCGCCGCGGCCCCCGGTGACCGTTTTCGCGAGAAGATGCGCGAACGCATGGCCGCGCGCCTGCAGGACAACCCGCAGGCGCCGGTAACCCCGCCGGCGCAGACCCTGAGCTATGGCAGCGATCGCTTGCAGGAGATCGACTTCTGGAAGCCCGCCAAGGCATCAGGCCCGGCACCGCTGGTGCTGTTCGTCCACGGCGGCGGCTGGAAGCGCGGCAGCAAGGACGTGGCGGCGAGTCGCTTTGCCCCGGCCCATTTCACCGGGCTGGGCTATGCCTATGCGGCGATCAATTATCGCCTGGTGCCGAACGCGAAGGTCGAGGACCAGGCCGAGGACGTGGCCCGGGCGCTGAAGGCCCTGCTCGACAAGGCGGGCGAACTGGGCATCGATCGCAACCGCGTGGTCATCACCGGCCACAGCGCCGGTGCCCACCTTGTCGCGCTTGTCGGCACGGACGAGCAATACCTGAAGAAAGCCGGCCTCAGCTTTGCCAACCTCGATGGCGTGATCCCCAACGACGGCGCGGCCTATGACGTGCCCGCCCAGGTGGCGCAAAGCGGCAACTTCATGAAGCCGACCTACGAGCAGGCCTTCGGCACCGAGCCGGCGCGGCAGAGGGCGCTTAGCCCGGCCCATCATGCCGGCGCACCCAATGCGCCGGCGTTCCTGCTGATCCATGTCCAGCGCAAGGATGGGGTTGAACAGAACAAGGGCCTGGAAGCAGCGCTGAAGGCCGCCGGCACGCGGGTGGAGCGGCGCGAATTCCCCGGCACCGGCTTGCAAGGGCATGGCGAGATCAACCGCCGGCTGGGCGATCCGGAATATCCGGCGACCGGCGTGGTCGATGCCTGGCTGAAGGGTGTGTTCGGCTCCTAGAGCCGGATCGCTTCGCCGTCCTCAAGGCGGTGGGTGCAGCCAAGCCTGACCGGATCGCAATCGCCGCAGAGCGCAGCGACCGTGCGCCAGCCAATCTTGCGCAGGCGATCTGCAACGGCGGCAACGTGGCCCATCGGCAGGAACAGCACTTCGCGCGGGGCTTCGGCGCTTGCCAGAGTGTCGATGAGGTCGTCGGGATAGAGCGAGAAGCCGATGGCAGGCTCGCTCTCGCCGTCGCCGGCGCCGAGGATCGTGTAAGTGCCGCCCCGCCCGAGCGCGCCCGAGAGCCCTTCGGCATAGAGCGTGAAGCCGAACCATGACTGGTATTCAAAGCCGTGGCGCTCGCTGGGATCGAGCGTCAGGCGCGCCATGCCGCCGACGCGCGCGGCAATTTCGCGCAGCGCCGCGATGCGGCCGGCCAGTGCCCCGCCGGCGTCGATTGCCGCAAGGCGCTCGATCGCGGTGTCGAACGGCCCGATGGCGGTCAGCAGCGGCAGGTAAGCCTCGCCCCCGGCTGCGACCAGCGCACCGGCATCCTTGGCATCCAGCTCGCGGCGCACCGCCTCGACCTTGTCCGCGGCAAGCGGCAGGGCCTTGGCGGCAAGGGTATCGACAAGGTCAGGCAGGGTGAAATCGACCGAAATCCCGGTCGCGCCCGCCGCCTGCAGTGCCTCGATGGCGACGGCGACGATCTCGCCGGCAGCGGCAACGCTGTCGCTGCCGATCAGTTCGGCGCCCAGTTGCAGCCGTTCGCGCGTGGGGTCCAGCCCGTCGCCCTTGATGGTGACG
Source organism: Novosphingobium sp. TH158 (assembly GCF_002855555.1). Classification (NCBI taxonomy): domain Bacteria; kingdom Pseudomonadati; phylum Pseudomonadota; class Alphaproteobacteria; order Sphingomonadales; family Sphingomonadaceae; genus Novosphingobium; species Novosphingobium sp. TH158. The sequence goes on along the minus strand of NZ_PKRT01000001.1, from coordinate 2,608,799 downwards.
ACCTGCCCGGCATAGCACAGGCGCAGCGGGCGCTGGGCTCCGGCAAGGCTGGTGGCGGCAATGCGGCCGACCTGCACGGTAATATCGCTGCGCAGCGCCAGGGTACGCAGCGAGGAGGGATCGACAAAGCGGAACATCCGCCGCGGCTGCACGCCGGCCATGCGGCTGGCCATCGACTTTTCGAACTCGATGCTCGGCGGCTGGACACGGTCATACCCGTGCGAATCCAGCACATCGAGCACGGAGCGCGTGACGCGGGCCGCAGCTGCCGCACTGGCGGGCAGCCGGTCTTCGAGGCCTTCGGGCAGGAGATCGCGATCGGTATCCATGTGCGGGCCTTTAGACGATACCGCAGGAATTGAAATCCTCCCCCGGCGAGGGGGAGGATTTCGGGATCAGAACGACAGGGCCATCACCCGCTTGACGCCGGCAATCGCACGCGCCTTTTCGATGACGTCGGCCGGGACCGCGCTATCGACGGAAAGCAGCAGAACCGCTTCGCCACCGGCTTCACGGCGACCCAGGTTGAACGTGCCGATGTTGATCCCGGCCTCGCCCAGCAGCGTACCGATGCGGCCGATGAAGCCGGGCACGTCGTCGTTGACGATGTACATCATGTGGCCGGCCAGTTCGGCTTCCACCTTGATGCCGAACAGTTCGACAAGGCGCGGCTCGCGGTTGGAGAACAGGGTGCCGGCAACCGAACGCTCGCCCGCATCGGTCTTCACCGAAACGCGCACCAGCGTGTGGTAATCGCCTTCCTTCTCGCTCTTCACCTCGCGCACTTCCATGCCGCGCTCCTTGGCGAGGAACGGCGCGTTGACCATGTTCACCGTATCGCTCTGCGTGCGCAGGAAGCCTGCCAGCACGGCAGCGACGATCGGCTTGGCATTGAGTTCGCCGGCCGCACCTTCGGTGTGGATCGAGATGCGCGGGATCGAACCGGTGGTCAGCTGGCCGACAAGGCTGCCGAGCTTTTCGGCGAGTTCCATGTAAGGCTTGAGCTTCGGCGCTTCCTCAGCCGAAAGGCTGGGCATGTTGAGCGCGTTGGTAACGCCGCCATTGACCAGGTAATCGGCCATCTGCTCGGCCACCTGCAGCGCCACGTTGACCTGGGCTTCGGTGGTCGAGGCGCCAAGGTGCGGGGTGCAGATGAAGTTCGGCGTGCCGAACAGGGGCGATTCCTTGGCCGGCTCGGTCTGGAACACGTCAAGCGCGGCACCGGCAACCTGGCCGCTGTCCATCGCTTCCTTCAGCGCCGCCTCGTCGATCAGGCCGCCGCGCGCGCAGTTGATGATGCGCACGCCCTTCTTGGTCTTGGCGAGGTTTTCCTTCGAAAGGATGTTGCGGGTCTGGTCGGTCAGCGGGGTGTGCAGGGTGATGAAGTCGGCACGGGCGAGCAGTTCGTCCAGTTCGACCTTCTCGATGCCCAGTTCCACCGCGCGTTCGGGCGAGAGGAACGGGTCGAAGGCGACGACCTTCATGCGCAGGCCGAGCGCGCGGGCCGCGACGATCGAGCCGATGTTGCCCGCGCCGATCAGGCCGAGCGTCTTGCCGGTGACTTCAACGCCCATGAAGCCGTTCTTGGGCCACAGGCCGGCCTGGGTCTGGGCATTGGCTTCGGGGATCTGGCGGGCCAGCGCGAACATCATGGCGATGGCGTGTTCGGCCGTGGTGATCGAGTTGCCGAACGGGGTGTTCATCACCACCACGCCCTTCGACGAGGCGTAGGGGATGTCGACATTGTCGACGCCGATACCGGCGCGGCCGATGACCTTGAGGTTCTTGGCGGCGTCGAGGATTTCCTTGGTCACGCGGGTGGACGAGCGGATGGCGACGCCATCGTAATCGCCGATGCGGGCGATGAGCTGTTCGGGCGTTTCGCCGGTGATGACATCGACATCGCAACCACGCTCTTCGAAGATCTTCGCGGCGTTGGGGTCCATCTTGTCGGAAATGAGTACGCGGGGCTTGGTCATGATCTTTGATCCTTCGTCATCCCGGACCTGATCCGGGATCCCGCTTGTCTGTGCGGGCGGGGAAAGGGGAAGCGCCCCCCGGCACAGGGCCGGGGTGACTCAAAAAGGGAAGGTCAGGCCGCAGCCTTGACGGTCGCGTAAGCCCAGTCGAGCCAGGGGCCGAGCGCCTCGATATCGGCGGTATCGACCGTGGCACCGCACCAGATGCGCAGGCCGGCAGGGGCATCGCGATAACCGGCGATGTCATAGGCCGCGCCTTCCTTTTCCAGCAGGCCGGCAAAGGCCTTGATGAAATCGGCGTCGGCGCCCTCTACCGAGAGGCAGACCGAGGTCTTGGAGCGGATGCCCTTGTCCACGGCGAGGTGGCTCAGCCAGTCACGCTCGGCGACGATCTTGTCGAGCGCGGCGGCATTGGCATTGGAACGCGCCTGCAGCCCTTCGAGACCGCCGAGCGACTTGGCCCATTCGAGCGCGAAGATCGCATCTTCGACCGCCAGCATCGACGGGGTATTGATGGTCTCGCCCTTGAACACGCCTTCGGCCAGCTTGCCCTTGGAAACCAGGCGGAACACCTTGGGCAGCGGCCAGGCGGGGGTATAGGTTTCGAGCCGTTCGACCGCGCGGGGACCAAGGATCAGCACGCCGTGGCCGCCTTCGCCGCCCAGCACCTTCTGCCAGGAGAAGGTGGCAACGTCGATCTTGTCCCACGGGATGTCGTAGGCGAAGACCGCCGAGGTGGCATCGGCGAAGGACAGGCCTTCGCGATCGGCCGGGATCCATTCGCCGTCGGGCACGCGTACGCCGGAGGTGGTGCCGTTCCAGGTGAAGAGGACGTCATCCGACCAGTCGACCTTGTCGAGATCGGGCAGCTGGCCATAGTCGGCGCGGAACACGGTGGGTTCCAGCTTGAGCTGCTTGACCGCGTCGGTCACCCAGCCTTCACCGAAGCTTTCCCAGGCCAGCGCGGTAACGCCGCGGGCGCCGAGCATGGTCCACATGGCCATTTCGAAGGCGCCGGTATCAGAACCGGGGACAATGCCGATGCGATGCGTTTCGGGCAGCTGCAGCACTTCGCGCATCAGGTCGATGCAGTACTGAAGGCGCGACTTGCCGATCTTGGCGCGGTGCGAGCGGCCAAGGCATTCGGTTGCCAGCTTTTCAGGAGAATAGCCCGGCGGCTTGGCGCAGGGACCGGAAGAAAAGAACGGCCGCGCAGGCTTGCGCGCCGGCATTGTAATGTCAGTCATGTCTGACTCTCCTTGCAGAGAGCTCGCGCGGCGTTGGGACCGCGTGGCCCGGAGCCGCTCCTAGTTGTGCGCCGCAGCATGTCAAGGCAATTCCGGAGCGACGCACTTTTTGCTGCACTTATGCTGCACCCGGCATTGCAGCATAAGTGCAACATGCAGAGGGCTTATCGCCGGCCAGCCAAAGCCTGTGCTTTGCCGTTAACCATTTCTGCGGCATCCTCCGCTCCATGTTCCGCCGGCTTGCCCTGCTGACCGCCCTCGCCGCGCTATCCGCCTGCGGAAGCGTGGTTCCGCAAGGAAGCGCGCCGCAACAAAGGGCGGTGCGCCAGTCCACGCAGGCGTTCACCCCCAGCCCGGAGGCGCAGGCATGCTACAGCGGACTTGGCCTGACGAGGGCGAACTTCACCCCCCTGCCCGACCAGTACTTCGGCGCAGGCTGCTCGGCGGTAAGTGCGGTGCGGCTTTCCGCCCTGCGCAGCGACGATGCGACGCTCGGCGTCTCGAATCTTGATGCGGTTGCCTGCCCGCTGGCCCAGACCTTTGCCGCCTGGGCGCGATTCGGCGTCGATCGCGCCGCACGGCAGATCCTTGGCAGTCCGCTGGTGCGGATCGAGACGATGGGATCCTACAGCTGCCGCACCGTCGCCGGTCGGGAACGGATGTCGGCCCATGCCACGGCCAATGCCATCGACGTTTCGGCCTTCGTGCTGGGAGACGGGCGGCGCATTTCGGTATCGGAGCACTGGAACGCAGGCTCACCGGAAGAGCGACTGTTCCTGACCACGATCCACGCCAGCGCCTGCAAGCGGTTCGGCACAGTGCTGGGCCCGGCCTACAATGCCGCGCACCGCGATCACCTGCATGTTGAACCGGGCAGCGGACGGTTCTGCCGCTAGGCTACCAGCCGCCGCTCGGACGCCGCGTCATAGGGTGGATGGCAGCGCGCCAGGTGCTCGATCACCGGGCCATACAGCGGACGGGAAAAGACCAGCCCCAGCCGCGCGCCCTTGATCCAGCGGATCGTGGCATAAAGCGGCTCCAGCCCCTGTGGCCGCAGGATAACGCGGTCGCCCTCGGCCAGTGCCATGCCCCAGCACTCGATGCGGCAGCCATGCTCGGAAAGGTCGGTGACGAGCACCGGTTCGCCGGGGCCGCCCGGCAGGCGCAACCGGGCCGGCATGGCCAGCACGAAGCGGCGGCTGCGGCGCAGAAAGGCAAGGGTTTCGGCCATGGGCAATCCTCCAGCAGTCTTTGACCGGGAGGACGACCGGAAGGCCCGCGGGTTTAAGGGCTGGCGGGCAGGGAAGCGCACCGGCGCCGCCCTGCCCGGCTTTGCCTACATCCCGTCGACGCTCTTGCTGACGAGGACGTTCACCGCCACGCGGCGGTTCTGCGCCTTGCCTTCGTCAGTATCATTGCTGGCCGCCGGATCGGATTCGGCCATGCCCGTGGGCGTCAGCACGCGATAGGGCTTCCAGCGGCAGGCCTGCTGCAGGTGATTGATCACGCTGCCGGCTCGCTTTTCGCTCAGCTGCTGGTTGTATTCCTCGTCCCCGACCGAGTCGGTATAGCCGACCACGAGCAGCAGGGCATTGTCGGTCGCCTCGGCAGAGCTGGCGACATTGCACAGTTCCGCCTTGGCCTCGGGCGACAAGGCCCACTTGCCGGTGTCGAAATAGACGTTCGACGTGCTCTTCACGTTGTACTTGTCGATATCGCCCAGCCGCCCGCGCAGGGCCTGGGTGGCCGCGGTCTGCTCGGCAAAGCCCTGGGCCGTGCCGTTGCGGATCATCGCCGCCACCTTCAGGTCGTTGGTCTTGAAGGCCACCTGGCTGGCCAGCAGCACCTGCCCGGCCTGCATGGTCTTGACCGTCACCGGCAGGCCGTTGAGCAGGGCTTCGGAACCCACCTTGGCCTTGCTGCCGAACAGGCCGCTGGCCGACTTGAACTTCGTCGTTTCGTTGAAGAACACGATGGTGCTGGAACCATCGGGCGAAAGCACGCGAATGCGGTCTGCTCCCCGCGCGGTGATGACACCCTTGATCTCCGGCCCGGCGGTCATCGCGCTGGTATCGGGCTGGAGATCACCGGTGACAACGATGTTGGGATTGGTCCCGACCTGCTGCGCCATGGCGCTGCCGGAAAGCGGTGCGGAAATCAGGGCCAGCAGGCACAGGGCCCGGCTGGCGTTGGAATGGATAGGCATATGGCTCCTCGATCGCTCTGCGCCCCGCAGACGGCCTGTTAAGCCTAACCTTGCTGGCAGATGAACGCTACTGACATCGGTGTAGGATAAGCGGGCAGCGCGGTTGCGTGTTGCGACGGATCGAAGCGGGCATTGCACAACAAACCCGGCGCTTCCATATCCCCCGCATGGCTGAACTCATCATCCGGCGTGGCCTTTCAGAGCCCGACACCTCAGGCTCGTTCGTGCCCCACAAGCCGGCACGTCCCGAGAAATCGGACGGGGGACGGCCGTTCCGCATCGTTTCGGATTACCAACCGGCGGGCGACCAGCCCACCGCCATTGCCGACCTTGTCGAGGGCATCGGCAATGGCGAGGTGACGCAGGTGCTGCTGGGCGTGACCGGTTCGGGCAAGACCTTCACCATGGCGCAGGTGATCGAGGCGACACAGCGCCCCGCGCTGATCCTTGCGCCCAACAAGATCCTCGCCGCGCAGCTCTATGGCGAGATGAAGAGCTTCTTCCCCGACAATGCGGTGGAGTATTTCGTTTCCTACTACGATTACTACCAGCCCGAAGCCTACGTGCCGCGCACCGATACCTACATCGAGAAGGAAAGCTCGGTGAACGAGGCGATCGACCGGATGCGCCATTCGGCCACCCGCGCCCTGCTGGAGCGCGATGACGTGATCATCGTTGCCTCGGTAAGCTGCCTCTACGGCATCGGCTCGGTCGAAACCTATTCGGCCATGATCTTCGACCTGAAGAAAGGCGGCACCGAGGACCAGCGCGAGATCATCCGAAAGCTGGTGGCCCTGCAATACAAGCGCAACGACGCCGCCTTCCAGCGCGGCAACTTCCGCGTGCGGGGCGATAACCTCGAGATCTTCCCCAGCCACTACGAGGACATGGCCTGGCGGATCAGCTTCTTCGGCGACGAGATCGAGGAGATTTCCGAATTCGATCCGCTGACCGGCAAGAAGGGGCAAAGCCTGGAAAAGGTGCGGGTCTACGCCAATTCGCACTACGTCACCCCCGGCCCGACGATGAAGCAGGCGAGCGAGGCGATCCGCTTCGAGCTGGCCGAGCGGCTCAAGGAACTCAATGCCGAGGGCAAGCTGCTTGAGGCGCAGAGGCTGGAACAGCGCACCAATTTCGACCTGGAGATGATCGCCGCGACCGGATCCTGCGCCGGGATCGAAAACTACAGCCGCTTCCTCACCGGGCGACTGCCGGGCGAACCGCCGCCGACCCTGTTCGAATACCTGCCGGACAATGCCCTGCTGTTCGTCGACGAAAGCCACCAGACGGTGCCGCAGATCGGCGCGATGGCGCGGGGCGACCACCGCCGCAAGATCACCCTGGCCGAATTCGGCTTCCGTCTGCCCAGCTGCATCGACAACCGCCCGCTGCGCTTCAACGAATGGGATGCGATGCGCCCGCAGACCGTGGCCGTTTCCGCCACCCCCGGCGCATGGGAAATGGAGCAGGCGGGCGGCGTCTTCGCCGAACAGGTGATCCGCCCCACCGGGCTGATCGACCCGCCGGTGCTGGTGCGCCCGGTGGAGGACCAGGTGCAGGACTGCATCGAGGAATGCCGCCAGACCGCTGCGAAGGGCTATCGCACGCTGGTCACCACGCTGACCAAGCGCATGGCCGAGGACCTGACCGAGTTCATGCACGAGGCGGGCCTGCGCGTGCGCTACATGCACTCCGACGTGGAAACGCTGGAGCGCATCGAGCTGATCCGCGACCTGCGCCTTGGCGTCTATGACGTGCTGGTGGGCATCAACCTGCTGCGCGAAGGCCTCGACATTCCGGAATGCGGGCTCGTATGCATCCTCGATGCCGACAAGGAAGGCTTCCTGCGCAGCGAAACCTCGCTGATCCAGACCATCGGCCGCGCCGCGCGCAATGTCGATGGCCGGGTCATCCTCTATGCCGACAGGATCACCGGCAGCATGGAACGCGCCATGGCGGAAACCGACCGCCGCCGCGAAAAGCAGCGCGTCTACAACGAACTGCACGGTATCACGCCCGAAACGATCAAGCGCAACATCCACGATATCGTGGCCGATACGGCCAGCCGCGACGGCGTTGTCGTCGAACTGGAAGACGATGATCGCAACAACCTCGTCGGGCACAACCTGCGCGCCTATATCGAGGACCTGGAAAAGCGCATGCGGGCTGCCGCCGCCGACCTGGAATTCGAGGAAGCCGGCCGCCTGCGCGACGAAATCCGAAGGCTGGAAGCCACCGAACTCGGCCTGCCCGAGGGCGAGCACAAGGCACCGCGCGTCGGCCGCAGCAACGAGGGAAAACCGGGGACGCGCAAGTTGCGTTACGGCAAGTCGCAACGCAAATGGGGGCGGTGATTCACCGCCAGACAGCCTCCCTCGCCCTTCTCGCCCTCCTCGGCCTTGCCGCTTGTTCTCCCGGCGGAGACGAGGCGCAGCAATCGCCGGAAAACCCCAAGCGGCTGGTCATCCCGTCCGACCCCGCGCCGCTGCGCGAGGCACCGAAGCAGCCCGAAGGCACGGTCTGGTCTGCACGGGCGGACGGGTCGGTTGCCTTCGCCGCGCCGGGCCAGGGGCCGCTGCTGGTGATTTCCTGCGAGCGGCGGGCAAGTCCGGACGCGACGGTCCGCTTCACCCGCTTCACCCGCGCCGAGCAGGGGGCCAAGGCCTTCTTCGCCATCGAGGGCAATGGCCATGTCGCGCGCGTGCCGCTTGACGTGGTGCGCGCCGGCGATCCCGGCGAATGGCAGGGAACGGCCAGCGCCTTCGACGAGGCGGTGGAAGCGATCAAGGGCGGCGCGGGCGTGGCGGCAACGCTGCCCGGCGGCGGCACGCTGCGCTGGCCGGCGTCATCGCTTCCCGGCAAGTTGCTCGACGATTGCCGCGGCGGCGCGAAACTGCCCGATGCTTCGGCCAGCGAGGCGCCGCCCGAAGAGGGCGCCGAAGGCTAGACCTTCCCGAACAGCGCCTCGAAACCGGCGACATCACCGGTGGCAAGGTATTTGGCCTGTTCCACCCAGTTGTCCTTGGCTGGGCGACCGGCAAAAGGCCCCAGCCTGGCATCGAGCGCGGCAAGGTCAGCCTCGGTCAGCGCGGCGATCTGGGCATAGCTGGTTATGCCGAGCGTGGGCAGCAGCGCCTGCAGCTTGGGACCAAGACCCTTGATGCGCGAAAGATCATCGGCAACCGGGGCTTCGGGCGCAGCCGGGGTCGGCGCGGGCGGCGCAATCTCGGGCGCGGAAGGTGCGGGTTCGACTTCCGGCATGGGCGGCGCGGGTTCGATCTCGGGCGCAGGCGGCGCTGCCGGCTCAACCTCGGGCTCGGGCGGCGGCGGGGGCGTTTCCGGTGCGGGCGGCGGGGGCGGGGGCGGAGGGGGTGCGGCCCGGGCGACTTCCGCTTCCTCGACCACATCCTGCGCGGCAACGGCAACCACTTCGGCCACGCCGCCCAGCACGCCGGCGGCAGGGGCCGGGATCACCGGATCGATGGCCGCAGCCGGCGGCGCGTCGATCAAGGCCTGGTTGCGCTGCGCCGGGGCAACGCCTTCATCAAGCACATCGGGCCGGTATTCGCGCCGGGCAGGCTTCTTCGACCGGGCGAGCAACCACCAGGCCACCAACAGCACCAGAAGGGCCACTGCCCCCAGCACCGGCCAGTTCGCTTCGATCTGCTGCATCATCGCCTTCATCCTATCCGGTATCTGAATCCCAGATAGGACATGGGGGCCGGATTGGGAAGGCAGGTGGAGGCGGCATTATCGGCCAGCCTTGCCGAATGGCCTCAGCTGCCCACGTTCTTGCGAAACAGCACGCGGTCTTCCGGGCCGAAGCACTTGTGCCAGACGATCCACAGGTAAACGCCCAGGATCAGCGGGATACCAGCAATCATCGCCAGCCATTCGGGCAGGAACAGGACGGCCGCCGCGCCCACGGCCATCGCCGGGATCGCCGCCCAGGCGAGCGACAGCCGCCAGTTGTTCACGCTTTCGCCAAGGATGCGCGAGAGCACCAGCGACTTGGCGATCGACGCGCAGGCAAGCGACAGCATCAGCCCGCCGGCAACCGCCGCGGCGGCATATTTGTCGTTCAGGCCCATGTCCTTGACCAGCAGGATTCCGCCAACCGAAAAGCCAATCTGCAAGACAATCGTCGCCACCGAGATCATCAGGTTGCGCATCCGCGCAAGGTAGATCAGCGCCGCCTCGCTGACGACCGCCGTCGCGGCGACGACTTCGGCCAGCAGCAGCAGCGCCAATGCCCCGGTGCCTCCGACGAATTCGGGCCCGATCAGCCCCATCACGCCCTCGCCCGGGATGCCCAGCGCCAGTGCCACGCCCAGCTGCGCGGCAGTGATCCAGAAGCCCACCTGGCAGACCTGCCGGGCAATCGCCGCCATGTCGTTTTCGCGGATCGACCGGGTGATGACGGGGCCGAGTATGGGTTCGAAGCTGGTCTTGAACTTCTGCGGCAGCGAGGCGATCTGCTGCGCCGCCCAGTAAACGCCGACCGCTGAAGGCGAGACGAAGGCCCCGAGGATGGCAAGGTCCAGCCGCCGCGATCCCCATTCCACCGCATCGGCAATTGCCAGCGGCACCGATGCCAGCGCCACCCGGCCCAGCCGCAGCGGGTGGGGCTTCCATTCGTGCGGCAGGCCATAGGCGCGGTAGAGCGGCAGCAGGGCGGTAAGCAGGGCCGCCGCGATCGAGGCGATGTAGGCCAGCGAAAGCCCGCCCTTCGGCACGACGAAATAGAGCGCCGCCGATGCCAGCGAAAGCACCCACGGCTCCACCACCGAGCGCGAACGCACGGTCGTTCCGATGTCGAAGCGATAGGCCAGGGCGGCAAGGACAATGTCGGTGAAGGCGATGGGGATCACCGTCAGCGGCAGCAGCAGGTCCGGCTCGTGATAGATGCCGCTGGGGAACATCAGCACCGGGAAGGCATAGAGCAGCGCGACCAGCGGCAAGGCGATGATCGCAGACATCAGCAGGCCATCGGCAACGATGTTCGCCGGGTTCTGCGGCTCTTCGGAAAGGCGCTGCGCCAGCCCGCGCTTCTGGCCCAGGGTGCAGATCAGCGCGGCAAATTCCACCGCGACCAGCGCCGAGGCAAAGCGCCCCAGTGCCGCACCGCCATCGTCCGCGCTGTAAAGGCGGCCGGCGATGAACAGGAAGGGTATGCGCGCGGCAAGGCGCAGCAGGAAGCCGAACACGTTGGTCCGCCCACCCTTGGCCAGCGCGGCGATGTCCTGGTTGGCAGCCTCGCTCACGCGGTGCCCGGCCCTTCGGCGCGCAGCGGGCGGGAAAGCAGGCTGGCCACGGCCTCGCGCGCGCCGATCGCGCCGGAAAGCAGGGCGTTGACGGTCTGGACGATCGGCATGTCGAGCCCTTCGCGGCTGGCGAGATCGGCCAGCACCGGGGCGGTATGCGCGCCTTCGGCCACCGAGTTCTTGCCGGCAAGCGCCTCGGCGGCGGTCATTCCCTGGCCGAGCGCCTTGCCCAGCGAGAAATTGCGGCTCGAAGTGGATGAGCAGGTAAGCACCAGGTCTCCCAGCCCGCACAGCCCGGCCAGCGTTTCGGCCCGCCCGCCGCGCGCCATGCCGAAGCGCAGCATCTCGGCATAGCCGCGCGCGATCAGCGCGGCGCGGGCGTTCTGGCCAAGGTCCAGCCCGTCAACCACGCCGCAGGCAATGGCGAGGACGTTCTTCACCGCACCGCCGATCTCCGCACCGATGACATCGTCGGAATAATAGGGCCGCATGGTGGGCCGCGAGATGACCGGTGCAAGCCGTTCCCACTGCGCCTCGCCACCCGAACAGGCGAGCGTCACCGCGGTCGGCAATCCGGCTGCCACCTCGTGCGCGAAGGTCGGGCCGGAAAGCACCGCAAGGCGCGCACGCGGCGCGGCCTGCGCGGCCACCTCGCCCATCAGCCGGCCGCTGCCCGCCTCGATCCCCTTGGCGCAGAGCACAAGATCGCGCGTCCTGTCCGGCAGGCCGGAAAGCACGCGCGCCAGGTGCTGCGCCGGGGCGACGGCCAGCACCGTGGACAGACCTGCGAGGTCGGCCAGATCGCTGGTTGCGGTGATCGTCTGCGCCAGCTTCGCGCTCGGCAGGAACAGGCTGTTGGTGTGGGCGGAGTTGATCTCGGCGACCAGTTCCTCCTCGCGCGCCCAGAGCAGCACCGGCGTGCCATCGCTGGCCAGCACCTGCGCCAGCGCCGTGCCCCAGGCCCCTGCCCCGATCACCCCGATGGTCATGCCTTCACTCCCGCACCGCGCACCGGGGCCGCATCGGGATCGAGCGGCCAGCGCGGGCGCGCGGCAAAGTCCAGCGAATCGTTCTGCCCAAGCCGTTCCACCCCGGCCCAGGCGATCATCGCCGCATTGTCGGTGCACAGCGCCAGTGGTGGCGCGACGAAGGGCAGGCCGTGTTCGGCCGCCAGTTCCTGCAAGGCGGTACGGATCGCCTGGTTGGCAGCAACCCCGCCAGCCACGACCAGCGCGGTCACATCGCCTGCCATGCCGAGCGCGTGGCGCGTACGATCAATCACGCAATCGAGCGCGGCCTGCTGGAACGCGGCGGCAAGATCGGCATCGGCATGGATGCCGGCCTCCTTGGCGCGCAACACGGCGCTCTTGAGCCCGGCGAAGGAGAAATGCGGCTCGGCACTGCCCAGCAGGGGACGCGGCAGGCGAACCTTGCCGGGATCGCCTTCGCGCGCCAGCCGCTCCACAGCCGGACCGCCGGGATAGCCGAGGCCAAGGATCTTGGCGGTCTTGTCGAAAGCCTCGCCCAGCGCATCGTCGATGGTCGTGGCAAGGCGGCGGTACTGGCCGACGCCCCGCACTTCGAGCACCTGGCAATGGCCGCCGGACACCAGCAGCAGCAGGTAGGGATAGGCCAGCGCAGGATCGGCCAACCGCGGCGAAAGCGCGTGCCCTTCCAGGTGGTTGATCGCGATCAGCGGCTTGTCACCCGCCATGGCCAGCGCCTTGGCACTGACCAGGCCGACCATCACCCCGCCGATCAGGCCCGGACCGGCGGTGGCGGCCACGGCATCGACATCGGCCAGCTGCATCCCGGCATCGGCAAGCGTCGCGGCGATCAGCGGAGCCAGCCGGTCGGCATGGGCCCGCGCGGCGATCTCGGGAACCACGCCGCCATAGGGGCGATGTTCCTCGTCCTGCGAGGCAATGCGCTGGGCAAGGATCGTCCGATCCTCGCGCACCAGCGCGGCTGCCGTTTCGTCGCAGGACGATTCAATTCCGAGGACTACCCGCATCCTCACTTTCCCTTAAAGACAATGCCGACTAGCACAAGCGGCGATGACTGCGCTGCCCACAACCCCTGTCCGCCTCGGAACCCGCCGCTCGCCGCTTGCCATGGCCCAGGCCGAAGAAGCCCGCGCCCGCCTGTGCACCGCGCATGGCTGGCCACTTAACGCAGTGGAAATCGTGCCCGTGACCGCCAGCGGCGACAAGGTGCTCGATCGCCCGCTGGCAGAGATCGGCGGCAAGGCGCTGTGGACCAAGGAGCTCGACCAGTGGCTCCACGCCGGCGAAATCGACTTTGCCGTCCATTCCGCCAAGGATGTCGAGACGCTGCGGCCCGAATGGCTGGCCATCGCCGCCGTGCTTGAGCGTGAGGACGTGCGCGACGTGCTGGTGGGCGCCGCCTCGCTGGCAGAGCTGCCGGCCGGAGCTCGCATCGGCACCAGCGCCCCGCGCCGGGCCGCGCAGGCGCTGCACCTGCGGCCCGATTGCCGGGTAGTCTCCTTCCGCGGCAATGTCGCCACGCGGCTCGGCAGGCTTGAGGCTGGCGAGGCAGAGGTAACGCTGCTGGCGCTGGCCGGGCTTAACCGCCTGGGGCAGACCGAGGTCGGCACGCCGCTGGCGCTTGAAGGCTGGCTCTCCGCACCAGGACAAGGCGCCATCGCCATCGAATGCCGTGCCGATGATGCGGCAATGCGCGCCCTGCTTGCCGCCATCGACCATGCGCCAAGCCATAGGGCGCTGATGGCGGAACGGGCTTTGCTCGCGGCGCTGGGCGGCAATTGCCACAGCGCGGTGGGCGTCCATACCCGCAGCGAAGGCGCAGACCTTGTCCTGCGTGCGGCGATCTTTTCGGAAGACGGCGCGGAAAAGGTGGAAGGCGAAGCGCGCTTTGCCGCAGGCGATGCAGCCGGCCCCGCGCGCCTTGCCGCAGACCTGCTGTCGCGCGCCAGTGGCGGCCTTGCCGCCTGCTTCGATCCGCCGCGCTGATGCTGATCGTCGTCCGACCGGAACCGGGGTGCGCCGCCACGCTGGCTGCCGCGCGGGCTGCCGGGCTGGAAGCGCAGGGCTTTCCCCTTTTCGCCATCGAGCAGAGACCCTGGGCCGTGCCTGACCCGGCCGGGTTCGATGGCCTGCTGGTGGGCAGTGCCAACGTGTTCCGCAAGGGCGGCGCGGGGCTCGAAGGGCTGCGGCACTTGCCGGTCCATTGCGTTGGCGAGACGACGGCAGAGGCTGCGCGCGCAGCCGGGTTCGCCGTTGCCGGTTGCGGCCGGGGCGGCTTGCAAGCCGTGCTCGACACGATACCCGCAGGCACCCGCCTGTTGCGCCTAGCCGGGGAAGAGCGCGTCGATCTGCTTCCGCCCGAAGGAGTCCGCATGGCGGAGCGGGTGGTCTATGCGAGCAAGCCGCAAGCCATGCCGGAAGCGCTGGTGCAAGAATTGCAGAACGCGCCCGTGGTGCTGCTCCATTCGGCGGATGCAGCCCGCCATTTTGCCGCCGAGTGCGACCGCCTTGGCCTGCCGCGCGAAACGATTGCACTGGCCGCACTCGGCCCGCGGATTGCCGCAGCGGCGGGGCGTGGCTGGCAGGCCTGCGAATCCGCCGAAAGCCCGAACGATACCGCGCTGCTGGCCCTTGCCGCGCGAATGTGCCAAGAACGCGCGCGATGAACGACAAATATCTCTCGCGCACGCCGCCACCCCTGACGCCGCGCCGCACCGGCAACGGCCGGCTGGCCGTGGCCATGGCGTTTCTCGCTTTCGTTCTGGGTGCAGCTGCGGTGGCCTACCTTGCCTGGGCAGACCTGCTGCCGATCGAGCGCCGCACTCCGGACCGCCTGCTTAACCAGCCCGGCCCGGCTGCGGTCGCCCCGCCCGCCGCCACGCCGCCCATTGCCCAACTTCCCGCCGCCGAAGCCGCGCTTGCGGTGCGCATTGCGGCGCTTGAACAGCGTCTGGCCAGCATCGACCTGCGCGCCCAGGCGGCATCGGGCAATGCCTCGCGCGCCGAAGGCCTGCTGGTCGCCCTCGCCGCCCGGCGGGCGCTCGATAAGGGATCGCCGCTCGGCTACCTGGAAGACCAGCTGCGCCTGCGCTTCAACGCGCGCCACGGTGCAGAGGTAAACCAGGTGATCGATGCGGCCAAATCACCCGTCACGCTCGATACGCTGGCCGCCGACCTTGAGGTCATCGCCCCGCGCCTCGCAGGCATCCCGGCGCGCGGGGACTTCTGGCAGCGCGCCCAGCAGGAGCTTTCCGCCCTGTTCGTCGTGCGCCACGACGATGCCCCCAGCCCGGCCCCGCAGAACCGGCTGGAGCGGGCGCGGCTTATGCTTTCGGCCGGGCGCATTGCCGAAGCGGCAAAGGAAATCGAGGCCATGCCCGGCCATGCCGCCGCGCGCGACTGGCTTGTCGCCGCCCGCCGCTATGATGGCGCGCGCAGGGCGCTCGACACGCTGGAAAGCGCCGCGCTGCTCGAAAGCGTGACCCCGGCCGACAGCTCGGGCAAGTCTGCCGAGCAGCCGAGCCCGGTCATCGTCCCGCCCGGCTCGTCGATCTGAGGCTATTCCTCACGGCAGGCTGACCCGCACCCCTGCCCAGACGGTGCGCGGGGTGCCAAGGTCTATCGAACCCGACTGGTTGCGAGTGACGACCTGTTCGTCGGTCAGGTTCTCGCCGCGCAATACCAGCGCGAAGCCCTTGGCCAGCGGCACTTCGGCATAGGCCGAAATCGTGGTCGCCGCAGGCAGGGCATCGCTTTCCAGATCATCCTCGAACTGCGCGCCGGTATGGCGCAGCATCAGGGCGAACTGCCAGTCCGGCGCGGGATTCCACCCCAGCTTCAGGCTGGCGGCAAGGCGCGGTGTCTGCGCCGGTCGCTTTCCGTCGAGCGTCGCGGATAGCCCGCTGCCGACCATTTCGGCATCGGTCCAGGCCAGCGAGCCGCGCAGGTGGAACTGACCGATCCAGCCGGTCGCCTGCGCCTCGATCCCGCGCGCGCGGACGGCATCGACATTGCGCCGCTCGCGCAGGTTGTTGCCGATGGTGACATTGGCGATGGCCTTGTTCACCCGGTTGTCGAAGGCGGTCACCCCCAGCGAGAAATTGCGCGACGGTGCCCAGTCCACCCCGCCTTCGAAGCCGCGCAACTGCTCATTGGCGAGCGACGCGTTGGGGCAGGTGGCCACCGCGTTGACGATGAACGAGCGGTAGAGCTCGTTAAGCGTCGGCAGGCGCATGGCCGAATAGGCGGCACCGCGGACCGTCACGCCGCTGCCCAGGCGAACCCGGGCAGAACCGCGCAAGGATCCGTCCCAGCCGGAGCGTTCGGCAAGGCTGCCAAGCGTGCCGCAGGCGGTTACGACATCGGTGAAGCGGCCGGGGGACTGGCTCCAGCGATCGGCCCTTGCGCCGGCGCCCAGCGTAACCGGCCCGGCGGCGAATTCGTGGCGCAGGAACAGGCCCAGGTTGCCCTGGCTCCCGCCCGCGCGCCGGCGGGCGATTAGCGCGCCGGTACTGGCGTTGAAGGCTTCCTCCATCGTCTCGCCCGAGCCATGCCGCCAGTCGAGCCCGAAGCGCAGGTCATGCCCGGCGCCGAGCGGCGGGCGCAGTTCCAGCTTGGTCCCCAGCCCGGTCGCGGGCGTGGCATACTGGTCCAGCGCCTTGCGGAAGGTGATGGCGCTGATCACGACATTGCTGAAGTCGCGCGCCTGGACATAGGCCAGGGCATCCACCTGCCAGTCGCCCCGCAGCAGCAGGCGGACGGAGGCATCTTGCCCACTCATCGAGGAATCGGCCCCGGCAAAGCGCAGGGTGCGATGATCTTCATAGACCAGCGCGCGGAACTGCAATTCGGCATCCGGGGCCAGTGGCGCCACGGCCCGCAGGGCGGTGGACCAGCTGTCGTATCGCGCCCTGACACTGGCCGGCACGCGCTGCGCCGCCGGCGTGGTCCAGAAACCCGGCCCGCGATCCCAGCGCGCGGAAAGTACGGCATGGCCGCCGCCAAGGCGCGGGGCAAGGCTGGCGGAAAGCTCGCTCGATCCGCGATCATCGACAAAGGCGGAGGCGCTGAGCAGCCCGGCCTCGTCCCGGCTGGCGCTGGTCAGCTCAAGCGTTCCGGCCACTGCCCCGGCCTCGAACGGCCCCGCACCGCCGCCGCGCGTCACCTCGATCCGGCCGAGCCGTTCGGGCACCAGCGCGGATAGCGGCACCGATCCGAAGAAGGGATCGGCCATCGGCACGCCATCGAGCAGGACCACGGTGCGGCTTGAGGCATTGCCGCCGAGCGAACGCAGGGTGATGCCCTGCGCCGTGGGGTTTGCCGAGCGGCTGTCGGACCGGCGGAACTGCTGCAGGCCGGCCACATTGGCCAGCACGTCCTCGATCCGGCCCGAGGCGGCGGACGAGCGCACCTCGTCTAGCGAGCGGACCTGAGCCACCTGCACGCCATCGCCCGCATCGCGCGTTGCGGTGACGAGGATCGGCGGATCCTCTGCCCAGGCAGGGGCGGCTACAAGGGCGGGAATCAGGGCAAGGCGACGCAGCATGGCCGCGCGCTTACACCGTCCCCCGCCCACCGGGGAGGCCCTACTTCAGCTTGCGCGGCGTTCCCTGGCCCATGAAGCGGGCCAGGTTCATGTGCAGGCTGGGGATTGCCCGTTCGCGGTAGGGGTTGGGCAAGGTGCCCTTGAACCCGCCGCTCTTCATGCCTTGCTGGACCGCCGCCATGTTGTTGAAATCCTGCTGCAGGACCGGCGGCCAGTCTTCCGGCTCGGTATAGTCCCAGTCCGTTTCGGGCGCTTCGCCTTCGGGATAGAGCTGGAATACGGCGGCTTCGAAATAGCACTTGTTGGGATCGTTGCCGTAGGGCCGCGCCATGTAGCACAGCATGTTGTTCACCGCGTGGCCGATCTGGAAATTGGGGAAGATCTGCCAGGCCGTGCCCGCCTGCGCCGTATGGCTGCTTGGCACTTCGGGCCAGACGACGCCCTGTTCCGCATCGATCTGCTTGCTGCGGCTGATCCAGTAGCCCAGCACCTCGGCATTGGGCGTGCCTTCGGGCAGTTCGTCGACGAGGCTGTTGGCGACATCGACCATGGTCTGCGTGGTGTTGGTGTTCGCCGCTGCCCAGGTGTAGTTCTGCATCTGCGCCGTCGAGATGCGCGCATCGCCGGTGCCGACGCGCAGCTTGCCGGCGTTCTCTTCCATGTCCTTGGGCGCGTCGTAGCCGATGTTCGAATGCAGCCCCTGGTTGCGGGCCCAGCCGGGGAAATCGCCGAATTCCATGAATTCCGGGTGAGTCACCGGAACGTGGTACGTCTCGTTGAAGGCTTCCAGCGCCACCTTCCAGTTGCAATCGAACACCACGAACTTGCGCCAGCGATAGCGCATGTTCTGCAACTGGTAGGGATCGAGCATCGATGCCGCGGGTTCGAGGTATTCGCGCAGCGGGCCGGCCTCGGGATCCATGTTGATCCACACCCAGCCGCCCCAGGTGTCGCACTGCACGGGGCCAAGATCGGTGTTCTCGGCAGTCAGCTTGCCCTGCCAGTGTTCGCGCTCGTGCACATAGGTGCAGGTGCCCTTGCCGTCGAAGGTCCAGCCGTGGAAGCCGCAGACGAAGTTCTTCTTCAGCCCGCGCGCGTTGCGCCGGCCCTTGGGGGTATCGACCAGCCGCCGCCCGCGATGGGTGCACACGTTCCAGAAGGCGCGAAACTGGTCATCCTCGCCGCGCACGATGAGGATCGAATCGTCAAGGATGTCGAAGGTGATGAACGACCCGGCTTGCGGCATGTCTTCCACCCGGCCCGCCTGCAGCCAGGTCTTGCGCCAGAGCCGGTCGCGTTCAAGCCGGACATAGTCTTCGCTGATATAGGCATCGACGCCGATGGTGACCGGCGCTTCCAGATCATCCGCCGATTCGACAATTCCACTGATATCCGCCACGACGACTGTTCTCCCGATCCTGGCTGTTGTGACGCCAAACTAACAGCAACCCGCAGGCGGGCGAAAGGGCTGCGCGGCTTATCCCCTCGGCGATGCCCGGCCCCGGCCAAGACGGTTGGCCTGACCGCTTCGATGCGCCAAGATCGCGCGATATCGACCGGGAGACTTTTGCATGAGCAACGAATCCAGCGCGGAAATCGCGGCAGCCCGCAAGGACTGGAAAACCGAACACATGGAAATGTACATCGGTTCCGGCGGCACCAGGGGCCATATCATGGATATCACGCCTGTGGGCGGGCCGGTGCTGGGCACGCATTGCATGATCCGCTTCAAGGGTCGCAAGTCCGGTCGCACCCTCATCACCCCGCTGTGCTACACCATGGTTGGCGGCGAAGTGCTTATCTGCGGATCGAAGGGCGGCGCCGATCACCACCCAAACTGGTACCTGAACCTCATTTCCGATCCGCGGGTCGATTTCCAGATCGGCACGCAGGCCTGGCAGGGCGAATGGCGCGAACCGGAAGGCGCAGAGCGCGATTTCGCCTGGGCCGTGCTGACCAGCAACTTCGCCTTCTACAAGGATTACCAGGCATCGACCGACCGCGTCCTGCCGCTGATCCTGATGCGCCCTGTGGCCGAAATCCCCGTATTCACGGCCCCCGAATAAGGAAACCGCCCATGCCCCGCCTGACCTTCGGCTACCTGTTCGACTTCCGCAATCCCGACCAGTGGAAGCGTGACTGGCACGAGCTTTATGAGGAAACCATAGCTCTTGCCGCCTGGACCGAGGAAGCGGGCTTCGATGCCGCCTGGGTGCCGGAACACCACCTTGCCGGTGACAGCTATGTCACTTCGCCGATGATCGCGCTGGCTGCCATGGCCGCCCGCACCCGCCGCATCCGGCTGGGCAGCGCGATTGCCCTTGCCCCGCTGTACCACCCGGTGCGCTTTGCCGAAGATTGCGTCGCGCTCGATGCCATTTCCGGCGGGCGGCTCGAGATGGCGCTGGCCATCGGCTACCGCCGCCGCGAGTATGAGGCCTACGGGCTCGATTTCACCAAGCGCGGGGCACGGTTCGACGAATTCCTCGAGATCGCCACCCGGCTGTGGGCAGGCGAAACGGTCGATTTCGAAGGGCGGCATTTCTCGCTCAAGGGCGCGCAGCTCATGCCCCCTGCCCCGCGCGGCCGCATCCCGCTGCACATCGGCGGCTTCGCGCCCAAGGCGCTGGAGCGCGTGGCCAGATATGCCGATGGCTACTTCGGCGATATCGGCGCGGTGGCGCCCTATGTCGAAAAGCTGAAGGAGCTGGGCAAGGACCCCGGCAGCGCCCGCGCGCTGGCCACCTGCCTGTTCATGGTCATGGCCGAAGACAAGGATGCGGCGATGGAGGAGCTTGCCCCCTATTACCACCACGTCAACAACACCTATTCCGAATTCATGGCCGAAGACCAGGCCATCGGCATGGAAAATGCCGCGCTCAAGACCATGGACCTCGATGCTTTCAAGCAAAGCGGCATCCTGCAGATCATGACCCCGGACGAAGCCGTGGCCGAGTTCGAGGCGATGAAGGCAAAGGCTCCGGCGCTGGAACACCTGATGCTGATGCGCCCGCCCGGCCTGCCGGCAGAGCGGTTCAAGGCCTATGCCCAGGTCCTGGCCGACAAGGTGATGCCCGCCTTCGCCTGACGCGCTGGCTTCGGGCTCAGGCCCGAAGCAGCTTCGGCAGGTCGCCGCTCATCCCGCGGGCTTCTTCCATGAAGAACTTCTTGAGCGGCGATATCCGCTGCACCGCGCTCATGCCCAGGCGGCGGATTGCCGAGGGCAGGCGGCCGGGAATGCCGAACAGGCGGGTCAGCGCATCGGTGGCCGACATGACCATGAAGGCATCGACCGAGCGCCAGCGTTCGTAGCGGGCGAGCACCTGCGCATCGCCGGGTTCCAGCCCCAGCCGCATGCCGTCGGCGATCACTTCCACCAGCGCGCCGACATCGCGCAGGCCAAGGTTGAGGCCCTGCCCGGCGATCGGGTGCATGCCGTGCGCCGCATCGCCGACCAGCGCCAGCCGCTTGTCCACCAGGTGGCGCGAGTGGTGGAAGTTGAGCGGGTAGGACATGCGCGGTGCGGCCAGTTCCACCTTGCCGAGGATCTCGCCCACCCGTTCCTGCACTTCGGCAAGGAAGGCGCGGTCGGAAAGGCCTGTCCATGCCGCCGCATCCTTTTCCGCCACGGTCCAGACCAGCGCCGAACGATGCCGGCCGTTCTCATCCAGCAGCGGCAGAAGCGCGAACGGCCCGGCAGGATAGAAGATTTCCCAGGCGACGCCTTCGTGGCTCTTCTCGTGGTACAGGGCCGTCACCTGCGCGCGGTGCTTGTAGTCCCACTTGGCGAGGCTGAAGCCGGCCTCGTCGCGGGTCGGCGATTGCCGGCCCTCGGCGGCGACCAGCAGGCTGCCCGACAGGACGCGCCCGTCCCTCAGCGTCACGCGAACGCCGTGTTCGCCGCGCTCGCGCTCGACCGCCTCTGCAGCCGTATGCCACTGGATCAGCGGCTGCTCCTTCGCTGCGGCGAACAGGGCCATGCGGATATCGCGGTTGGCATACATCAGCCCCAGCGTGCCTTCGTCCGCGCCGGGGCGGAAATCGATGCGGCCCGGCTTCATCGCATCGGTTACGGCAATCGCCTGGATGGCGCAGCCGAGCGGCGCCAGCCGATCACCAAGGCCGATGTTGCAGAACAGGTTCCAGCTCGCCGTGGAAATGGCCGAAGCGCGCCCATCGACGCCCTCGGCGGTCAGTTCCGCCTCGGTCGCGCGATCGATGACGTGGCTGGAGATGCCCTCCTTCGCGGCGGCCAGGGCCAGCGTCATGCCGACCAGCCCGCCTCCCAGGATGACGAGATCTGCGCTGTCGCTCATCGGCACGTGTTCCCTGCTGCACCATCGATATCGAGGCATCGGCCATCGAAGCTGCCGTCCGGCACCTTCAGCCGCAGCAGCGCGGACAAGGTGGGGGCAATGTCCACGGTTTCAACCGGGGCGGGCTGTTCGAAGCCGTTGATCCCCTTGCGCCAGAACATCAGCGGCACCCGGCGGTCATAGTCCCAAGGCGAACCGTGCGTGGCGGTATAGCCCTTGCCCGGCACGGCGATCGGCATCACCGCACGGTCGAGCAGGACGACGACATCGCCCGAACGTTCCGGATCGAAGCTGGCGCGGGCACGGTCGCGCAGGTTCCAGTCCTGCGGGCTGCCCACCGGCATCGGCGTTGCCGCCAGTTCGCCGGCGGCATAGGCCGCCGCGACCTGCGGATGGGCCCGCAGCCGGGATACCAGCGCATCGAGCGCGCGGCTCTTCTGCGAGGGCGTGAGCGCGCGGTTGAGATACATGTCGCCCGCCGGCCCATCGCCATAGATCAGCGGCTGTACGCCGGTAATGCCCAGTTCCGCGGCAATCGCCCGGCCCAGCGCGCCGGGCATCAGCGCGGGATCGACACGCACCGCGCGCGGCAGGGCCTGCTGGGCCAGCCGCTCGGTCGCGTCGACACCGCCATGATCGGCGGTCAGCACCACGGCATAGTCGATCCGGGCCTTGTCCAGCCTGGCGAAGAATGCGCCCAGTCCGCGATCGAGTTCGGCCAGCTGGATGCACATCTCCACGCCTTCGTTGCCCACGGAATGGCCGATGTAGTCCGTGGCGGAAAGGCTGACCGAAATCAGATCGGGCGCATCGCCCCGGCCCAGCTTCATCTCGTCCACCAGCCGCCCGGCGAGGCTGAGCGTCGCCGCATCGAGCCGCGGGCTGCGGCTGAAGGCGGTCACGTCCTTGGCCGGTGCCGGGAAGCGGCCCTGCCCGATCTCGAAATCCTTGCCCAGCCGCACCGCCCGGTCGCGCGGGGCGCACCATGCCGGTGCGGCGAAAGCCTTGCTGCCCTTGGCGATGGCCTTGGCGATCAGCGCGTTCTCGGCCTCGACCACGGGCGAGAGTTGCGCGCCCTTGTAGGTGGTGAATCCCGATCCCTTCCACCAATAGCCCTGGTCGATCTTGTGGCCGCCCATCATCGCCACGGCCCGGTCCTTGCCCGAAACGGCGACATTGCGGCTGGCGGGCCACTTGCGCTTCATCCATTCGCCCAGCGTCGGCACCTTCAGCAGGCGCGGCGAAACCACCGGCTTGTCCGGCCCGCTTTCGGGATCGGAGGCATCCTCGGAACAGTAGATCCGCTTCTCGGCGCGGGGCAGCGAAAGATCGAACCAGTGGTTGGCGATGATGCCATTACGCCCCGGCCGCACGCCGGTAAGCAGGGTGGAATGGCCGGGGCAGGTTTCCGTGGCGGCATGGCCCTGGTAGGCAGAGGGGAACACCGCCCCGTCCTGCAAGCGGGCCAGGCCGCCGGTGAAGTTGCGGCGGTACTGCGCGAAGAGGTCCGCGCTCAACTGGTCAACCGAAACCGCGACGATCAGGCGCGGCGGCGCGGCGGCGGCAGGCTCATCAGCAGCAAGGGCAGGCGTGGCAATCAGGGCGGAAACGGCAGCGAAAGCACGCAGGCGCATGGGTCTTCCTTGAAACGGGCCAACAAAAACGGCACATCCGTGAATGGAACGCCCGCGCGCACTGCGCAAGGGCTGTTGGACGAAAGAATCCCCGTTCGCATGACCCTTCGCAGACTTATCGCCATCATCGCGCTGGCCCTGCTGGCCGCAGCCGGATTCGCCCCGGCGCAGGCCCAGCCGCGCCCCACCAACATCCGGGCCGAACTGGTTGCGGAAAAGCCCGCCATGCCCGGCGAAAAGGTGACGCTGGCCTTCGTGATGAAGCCGGACAAGGGCTGGCACGGATACTGGCGCAATCCCGGCGACGCCGGGCAGGGCATGCGGACCCAATGGTTCATCGGCAATGCGAAGGTGGCCGGCGGCACGCTGATGTACCCCACGCCCGAGACGCTTCTGATCTCCGGCCTGATGAACCATGTTTACGAGCATGACTATGCCGTGCTGGCGCAGTTCACCGTGCCGCAGGATGCCCGCCCCGGATCGGTGCTGCCGCTGCGCGTGAAGGCCGAATGGCTGGCCTGCACCGACCAGATCTGCGTGCCCGAAGCGGCAGAGCTTGCCACCGGCCTGACCGTCGGCAAGGGCCGGGCCGATCCGCGTTTCGACGGCTGGCGCGCCGCCCTCCCCGCGCCGCTGGGGGCAGAGGCGAAGTTCGAGCTTGGCCGCGATGCCATTCGCCTTGGCATTCCCATGCCGGCGGGGGTGAAGCTGGAAAAGCCGCACCTCTTCGCCGGAGAGGACCATGTGGTGGACTATGCCGCCGCCCAGGCCTTTGCCCGCAACGGCGATTGGCTGATCGTCACGCTGAAGCGGCCGAAGATCGCCGCGATCGATCCGGCATCGTTCACCGGCGTCCTGCGGCTCAATGCAGCCGGAGACGGGGTTGAGCTGACTGCCGTTCCCGGCCAGGTCCCCGCCGGTGGAACGCCGCTGAAAGGCGATGCCGCTACCGACCTGTCGCTGCCCATGCTGCTGCTCGCCGCGCTCGCGGGCGGCCTGCTGCTCAACGTGATGCCCTGCGTCTTCCCGATCCTCAGCCTGAAGGCCCTGTCCCTCGCCCGCGCAGGCGAGAGCGAGGCCGAGGCACGGCGCGAGGGGCTGGCCTATACCGCCGGCGTCGTCCTCGCCTGCGCGGCGCTGGGGGCGCTGCTGCTCGCCCTGCGCGCGGGCGGCGAAGAAGTGGGCTGGGCCTTCCAGTTGCAGGAGCCGGGCGTCGTCGTCGTCCTGCTGCTGCTGGCGACGGCGATCACCGCCAACCTGCTCGGCCTTTACGAATTCGCCGTCCCCGGCTTTGCCCGCGAAGGCAGCCCCCAGGGTGCTTTTGCCACCGGGCTGCTTGCCGCCTTCGCCGCCACGCCCTGCACCGGCCCGTTCATGGCCGCCGCCATGGGCGCGGCGCTGCTGCTGCCAGTGGCGGAGGGCATGGCGCTGTTCATCGCGCTCGGGCTGGGGCTGGCCCTTCCCTTCCTCGCGGTTGCCTATGTCCCGGCGCTGCGCGGCCTCCTGCCGCGCCCCGGCAAGTGGATGGTGTGGTTCAGGAAGCTGATGGCCGTGCCGATGGCGCTCACCGCGCTGGCACTGCTGTGGCTGTGCTGGCGGCTGGGGGGAGACGGGTTCGCCGTGCTTAGCGCCTTCCTTGCGCTCGCCCTGATTGTCGCCCTGTGGTCGACAGGCCGCCGCCAGCGCGCCGGCAAGGCCGCAGGCTGGATGCTCGCGGCCATGCTGGTGCTGATCGGCTTGGTTGGGGTCGAAAAGCTGCCCAGGCTCTACGCACCGGGACATGCAGGCATCGAATCCATCCTCGATGCCAAGCCCTTTTCCGAAGAAGCCCTGGCCAAGGCCCGCGCATCGGGCAGGCCGGTCTTCGTCTACTTCACCGCTGATTGGTGCCTGACCTGCAAGGTCAACGAGAAGGCCGCCATCGAGCGCGAGGAGACCAAGTCCGCCTTCGACAAGGCCGGCGTACAGGTGCTCGTCGGCGACTGGACCCGCCGCGATCCGGCGATCACCCGTTTCCTCACCGAACAGGGCGCCGCCGGGGTGCCGCTCTACCTGTGGTACGCGCCGGGCAAGGATACGGAGCAATTGCCGCAGGTGTTGAGTGTGGGACTGCTGATCGAGAAAGCCGGCAGCAGGGGCGACTAGTTCACAACACCTCCGCCACGCCCTCCATCGCTTCCTTCAGCCTGGCCAGCGCCTGCGCCTTCAGCTGGTGCACGCGCGGGATCGAGACTTCGAGGACCGAGGCGATTTCCGAGAGGTTCAGTTCCTCGACGAAGTAGAGCTGCGTTACCAGCTTGAGCCGTTCGGGCAGGCCGGCAATGGCCTCGGCCAGGGCTTCGCGCACTTCCTCGTCAGCCAGCAGGTTGAACGAATCCGGGCTGTCGTCGGCAAAAGCCATGTCGCTGTCGGAATAGGCCTCGTCGATTGCCTCGAAGCGCAGCGGCTCGCTGGTCGATCGCATGTCGGCCAGCTCTGCCTCGTCTAGGCCCATGGCCTCGGCCAGTTCGGCGCTGGTCGGGTCGCGCCCCAGCTGGCCGCGCAGCACGGTTTCCTTCTCGCGCAGGTTGCGCCGCCGTTCGGTCGCCCCGCGCGACAGCGGCACGGAGCGGCGGATGAGGTCCACCATGGCGCCGCGCACCCGCAGCTTGGCATAGGCGGCGAACCCGTCCTCGCCCGGCCCGGCGTGCTTCTGCGCACATTCGGTGAGCGCCACGAGGCCCGCCTGCATCAGGTCTTCCATCTCGATCCCCGGCCGGCCCGATCCGTGAACGTGCCATGCAAGGCGCTTCACCATCGGCAGGAAGCGCCGCACCCGGTCGGCAATATCGCCGCGATAGGCGTTGCGGGCGGCGGCAAAAGGCGTGTGATCATGCTTCATGCGGCTAGCTCTTCACTGGGAGTGGAATGGGGCGCGGAGAGCGCGGGAACTTCGGGCGCAAGCGCTTCGCCGCCGATCACGCTGAGCACTTCGATCGGCTGGGCGGGCGGCAGCTCCGCGATTGAAAGCACGGTGCAGGCAGGTGCCCGCAGGCGCAGCAGCTGGGCCAGCGCCCGGCGCGCGCGCGGCTGGACGATCAGCGCCGGTGGCGGCCCGCCGGGGGGCTGGCTGGCGACGATGGCGGCCACCCGCTCGCCAATGGCGCGGGCAAGGTCGGGCTCGATCACCGGCTGGCCGGTCGTGGGATCGTGCAGCCCCTGGACGATCGCCTGCTCAAGGCTGGCATCGAGGGTGAGCACCGGCAACCGCTCGCCCGGCGCGCAGATGCGCCCGACGATCAGCCCACCCAGGTCCGCGCGGACCATGTCCACCAGCCGTTCGTGCTCCACCGTCACCTGCACCGCCTGGCTCAGGCTGGCGAGGATCGGCAGCGGGTGGCCGATGGGCACGCCCTCTTCCAGCAGCGTGCGCAGCAGGCGGGTAAGCGCGGCAAGGCTGAGCGGCGCGGGCGTGACCGTTTCGACCAGACCGGCGGCGTGCTCCTTCACGCCATCGAGGATGGCGCGCACCTCGTCCGGGCCGAGCAGGGCCTGCGGGCGATCGCCGAGCAGCTGGTTGAGGTGCGTGGCGATGACCGTGCCGGGATCGACCGTCAGGAAGCCCTCGGCCACGGCATGGTCGCGCTGGCCGGGATCGATCCACAGCGCGGGACAGCCGAAGCTGGGATCGGTGGTCGGCTCTCCGGCAAGCGTATGATTGTCGCGCGCGTCGCCGGCATCGATGGCCAATACCTTGTCCGCCCGGACGGTGGCCCCGCCCAGCGGCACGCCGCCCAGCAGGACGCGATAGTCGTTCGGCGGCAGTTCCAGCGCATCGCGCACCCGGAACTGCGGCACGATGAAACCGAAGGTCTGGCTGAGCTGCTTGCGCACCCCCGTGATCCGGGCGACGAGCGGCGATCCGCGCTTGTCGTCGACCAGGTGGACCAGGCCATAGCCAAGCTCGATGGTGACCAGCGTATGGTCGGAAACGTCCTCCAGCGCGATGCGCCCGGGATCGGGGGCGGGCGGCTCGGCCACGGGAACCGGGCGCTCGGCTCGGGCCTTGAGCTTGCGGTAAAGCATGAAGGCACCGGCAGCGGCGGGGAAGAAGATGCTTTGCGGCATGGCGGGAATGCAGCCCATCGCCGCCAGCACGACCGCCACCGGCAGCCAGGTCGAAGGACCGGCGAACTGGCTGCCGATCTGCCCGGAAAGGTCGCGGTTGTCGGATACGCGGGTGACGATAGCCGCGGCGGCAATCGACAGCAGCAGCGCCGGAACCTGCGCCACCAGCGCATCGCCGACGGCCAAGGTGATATAGTTTTGTGCGGCCTCGCTCGCGGAAAGGCCGTGGCTGACCATGCCAAGGATGAAGCCGGCAATGATGTTCACCGCCAGGATCAGCAGCGCGGCAATGGCATCGCCCTTCACGAACTTCGACGAACCGTCCATCGCGCCGTAGAAATCGGCCTCGGTCGCCACTTCCTTGCGCCGCGCCTTGGCTTCCTCGGCAGTCAGCAGTCCGGCGGCAAGGTCGGCGTCGATGGCCATCTGCTTGCCCGGCAGGGCATCAAGGGTGAAGCGCGCGGAAACCTCGGACACGCGGCCCGCGCCCTTCGTCACCACCACCATGTTGATGATGACGAGGATCAGGAAGACGAACAGCCCGACCGCAAAATTGCCGCCGACGAGGAATTCGCCGAATGCCTCGATCACCTTGCCGGCGGCCGCACCCCCTTCGTGCCCGTTGACCAGCACGACGCGGGTCGAGGCGACGTTGAGCGACAGCCGCAGCAGCGTGGCAAACAGCAGGACCGAGGGGAAGGCCGAGAAATCGAGCGGCTTTTCCGCATTGAGCGCGGCCATCAGCACGGCGACCGACAAGGCGATGTTGAGCACGAAGAACACGTCGAGCAGCAAGGTCGGCACCGGCACGATCATCAGCAGGATCAGGCTGAGGATGCCTGCCGGCAGCGCGAGGGCTGCGGGCTTGGAAAAGCGCTTCAGCATGGCCTAGAGCCCCATCGCCGAGAGCCGCGCATAGGCGGTGCGGACATGGCCCGGCGCGGCGCTGCCGGCCTGCGTGCCCAGCGCGAAAGCCTGGCGCAGCGTCTCGGCCATCGAAGGGCGCTCCTGCGTGGGCGGCGCGGCGGCGTGGAATTCGCGGGCAATCGGCCCCATCGGCACCGACGGCGGCGCGGCGGCGGCAAGGGCCGTCGGGAAAGCTGCGTCAGGGGATGCAAAGGGAGCCGGCAGGCCGGGGCCCGGCCCTTCCCCGCCCTCCATCGCGCCGTCCACCTTGGCGCGGATCAGGCCCATGACTTCGCTGACCGAGCGCGGCGCGCCGGCGGGCGTGTAGAAGATCGAACGGTTCGCCCCGGCAGCAGCAGGCAGCAGCGCGGCCGCGCTTTGCGCGGGATCGCTGGCCAGTGCGTTTAGGAACCGGCCCGCCCCCGCAGAACCGAGGAAATGGGCAAGATACAGCTCGCTCGCATCGGGTTCGTGGCCCAGCGATGCCGTCAGCGCGGCGCGGTTGTCATTGGCCAGTTCGCCCGCCATCAGCGCCGCGACCTGCGGATCATAGCGCAGCGCCATGGCCTGCGTGCGCATGGCCGGATCGGAAAGCGCCGCCCCCGCCCAGCCGATGCCGTGCTTCTCGCCGTGGCGGGCAAAGGTGCGCAGCCAGGTGGAGTTGGTGAACTGGTAAAGCCCCGCCGCCGATGAGGTTGGCGCTTCGGCGTTCGGCTTCAGGCCGGATTCGATCTTGGCCTGGGCCAGCAGGAAATCGAAATCGACGCCGGTAGCGCTGGCGGCACGCGCGATGGCGGCGCGGACGTGCGCTTCGCCTGTTGCCCTTGGCGCTGGCGACTGGACCTGGCTCAAACTCTTGCCCCCTTGCAGCGGTGGTTCCGCTCAGGGGTTCAGCAAGAGGCGTGCCAGTTGCCCCTATCGGGCACCTGCATAGGCATAGGCCGGGCTGGCGCGGTAAAGCGAGGCCGAGCCGGTGAGGGCATCGAGGCGGGCCGAGACATTGGCCGCAATCAGGTTGCGAACCTGGCGGTTTACCTCGTTCAGCCGCCGCGCCGCTTCCAGCAGGCCGCGGCATTCCTCGTCCACCTGCGCGGCGTCGGCTTCGGCCAGAACGTCGCACAGCGTGGTCTTGCCCTGGCTGGCACCGACGATGCCATCGAGGTCCAGCCCGGCAAGCGCCTGCCGTTCGTCTTCAAGAACGGCAACCATCTGCCGCAACTGGTCGCGCAATTGGCTCATTTGGGGCTCCTCAGCAGCAGGCCGGCAGCGATGATGGCATCGGCGATCTTGGCCGGGACCAGCGGATAGCTGCCGCTTTCGATCGCCTTGCGCACCTGGCTGACACGTTCGGTATCGACCGGGACCGGCCCGGGATCGAGCGCCTCGCTGGTGGCGACCATCGTTTGCGGGGCTGCCCGGCCGGTGTCGGCAGGGCGCTCTCCGGCACCCGTACGGACGGTCCGGGCATCGAGTGCGCTGACAGTGCGCAGGGGCCCGACTGACTGGCTTGGTTCGATTGGCATGGTGCCGCTCCGTGTTTGTCCGAGGAGCAGAACGGCGACCCGGCAAGAAATTTAAGCCGGGCGGAAATTTCTTGCCGCCCCATCACGGCAAGCCATTGCCGAGATCGACCGTGACAAGCCCGGGGCGGACCACGCGGGCGCGGATCGGCTGGGCGCCGGCCTGGGCGGAACGCACGCGAATCCAGGCACCTATCGGCCCCGGCTCCAGCGCCTCGCCGGCCTGTGCGACGGTGAAGCCTTCACCGGCAACGGCAATCGTCACGCCCTCTCCGCGCAGGACGGCGGGGGTGGAACGCTCGGGCGCGGAACCGACCGAAAGCGGCACGAACACCCGCCACGATCCGGGATCGGGGCAACGCACCAGCACGGTATCGCGGCGCGATCCGTACCACGAAAGCGCGGGCGGCGCGGCGCATCGGCCAAGGTGCAGCCGCCGGTCAACCGGCTGGGCCGCCCCGCCGGGCGCGCCGATTGGGGCACCGGTAAAGGCCTCAACCGCGCGGTCGATGGCGGCAAGGTCTGCCGTGGCCTGCGCCTGCAAGGGGGCAGCAAGCAGCGCGGCAGACGCAAGGATAACGACGGGGAGAACGGCGGGTGACAGGGCAAGGCGTTTCATGGCTTCTTGATATCCTTCGGGGCAGGCACAGCGCCGGCATCCCAGGTGAGCGCGGCGGCAAGATCGTCCGCCTCGCCGGGTTCGACGACCAGCCGGACCGGGCCGGCAGCAGTTCCGGCCTCGCGCAGCAGGGCGGCAGCGCGGGCGGATGCCGGGGCGGCGTCGCTTCCGGCATAGCGGGCAACGATGGTCAGCCGCTGGCGGGCATCGCGCGGCTGGCGGGCGAGCCATTCGGCAAGGCCCGGCATACCCGGCGCAGGCCGCCACAAGCCCACCGGGTCGGCCAGTTCAGGCGGGGCTGCGGGCCTTGCCGGAGGCGGGGCAGAGGTGCCGGCGGCAGGCGCCTTCGCCAGCGCGGCTGCGGAGACCATGAACAGGATCAGCGCCATGTCGGTAAAGGCATATTGCCAGCCGACACCGGCGCGCATCTGCACCGGGGCAATTGCCATCACGCCGCCTCCTGCTGCGCGCGGCGGCGTTCGAACGGGCCGATCGGCGTGCCCGCATCGGCAAGCTGGGCGGTCAGCCATTCGACCACTTCCTGCCGCTGCGCCTCTTCCTTGTTGGCGGCGCGCTCGATCAGGCGGGCGATGGGGGCGAAGATCAGGTTGGCGGCGAGCAGGCCGTAAAGCGTGGTCAGCACGGCCATGCCGATGGCGCCCGAATAGTCGCCATTGGCCAGCTCCTGCGGCAGGTGGTTGAGCGAAACCAGCGTGCCGACCATGCCGAACACGGGCGCCAGTTCCGCCGCCTGGGCAAACAGGCGCACGGCGGTGTTGCTCATCGCCAGCCGCCGCGCCTTGTGCTTTTCATGCGCGGCGACAAGCGCGGCGATGGAGCGCTTGTGGAACAGCGCGTCGGTCGCATCATCCAGCTCGGGGTCGCCGGTGTGGTGGTGGGTGGCGCGCAGCAGGCCGTCCTGGCGGATATCCTGCACCTGTCGCGCCAGTTCCGCCCGCGCCTCTCCCGGGACGAAAGGCGTGCCCCACAGGTGGGCGATCTCCCTGGCCGCAACCGCGCATTCGCGCCAGCCGCTGCGCAGGACCGTGGCCAGCACGGTGCCGCCGATGACGATCAGGGCGCTGGGCCCGTCGATAAGGCTTTCGAAAGTCATGCCTTCGAAGAACGGCGGCATTCGCAGCAATTCAGCCGGCGGCGGACATTTGCCGGTCAGCGGCAAGCCCTTGCCGGTCACGCGGCGCGCAAAGCACGCAATTGCGCCATTCCTGCATTTGGCACGGGGTTTGCTCTTTCCATCGCGCACAGATGCGAAAGGCAGATTGGAGCCATGAGCAAAGGACTTTTCGGCATACACGGGGTGGCGCTGCAACTGCGTTCGCAACGCATGGGCCTGCTCACCTCGAACATCGCCAATGCCGCCACTCCCGGCTACAAGGCGCGCGACATCGATTTCGCCGCCGCGCTCAATGCCCGCACGCGCGGCATGAGCGATGAGCAGGCGGTGGCCAGCGCCACGCGCTTTCGCGTGCCGACGATGCCCAGCCTTGACGGCAACACCGTGGAAATGGCGACCGAGCAGCTCGCCTTCTCGGAGAATGCGGTCGGCTATTCGGCAACGCTCCAGTTCATCAACGGCCGGGTCAGCACGATCACCCGCGCGCTGAAGGGCGAGTGACATGGCCGGGACCCCGCCCACCAGCCTGTTCAACCTCGCCCAGCGGGGCATGTCCGCCCAGCTGGTGCGGATGAACGCCGCCGCCTCCAACCTGGCCAATGCCGGATCGGTCGCGGGCAGCGCAGAGGGCACCTACCGCCCGCTGCGCCCCGTGTTTGCCGCCAGCCTCGACCAGGCGAGCGGCCTTGCTGCCGTGGACGTTACCGCCGTGGTCCGCAGCCAGGCCGCGCCGGTCAAGCAGTACAACCCCGACCACCCCCTCGCCGATGCCGAGGGCAATGTCTGGACCGCCCCGGTCGATGAGAACGCCGAGATGGTCGAGATGCTCGAAGCTTCGCGCCAGTACCAGAACCTGGTCGAGGCCATGTCCACCGCCAAGCAGCTGATGCTCGAAACGATGAGGATGAAATGACCACGATCACCGGAACCAACGGCGCTGCCGCAGCCGCGACAGGCGAGAAGAAATACGGCTTCGCCGCGCTGGGCGCGGGCGACTTCATCAAGCTGATGACCGCGCAGCTTTCGCAGCAGGACCCGACCGACCCGGTCGACAACAAGGACATGCTGGCGCAGCTCGCCCAGTTTTCCTCGCTTTCGGCGACCAGCGAAAGCGGCACGACGCTCAAGGCCATCGCCGAAAAGCTCGATGCCGTGATCGCCGCCCAGCAGGCCGCCGCCGCCAGCCTGGCATCGCTGGTCAACGCCCCCGCCGCACCGTCCGCCGCCGCCACGCCCTCCACCCCCGCCTAAGGAACCGTTCCCATGTCCTTCTACACCTCGCTCACCGGCCTCAAGAACGCCCAGACCGATCTTGGCGTGATCAGCCACAACCTGGCCAATGCCGAAACCGCCGGCTTCAAGAAGAGCCGCACCAACTTTGCCGATATCGTTGCCGTATCGGTGCTGACCGATCCCTCGATGACGCAGGGCATCGGCAGTCGCGTCGCCTCGATCACGCAGGAATTCTCGCTCGGCCCGATCGAGCAGACGGGCAACGCGTTGGACCTTGCGGTCAACGGCGATGGCCTGTTCACCACCAAGGCCCCGCTTTCAGGCCGCACCCAGTTCACCCGCGCCGGATCCTTCGGCGTCGATGGCGCCGGCTACATCACCAATGCCAGCGGCAACCGGCTGCAGCTGTTCCCGGTCGACACGGCGGGCAACATCACTTCCACCGCCAGCACGGTCGATGCGCTGATCCCGGCCACCAATGGCGCCGGATCGGACTTTGCCGGCGTGACGGTAAGCGACGAGGGCAAGGTCATCGCCTCCTACGCCGATGGCAGCAACACCACGATCGGCGTGATCGCGCTGGCCGATTTCATCGCGCCCAACGGGCTGCAGCAGCTGGGCAATTCGAACTGGGAGGCCACCGGCATTTCCGGCGCGCCGATCTATGGCCAGCCCAGCACCAGCCAGTTCGGCACATTGCTTTCGGGCGCGGTCGAGCGGTCCAACGTCGATATTGCCGAAGAGCTGGTCGGCCTGATCACGGCGCAGCGCTATTTCCAGGCCAATGCCAAGGCGATCGATACGGCAACGCAGGTGTCGCAAACGATCATCAACCTGCGGACCTGACGGGCTGAACCATGGACCGCCTGATCCACACCGCCTTCTCCGGCCTTTCCAGCTCGATGCAGCGCCAGCGGGTGATCGCCAGCAACATGGCGAACGCCCAGACCATCGGCTTTCGCGCCGACCTGCTGGCCATGACGCCGATGACGCTGGAAGGCCCGGGGCTGGAGGTGCGCGCCGCCAATTCCACCGAAGTGCGCGGGGCAAACATGAAGGCGGGATCGGTCAACCGCACGGGGCGCGGGCTCGACATCGCCATGGAAGGCAATGTCATGCTGGCCGTCCAGGCCAGCGACGGCACCGAGGCCTATACCCGGCGCGGCGATCTCAACATCGCGGCATCGGGCCTGCTGGTGAACGGCGAAGGCGCGCCCGTGGTGGGCGAAGGCGGGCCGATCACCATTCCGCCCGGGCGCGAGGCGATCATTGCCCCCGACGGGCAGATCCTGCTGCGCGATCCGGCCACGCCCGACGTGCCGCCTGTCCGGCTGGACCGCATCAAGCTGGCCAGTCCGGCCGGCACGCGGATCGAGAAGGGTCTCGACGGCCTGTTCCGCGTGTTCGGCGGCGGCGTTCTGCCGGGGGACGAGGAAGGCCGCGTCATGGTTGGTGCGCTGGAGCAGTCCAATGTCAGCGCCACCGAAGTCCTGACCGAAATGATCGAGGCCCAGCGCCTGTTCGACATCCGCACCAAGCTGGTCGCCACCGCCCGCGACATCGACGAGGGCGGCGCGGCCCTGATGCGCATCACCTGAACTGCATAGGAGCAAACCATGCCCTCATCCGCCCTCCACGTCGCCCGCACCGGTCTTGAAGCCCAGGACCAGCGCATGCGGGTGATCGCCAACAACCTCGCGAATGTCGGCACCACCGGCTACAAGCGCGACCGCGCCAATTTCGCCACCCTGGCCTATCAGGATGCGCGCGTTGCCGGGCAGCAAAGCTCGAACGAAACGACCTACGCCATCGGCCTGAACCTGGGCACCGGGGTGGGCGTGCAATCCACCTCGCGCATCGAGACGCAGGGGGAACTGGCCACCACCGGCAATGCGCTGGACCTGGCCCTGGACGGCAACGGCTTTTTCCAGGTGGCGCTGCCGGGCGGGCAGCTGGGCTATACCCGCGCGGGCAATTTCACCCGCTCGGCCGAGGGCCAGCTCGTCACCTCGCAGGGCTATGCCCTGCAACCGGCGATCACCATCCCCGAGAACGCCACCTCGATCTCCATCGCCGCAGACGGCACCGTATCCGCCGCCGTTGCCGGACAGGCAGAGGCAACGACGCTGGGCCAGATCACGGTTGCAAGCTTTGCCAATCCCGCCGGCCTCAAGGCCATCGGCGACAACTTCCTGGTCGAAACCGGAGCCAGCGGCGCGGCGCAGATCGGCGCGGCGGGCGATGGCGGGCGCGGCAACATCCGGCAGGGAATGCTGGAAAGCTCCAACGTCAACGTGGTCGAGGAACTGGTCGACATGATCGAATGCCAGCGCGCCTACGAGATCAATTCCAAGATGATCGCCGCCGTGGACGAGATGCTGCGCAACGCGAACCAGACGCTGTGAGGATGCCGATGCCTTCAAACGCCGCCCTGGTCGCCGCACTGCTCCTCGTCACGAGCGCCGGCGTGGCCAACGCCCGGGCCAAGGCGCCCAAGATTACCGGCTTCGAAGCCGCCCTGCCGGTATCGCCGGCCCAGCCGCGCCCCGCGGACGGGGCAATCTTCAACGCGGCGGCGGGCTATGCCCCGCTTGTCTCGGGCAACCGCGCATGTTCGGTCGGCGATCCGCTGACCATCGTGCTGGTGGAGAACACCACCACGTCCAAGAGCGCCGGATCGAAGACCGGGCGCAGCGGCGGTTTTTCGATCACCCCGCCCACCGCCGGGCCGCTGTCGTTCCTCAACCCCGATGCCCTTAAAGCCAGCGGGCAATCGTCGTTCAAGGGAGACGGCACCGCCGCACAGACCAGCAGCCTTTCGGGCACCGTGGCCGTCACCATCGCCGAAGTGCGGCCCAACGGCACCGCGCTGGTCAAAGGAGAAAAGCGCATGTTGCTGAGCCAGGGCGATGAATGGATCCAGTTTTCCGGCATCGTCCGCCTTGCCGATATCGATGCCGAAAACACCGTGCGTTCGCCGCAGGTGGCCGATGCGCGCATGGAATATTCGGGCAAGGGTTCGATCCAGCGCGCCAGCCGCGAAGGCTGGCTCAGCCGCTTCTTCAACATGATTTCGCCGTTCTGAGGATCGCCATGCTGCGCCGCCTTGTCCTTCCGCTGCTGTTCGCCGTCGTCGCCCCCGCCCATGCCGAGCGCGTGCGCGATCTTGGCGCGTTCCAGGGCGTGCGCTCAAACCAGCTCACCGGCTATGGCGTTGTCGTCGGGCTTGACGGCACGGGCGATGACAACCTCGAATACCTGACGCAGGCCATGCGCGGCACCGCCGGGCGGCTGGGCGTGCAATTGCCGCCGGGCGTTTCGCCGGGACTGAAGAACGCGGCGGCGGTGATGATCACCGCCCAGCTTCCCGCCTTCGCCAAGCCCGGACAGAAGATCGACGTGACCGTTTCCGCCATCGGCAAGGCCAAGTCGCTGCGCGGCGGCGCTTTGGTGATGACGCCGCTTTATGGCGCGGACGGGCAGATCTATGCCATGAGCCAGGGCAACCTTGCGGTGGGCGGGCTTGGCGTTTCCGGTCGCGACGGATCGAAGCTGACGGTCAATGTCCCCACGGTCGGCCGCATTCCGGAAGGGGCCAGCGTCGAGCGCGCGGTCGCCACCGGGTTCGACCGCGACGAGCTGCTGCGCTGGAACCTTTACCAGGCCGATTTCCTTACCGCCGCGCGGGTGCGCGATGCGGTGAACGCCCGCTTCGGCCCGGTTGCCGAGGTGGAAGACGGCGTAACGCTGGCCATCCGCATGCCGGCAGAGGCCAATGCGCGCGCCTCGATGCTCGCCGCGATCGAGATGATCCAGGTCCAGCCGGCGGAAACGCCCGCCAAGGTGATCGTCAACAGCCGCACCGGCACCGTGGTGATCAATTCCGCCGTGCGCCTTTCCCCCGCAGCGATCAGCCACGGCAAGCTGACGGTGCGGATCGATGAGAAACCCTCTGTCAGCCAGCCCGCGCCGCTCAGCCGGGGCGAGACGCGGCAGGTGGAATCGAGCGCGATCGAGGCCGAGGAAAAGGGCTCGCACCTGATCTCGATGAAAGGCGGCGCAAGCCTTTCCAAGGTGGTCGATGCGCTGAACCTGCTGGGTGTCGGCCCGTCCGACCTTGTCGAGATCCTGCAAGCACTGAAGGAAGCCGGGGCGCTCAAGGCGGAAATGGTGGTGCTGTGATGCAGGTCTCCCCCATCCCGCTCGCCACGCAGACCCCGACCGAGCGCGAACGCCTGCACAAGGCCGCCGAGGCCTTCGAGGCGATCTTCGTGCGCCAGATGTTGAGCTCGGCCCGAGCCGCCAGCTTTGGTGACGGCCTGTTTTCCAGCCAGGCAACGCAGACCTTCCAGCAGATGCAGGACGAACGCTTTGCCGAGATCGCCTCGCAAAGCGGCGCGCTGGGCTTTGCCCGGATCATCGAGGCGCAGCTTTCGCGCAACCTGCCCTCGCCCCCGCCCGCACCGGGGCAGGCGCAGGCGGAGGCGAAGGGCTAGGCCGTGGCATCCGATCTTCTCTCCATCGCGCTTTCCGGCACCCGCGCCGCACGGACCGGACTGGACGTGACAGCGCACAACATCGCCAACGCCAGCACGGCGGGCTATGTCCGCCGCTCGATCAGCCTCAAGGAAGTGTCGGGCACCGGCGCGTTCAACCGCCCGCAGGACTTTTCGCTCTCGGGCGTGCGGCTCGACAGCGTGGTCCGCAATGCCGACATGTTCCGCCAGGCCGAAGTGCGCCGCACCGGCGCCGATTCCGCCCGCGCCGGAACAGAGGTTCGCGGTCTTGAGAACATCGCCGCCGCCATCGAGCAGAGCCGCGCCTTTCCCGCCATGGTCGAGTTCGAGGGCGCGCTTGAACGGCTCGCCGGCGATCCGACCGATCCTTCGCTGCGCGCCGGCGTGATCGAGGCGGCGCGGACCATGACCGGCACCTTCAACATCGCCGCCAACGGGCTGGACGGGGTTTCCGCCGGGCTGCAGTTCGATGCCGACGCAGGGGTGGCCGATGTCAACACGCTCGCCAACGAACTGGCCCGCGTCAACCTGCGCCTTGCCCGCGCCTCCGATGCCTCGAGCGACCAGTCCACCTTGCTCGACCAGCGCGACAACCTGCTCGAACGGATCAGCACCTTCGGCAACATCGCCACCACCTTTGCCGTCGATGGCCAGGTGGAAGTGCGCCTGGGGGGCAGCAGCGGCGAGCGGATCGTCCAGGGCGGCGCGGCCACGGCGCTGACCATGGCGACAGCTGCCGACGGCACCTTGAGCTTCTCGGTGGGCGCTGCCTCCGTCGCGCTGTCCGGCGGCTCGCTGGCCGGACAGGCGCTGGCGCTCGACAAGCTGGCCGAAACGCGCAGCCAGCTCGATGCCGTGGCCGACAGCCTGATGGCGACGGTCAACGCCGCGCAGGCCAATGGCGCAGCGCTTGACGGATCGGCGGGCGTGCCGCTGTTTTCCGGATCGGGCGCATCGGGCATGACACTGGCCTTCGCCAACGGCTCGCTGCTTGCCACGGCCCCGGCCGGTTCGACCACGGGCAGCCGCAATCCCGGCAACCTCGATGCCCTGCGCTCCGCACTCGCCTCGGCCGATCCGGCGGGCGGGATGGACGCGCTGATCTTCGACATATCCTCTACCGTATCGAGCCGCCGAGTCACCCAGGGCGCGCTGGATGCCATCGCCGGCAACGCCCGCGTCGCGCTCGAATCGCAGGCCGGCGTCGATCTCGACGAGGAGGCGGTGAACCTGGTGCGCTACCAGCAGGCATTCCAGGCCTCGGGCAAGGCCATGCAGATCGCCGGAACCATCTTCGACACGCTGCTCGGCCTGAAGTGAAAGGCATGATCCCATGACCATCGTCAACACCAGCACCAGCGCCTTCTACGATCGCTCGCTGATGAGCCTGCAAGGCCTGCGCGCCGAAGCGGAAGAGCTGCAGGCGAACCTTGCCAGCGGCCAGCGGCTGGCCACCTCGGCCGACGATCCGGTGGCATCGTCGCGCCTGCGCCAGCTGGCGCGCAGCAATGCCCTGTCCACCATCGACACCGCCAACGCGCAGCGCGCAACATCCGACCTGCAACTGACCGACGGCGCGCTGTCCTCGTTCGCGGGCTATGTCACGAGGGTCAAGGAACTGGCGCTGCAAGCCTCGACCGGCACGCTCACCGCGGCGCAGCGCAGCTCGATCGGGGCGGAAATCGCCGCGATCCGGCAGAACGTGATCGGCCTTGCCAACAGCCGCGATGCCACCGGCCACGCGCTGTTCGGCGGCGAGGCGGCGGGCGGGGCCTATGTTACCGATGCCCTGGGCAATGCCACCTACATCGGCACGAACAGCGCCGGGGAGCTGCCGCTGGGCGACGGGCAGACCGTAAGCCGCGGGCTGACCGGTCCGGAATTCCTGACCTTTGCCGCCGCGGGTGGCCCGCAGGACCTGATGGCCGTGATGAAGACCCTGGGCGATGCCCTGCAAGGCGGCTCTGCCGATCCGCAGGCCGCCGCGCACGATTCGCTCGACCTCCTCGATGCCGGGCTGGAGAAGATATCGACCGCGCAGTCGGTCGTCGGCTCGCGCCTGGCATGGATCGAGCTGACCAACGAGCGGCGCATCGACATGAACGAGATGCGCGCCGGCGAGGAAGCCGAGGTGGGCGGCACCGACATTGCCGCCACCGTGGCTAAATTGCAGCAGACGATGACCGTTCTGGAAGCCAGCCAGGCAAGTTTCGCCAAGCTGGCGCAGCTTTCGCTGTTCGACGTGCTGCGCTGATTTTCCGAAGGCCGAGGGGGGCCACCGATCCATGTACGCCATTATCGGCATCGTCATCCTGCTTGTCATGGTGTTCGGCGGCTTTGCGCTGACCGGCGGCGCGCTGGGGCCCGTGATGCACGCGATCCCGCACGAAATGCTGATCATCGGCGGTGCCGCCATCGGCGCCACGGTTACGGGCAATTCGCTGCACGAGCTGAAGCTGATCGGCGGTGCCTTCGGCAAGATCTTCAAGGGGCCCAGGCACACCAAGCAGGATCATGTCGATGCGATCATCCTGACCACCAAGCTGATGAAGCTGCTGCGCACCGAAGGCCCGGTGGCGCTGGAAAGCCACGTTACCGATCCCAAGAGCAGCGCGATTTTCGCCGAGTTTCCGCG
Source organism: Novosphingobium sp. TH158 (assembly GCF_002855555.1). Lineage (NCBI taxonomy): Bacteria > Pseudomonadati > Pseudomonadota > Alphaproteobacteria > Sphingomonadales > Sphingomonadaceae > Novosphingobium > Novosphingobium sp. TH158. The sequence continues at coordinate 2,568,929 of NZ_PKRT01000001.1, read as the reverse complement.
CCTGCTGGCCAATCACGCGCTGGTTGACCTGATCTGCGACACGCTGACCCTGATCGTCGTTTCCTCGGGCACGCTGGAAGTCCACGCGGTAGAGGAAGTGATGGACAATGCGATGAAGACGCATTTCCACGAAATGCACGAGCCGCAGCACGCGCTGCAGACGCTGGCAGACGCGCTTCCCGCGCTGGGCATCGTCGCCGCCGTGCTGGGCGTGGTGAAGACCATGGGCTCGATCGACGAGCCGCCCTCGGTACTGGGCGGCATGATCGGCTCGGCGCTGGTCGGCACCTTCATGGGCGTGCTGCTGGCCTATGGCATGGTCGCGCCGATGGCCGGTCGCCTGAAGCAGGTGATCGAGGCCGACGAACAGATCTTCCACGCGGTCAAGCAGGTGGTGATCGCCAGCCTGCACGGCTATCCGCAGCCGCTGGTGGTGGAAAGCGCCCGTTCGGGCCTGAGCCATGCCTTCCGGCCCGGCCTGTCCGAACTGCTCGATTCGCTGCGCGGACGCTGATCCATGGCCAAGTCACCGCGCGGCAAGAACGAACTGCCCCCGCCGATCATCGTCAAGAAGGTCACCATCGTGGCCGGCGGCCATCACGGCGGCGCGTGGAAGGTGGCCTATGCGGACTTCGTCACTGCCATGATGGCCTTCTTCCTGCTGCTCTGGCTGCTGGGCGCGACGACCGAAAAGCAGCGCAAGGGCATTGCCGACTATTTCACCCCCACACTGGTCAAGCTGCGGCAGGAAAGCGCCGGGGCCAACGGCCTGCTGGGCGGATCGTCCATCGTCGATGTGGACAATTATCCCCACCGCGCCGGGCAGACCGGCACCAAGGCGCTGACCATCCCGCGCGACACCACCGGGGGTTCGAAGGACGGCGCGGGCCGGGTGCAGAAAATGAACCGGATGAAGCAGGTCCTGGCCGAAAAGCTGAACAAGACCGAAGCCCTGCGCCGACTGGCGCGGCAGGTGAAGATGGTGGACACCACCGAAGGCATCCGCATCGACCTGGTCGACGATGCCCAGTTCGCCATGTTCCAGCTGGGCACCACCGTGCTGACCCCGCAGGCGCGCGACCTGCTCAAGGCGATCACCGAGACGCTCAACCCCGAACCGGGGTCGGTATCGGTGCGCGGGCATACCGATTCGCTGCCGTGGAAGCGCGGGCAGGTGGCCAACAACTGGTCGCTCTCCGCCGGCCGCGCCGAGGCGACCCGACAGGCGCTGATGCTGGGCGGCATTGCCGAAAACCGCTTCAAGCGCATCGAAGGCGTCGCCGATCGCGAGCTGCTGGTGCAGGACAACCCGCAAGACCCGCGCAACCGGCGAATCTCCATCACCCTGTCGAACTAGGCGCGCGCATCCCGCCATCGCAGGGCGCACAGGCCCTCGCAACGGCGATCAATTTCGTTTGCCGCCTTGCGCTGGCGCTCCAGTCAGGCAATCTTCGCCCCGGCAACCAGGGGAGAGCCTGCCATGCCGTTCACCGGCCCGATCGAAGACCGCATCGCCATCCGCGAGCTGTTCGACAGCTATACCGACGCTTCGTGCCGGATGGACCGTGCCGACTGGCTGGCCTGCTGGACCGACGATGCCAGCTGGTGGACCCATTACTTCGATGTCTCGGGCAAGGCCGCCATCGCCGCGACCTATGACGGGCTGATGGGCAATGTCGAAACCACCAGCTTCCTTGGCCAGATCGGTTCCTGCGAAATCGCGGGCGATACCGCCACCTGCCGGTCCTATGCGCAGGAACGGCTCGTCTTCAAGGACGGAGCGGGCGGGCACCGGCTGGTCGGCCGCTATGAGGACGTGCTGCGCAAGCAGGGCGGCCAGTGGCTGTTCGCCGCCCGCGTCTACAAGGTGATGATCGAGGAAATGGGCTGAGCGCCCGAAGGCGGGCTGTTGCTGGCAAAAGCTCTCAGAGCCGTCTGACAAGGCCTGCAATCCCGCTTTCCTACACCCCGCCCGCCATGCGAAAGAATAGGCCGCCCCGCGTCGGGCAGGCTCTTTCGCATCGTCCGCTTTCCCTCCCTTCCGCCTGGTCCAGGCCAGCCGGTTTTTTATTTTCCTGCGCGCAATTGCCGGGTGATGCGGTCGCAACGACGCAGGAATCGAGGCTTTGCGATCGAGAGGTGAGGTTTACACGGTGTCAACCTTGTCAACCTCAAGCGCCCGTTTCGCCCGCGCGGCGGAATCGAAAGCCCGGCGGTCGGGGGGCGACCGCCGGGCCAGTTCCTGCCCCGCAGGGACAGGGTAAGGCACCCGGAAGGGACGGGTGCCTGGAAGCCTTGCCTTAACGCAGCAGCGACAGGACGTTCTGCTGGCTCTGGTTGGCCTGCGCGATCATCGCGGTCGATGCCTGGCTGAGGATCTGGGCCTTCGCCATCTGGGTGGTTTCGGTCGAGTAGTCGGCATCCATGATGCGGCTGCGGGCGTCCGAAAGGTTCGTCGCGTTCGAGGTGAGGTTGTTCACCGCCGACTGGAGCTGCGATTCGCCTGCACCGAAGCCTGCGTTGGTGGCAGCAACTTCCGCCAGGGCCAGGTCGACGTTCGCCATGGTCGTGGTGGCAAGCGCAGCGGTCGTCACGTCGAGCGCGGTGGCGTCGATGTTGCCGCCGTCGATCGCGGTCGAGGTCAGCGTGATCACGTCGCTGGAGTTCGCGCCGGCCTGGATGTCGAAGGTCAGGTCCGTGCCCGCCGTGGTCGAGAACAGGGCGTTGCCGTTGAACTTCGTGTCGGTCAGCACCGAGTTGATCTGCGTGGTGAGCGAGGTGACTTCGGCCTGCATGTTGGTGCGGTCTGCGCTCTGGTAAGTGCCCGAGGCCGACTGCACGGCCAGTTCGCGGACACGCTGGAGCATGTTGGTAACCTCGTTCAACGCGCCTTCTGCCGTCTGGGCAAGGCTGATGCCGTCGTTGGCGTTGCGCACGCCCTGGTTCATGCCGTTGATCTGGGCGGTCATCGAGGTGGAGATGGCGAGGCCTGCGGCGTCGTCCTTGGCCGTGTTGATGCGCTTGCCGGTCGACAGGCGCTGCATCGCCGTGCCGAGCATGTTCGCGGCCTGAGTCGATGCGTTGGCGGCGCGCAGCGCGCCGATATTGGTGTTGATTACCGACATGGTTTACTCCCGTGTGAAGTCCCGGATGGATCAGCGGGCCGGACCATCCGGCGCTGCTGCCAGGCAAAAGACCGGCAATGCCCCGGCAAGTTTAAGCCGGAGCCGGCAAGCCCTTGCCGCCGGCCCTGCCGTTCCACGGGCAAACCCCTAAGTATTTGTGCCAGGCCTTAAATTACCGAACCTTTTGTCGTTCACCCGCCAAAAACAGCCCCATCGAATGGTTAATGACGGGGTTGGAATTCGATGTCGGGACTGGAAATTTCTTCTGCCGCGCAAAAGCAGCACGCACCGCTGCTGCACCGCGCCCAGGCAGTCATGGGCATGAGCCCGCTGGGCCTTGATGCCCCGGTTGTCTGCGATATCGAGGAACTGCGCGGCGTGCCGGGGGGCAAGGCCGCGATCACCCTCGCCCGTGCCGCGCACCCTTCGCTGACCCGGCGCGAGGGCACCGGTCGGCACGTCCTGGCCTATGCGGACCCGGTCAGCGAATCGGCCCTGGCAGCCTTCATCGCCGCCGCCACCCCGGCCGACATGCCGATCGCGCTCGATCCGGAGAGCCTGTCGATCCTCGCCCTGGCCGAGCGACTCGCCGCCAGCGAGATCCCGGTCCTGATCAACGGCCCGACCGGCACCGGCAAGGAAGTGCTCAGCCGCTTCATCCATGCCCGCAGCCCGCGCAAGGACGGCCCCTTCATCGCGGTGAACTGTGCCGCCATGCCCGAGACCATGCTGGAGGCGCTGCTGTTCGGCCACCAGAAGGGCGCCTTCACCGGCGCGCAGGGTTCCAGCGAGGGTTTCTTCCGCGCGGCCGATGGCGGCACCCTGTTGCTCGACGAGATCGCCGAGATGCCCCTGCCGCTCCAGGCCAAGCTGCTGCGCGCGCTGCAGGAGGGCGAGGTGGTTCCCATCGGCGCGACCCGCCCGATCAAGGTTGACGTGCGGATCATCGCCTGCGCCAACCGCGACCTGCCGCTGGAAGTGCAGGAAGGCCGCTTCCGCGCCGACCTGTTCTATCGCCTCAACGTCTTCCCCCTCGCGCTCAAGCCGCTGCGCGAACGCAGCGAGGACGTGGCCCCGCTGGCCTTCGCACTGCTGCTGCGCCATGCGCCGCAGGGCCTGCCGGCGCCGTGGCTCTCGGATGCCGCGCTCGCCATGCTGCGCCACCACGGCTGGCCGGGCAACGTGCGCGAGCTGGAAAACGTCATCCGCCGCGCCCTTCTGCTTGCCCAGGGGCAGGCCATGATCGGGCCCGAACACATCCACTTCGACAGCGCCGCAAGGCTGGTCGAGGCATCGTCCGTCGCCGGGGGAAGCACTCCCGTCCCGATTCCCGCCGGCGGCGGACGCAAGCTTTCCAACATTGTCCAGATGCACGAGGCGCGTGCGATCATGGAGGTGCTCTCATCGGTCGGCGGCAGCCGGGTGGAAGCGGCACGCCAGCTGGGCATTTCCGAGCGCACGCTGCGCTATCGCCTCGCCTCGTTCCGTGAGGCCGGCATCGCGGTGGCCGCCAATGCTGCGGGTGCCCGGCGATGAGCATCGGTGGCATTGGCGGCGGTGGCGGGATCCAGTCGATCCTGGCCATGCGCCAGCAGATCATCGACCGGTCCAACCTGCTCCAGCAGGTCAAGACGGCCGCTCCCGAAACCGCGCAGACGGGCGCAGCCGGTCCGGCCGAGGGCTTTACCGGCGCGCTCAGGAACGCGCTCGATTCGGTGAAGGAAACCCAGGCGAAGTCGGAATCGATCACCGAAGCCTACCAGCGCGGCGAGGTGACCGATGTCGCCAAGGTGATGCTGGCCCGGCAGGAAGCCTCGGTCGCCTTCGAAGCCACGCTGCAGACGCGCAACCGGCTGCTCTCCGCCTATCAGGACATCATGCGGATGGGAGTGTGATGAATGGCTGACCTTGCCCCCGCAGCGGCAGGCACTGCGCCCGCCCCGTCGATCATTGCCCCGCTTACCGACCCGGCAGGCGGCCCGGCCCTGACCCGGCTGAAGAGCTTTACCGCGCAGGGACCGGTGCGCCGGATGCTGCCGTGGTTCGGCGGCATCGCCGGTATAGGCCTGGCCGCGCTGGCCTGGGCCACGCTCGCCCCCGCGCCGCAGCGCGTGCTCTACTCCGAACTCAGCGACGGCGAGCGTGCCAAGGTGGTTGCCGCGCTGGACAAGGCGCAGATCGGCTATGCCATCGACAACCAGACCGGCACGCTGACCGTGGGCGAGGACGATCTCTACCGCGCGCGGATGCTGGTGGCAGAGGACGGCGCGCTTGCCTCGCCTGCCGCCGCCGGGCTCGACAGCCTGCCGATGGGCGCCAGCCGAACGCTGGAGGGCGAGCACCTGCGCTCTGCCCGCGAGCGCGAACTGACACTCTCGATCATGGAAATCGAAGGCGTGGAAGCCGTGCGCGTCCATCTGGCGCAGGCGGAGAAGTCTGTCTTCGTGCGCGAAAACGTGCCGCCTTCCGCCTCGGTCATGGTCCGCCTTGCCCGCGGGCGCACGCTGGGCGACAGCCAGGTTGCGGCCATCGTCAACCTCGTCGCGGGATCGGTGCCGGGAATGTCGCCCGATTCGGTCCGGGTGGTGGACCAGCATGGCCGGCTGCTGACCGCGAAGGACGCGGGCGGCAACGAACGGCTGGAGATGCAGGGCCAGCTTGAGGAAAAGCTGCGCAGCCAGCTCGATGCCTTGCTCACCCCGATGCTGGGACAGGGCAATTTCACCAACGAGGTCCAGGTCGAGCTCGACATGGACCAGGTCACCTCCGCGCGCGAAAGCTATGACAAGGAAGGCGTGCTGCGCACCGAGACGCAGGCGGCCTCGCAATCGGGCGCGACCCAGCCGGCAACCGGTGTGCCGGGCGTCCTGTCCAACACCCCGCCGCCGGCTACGACTGCCGTCCCGGCCCCGCCGCAAGGCACGCCTGCCACGCCGGCAACGCCCCAGACGAGTGGCGAAAGCTCTGCCACGCGCACCTATGAACTGGGCCGCGAGGTTGCCGTCGCCAATGGCGCGCCGGGCAAGATCAAGCGGCTGTCGGTCGCCGTCGCGCTTTCTGGCGCGGCGATGAAGAAGGCCAAGCAACAGGACATCGACCAGATCAAGGCGCTGGTCAGCGCCGCTGTGGGTGCCGACGCCCAGCGCGGCGACCAGGTGGCGGTGATGGTCCGCAACTTCGATGCCCCGCCGGTAGAACCGCCGCCATTCTATCAGGAAGGCTGGTTCCTTACCCTTGTGCGCTATGGCGTTGCCTTGCTGGGCGTGCTGCTCGTGCTGCTTCTCGGTGTGAAGCCGCTGGTCCGCGCGCTGAAGCGCGATCCGGCCCCGGCCGCGCAGCTCCCCCCGACCGGCGCAAGCATCGAGCAGCAGGCAGAGGCCGCCGTGGCGCAGGTGAAGGATCCCGTCACCGGCGCGATCGATGCGGCGCTGCTTGGCCGGCAGGTTTCGATGGCGCAGCAGATCGTTGCCGAACGGCCCGACCAGGCGGTTGAGGCCCTGCGCGAAATGCTCAAGCCCGCCGAGGAGGGCAAGGCATGAGCGAGGCCGCCGCAATCGACCCCCAGGCCCTCGGCGATGCCGAACGCGCTGCCGTGATGATGATCGTGCTGGACGACGATCAGGCCGCCGGCCTGCTTGCCCGGCTTGAGCCCGCCGAACTGCGCTTGCTGGGCGAAAAGATGTGCGCGCTGGGCGAGATCGGGCCCGAGGTGATCGCCCATGCCATCACCAGCTTCGTTGCCCGCACCGAGAAGCTGGGGCTGAGCGCGCATGACCGGCTGGGGCAGGTGAAGAACCTGATGACCCGCGCCGTCGGCGATGTGAAGGCAGACAACCTGATGGCCCGGATCGTGCCGGACCAGCGCCCGCCCAGCCCGCTGGAACTTGCCCGCTGGCTTACCCCGCAGTCGCTGCTGCCGCTGGTGCGTGACGAGCACCCCCAGGCGATCGCCGTGCTGCTCGTCCAGCTCGATCCGGAAGTGGCTGCCGAAGTGCTGTCGCAGCTGCCCGCCGGCGTGCAGCCCGAAGTCGTCCACCGCATCGCCACCCTTGGCCCGGTCGCACCCGAGGCATTGCAGATGCTGGAAGACCTGCTTTCCACCCGCATCCGCGAGAGCCACGGCAATGCCCCGCTCGCCATGGGCGGCCCGCGCGAGGCGGCGGACCTGATCAACGGTGCCGGCAAGTCTGTCGAAAAGCGCGTGATGCCCGAGATCGGCAAGCTCGACAAAGGCCTCGCCAGGGAAATCGAGAACGAGATGTTCAAGTTCGAGCACCTGTTTGTGCTCGATCCGCAATCGATGGGCGCGCTGCTGCGCGATGTCGAAAGCGACGTGCTGATCGATGCGCTCAAGGGCATCGACGAGGAATCGCGCGAGGTGTTCTTCCGCGCCATGTCGAGCCGCGCCGCCGATGGCGTGAAGGACGAGATCGCCAGCCGGGGACGCCTGAAGATGGCCGATGTCCTGGCCGCGCAGAAGACCATCGTCGGCATCGCCCGCAAACTGGCCGCCGAAGGCACGATCGTCTTCGGCGTGGGCGGGGGCGACGACGAATATGTCTAGCCTTGCCGCCCTCGCCGGACGCGGGGAAGCGGCGGGCTTCCGGCAGGACCGGCGCTTTGCCCCGCCCGGCCCCCTCGCGGAACCCCTGCCGCCCATCGAACCCGAGACCGAGCCCGAAGACCCGCTTGCCCTCGCTTTCTCCGATGGCTTTGCCGCCGGGATCGAAAGCGCACGGGCAGAAGCCGCAGCGCAGGCCCAGGCCGATGCCGATGCGCGTGAGGCGCTTGGTCTCTCACTGTCCCGGCTCGATGCCGAGATGGCAGAAGACCTGCGCCAGCGCATGGTCGATACGGTAATGGCCTTGTGCGAGGCGACGCTGGTGCCCTTTGCGCTCGATCCCGATGCGCTGGCCGCACGGGTGGAGCGCGCCGTCGCCATGCTTGCCCGGGCCGATGACGAGCGGGTGATCCGCCTTCATCCCGACGATCTCAAGCTGGTGGCCGGAAAGCTTGACCAGCAGTGGACAGTACAGGGCGACCCGTCGCTGGCGCGCGGCCACCTGCGGGTGGAAAGCTCCAGCGGCGGGGTCGAGGATGGCCCCGCGCAATGGCGCGTGGCCCTGGCCGAGGCCTTTGAATCGTGCTGAACACCATTGCTACGCTGCTCGATGGCATGGCCGCCGCCCAGCCCGATTTCACGCCGCACCGCTATGGCCTTGTCGCCGCCTGCGATGGCGGGCTGATCGAGGTTTCCGGCCTTTCCGTCCCGGTCGGTGCGCTTTGCCGGGTGGCACATGGCCGCGGGGAACCGCTCGCCGAAGTGATCGGCTTTCGCAACGGCCGCACGCTGGCCATGCTGCTTGGCGATACGGTGATGCTCCGCCCCGGCGCCAAGGTGCGGCCCGAGGGACGGCCGGGGATGCTCCATGTCGGCGAGGCCTATCTCGGCCGGGCAGTCGATGGCGAGGGCCATCCGATTGATGGTATGGGGCCGATCCACTCGCGCCACGAATGGCCCGCCGGCGGAGTGCGCGCGTCGGCGCTCGATCGCTCGCCCGTGCGTGAAACCTTCGACACCGGCGTACGGGCGCTCAACGCGCTGACCACTTTCGGCGTAGGCCAGCGCATCGGCGTGATGGCCGGTTCGGGCGTCGGCAAGTCGGTGCTGCTCGACATGATCGCCACTGGCGCGGAGGCGGAGATCGTCATCGTCGGCCTGATCGGCGAACGTGCGCGCGAAGTTTCGGACTTCGTCGAGCGCCACATGGCGGGAGAAAAGCGCGCGCGCACCGCCGTTATCGCGGTGCCGGCCGATCATGCCCCCAACCTGCGGCTGCGCGGTGCCATGCTCGCCACCAGCCTGGCCGAACATTTCCGCGCCCAGGGCCGCAAGGTGCTGCTGATCATGGACAGCCTGACCCGCGTTGCCCATGCCGCGCGCGAGATCGCGCTGCTGCTGGGCGAGCCCGGTGCCGCGCGCGGCTATCCCCCATCGGCGCTGGCCACGATCACCAAGCTGGTCGAACGCGCCGGCAATTCGGCCGCGAGCGGCGGCTCGGTCACGGGGCTTTACACCGTGCTGGCCGATGGCGACAACCAGGACGACCCGGTGGTCGATACGGCCCGGTCGATCCTTGACGGCCACGTGGTGCTGAGCCGCGACCTTGCCCAGCGCGGGCAATATCCCGCCATCGATGTCGGCGCCTCGCTCAGCCGCGTGATGTCTGACATCGTCACGCCGCTGCACCAGCGGCACGCCCGCACCTTCCGCGCCCTGACAGCCAGTTACGAGGCCAATCGCGACCTTGTGCTGATGGGCGCCTATCGCGCCGGGGCCGATGCCCTGCTCGACCGGGCCATCGCCATGCAGGACGCGCTGCGCGGCTTCCTTTGCCAGGAACAGGGCGAGGTCGTGCCGCTGGGCCCGTCGATCGCCGCGCTGGAGGCGCTGCTTGGCGAACCGGGCTGATCCGCGCCGGCTGTTGCGGCTGCAACGGCTCGAAAAGGTCCGCGCCGTCGCCAAGCAGGCGGCCGCGCGCGAGGCTGCCAAGGCGGAATCGACCCTCGCCCAGCTGGAAGCCCTCGCCACCCGGACCGGGCAATTGCTGGGCGATTATGCCGCGCGCATCGACGTGGCGGACGGCGCGGCACTGCAAAACCTCTCGCGCTTTCGCAGCGGACTGTCCGGCGTGGGCGAGGCGACCCGCGCCGATGCCCTGCGCGCCCGGTCCCATGCCGATGCCAAGCTGGCCCACCTGGCCGAGGCCGAGCGCCGCCGGCAGGCGGTGGAAGACCGTGCAAAAAGCGAGGCAACGGCGCTTGGCCAGCGCGACAGCCACACCCCGCAAGGTGCCCGCAGGCAATCTGGCACGGGTCTTGAATAGTCACTGACGAACCGCAACCGGGGAGCAGTTTCAATGATCGATCAGGCCGCGCCGTCGCTTCTGCCACTTGGCGGCGCCATGCCCGAAATGCGCGCTGGGCCAGCCGTGGCGAGCGAGGAGACTGGCGGATTTGCTGGACTTCTGGCGCTGGAAATCGAAAGCCCCGTTGCGGCGGTGCCCCAGTCGGGCGTTGGTGGGAGTATGGCGCTGGCTGCCTCCAGCCCGCCCCCGACACTCTCCGTATTGCCGGCAAGCGGCAATACCTTGCCGGTTGTGTTGCCGCCGGTTGCCGCAGCATCGGCAGATAGCCCGGTTGCCGGAAAGGCTGCACCTTCGGCAGCAATCTCGACCAGGCTTGAGGTTTCTTTGGGAGAAGTGGACGCCGCATCCGGTTCCGAGCCGGTGGCGGGGCAGATGCCATCCTCGCCCGCCCCGGTGATTGCCCTGGCACGCCCCATGCGCGCGGCCCGCGCCGCCGCACATGCGGAAGAGAGCGGCAGGCCGTCAGAAACCGCCGAACCGGTCGTTACCGATGAAGAGCCGGCGGACGCAGCCGATCCTGCCGCTGGCACCCTGCCGGTCGTGTCGGCACAACCCGCACTGCCTCCGCTTGCGCCCGCACCGGTCCAGGTTCGCACCCGGCGCGGCGAGGCGGAGCGCGCCCCGGTCGCACTCCACCAGCCGGTCCCGGCTGCACCCGCGCAGCCGGCCAAGCCGGAAACCGGGCCGCAGCAGCCTGCGCCGCTACCGGCCGCAATCCTGTCCGCGCGCATGGCGCTGGAACCCGCCGAGGCAGTGCAGGTCTCTGAGCCCGCAGCCGCTGCAAGCGCCGCCCGGCCCGAGCAGCGCACCGCCGCGCCTGCACCCGCACAGCAGCCATCGGTTTCGGTGAACCTCGCCCCGGCGGCGTTCCAGCCTGCACCCGAAGCCGCGCCAGTTCCTGCCGCGAACCGCAGCGAAACGCCGGTGGACTTTGCCCAGTTGGTCGATCGCCTCGTCGCCGCGCGCGAGGCGGTGGCACCGGCGGCAGTCAAGGTTTCGCTCGATCATGCGCAGTTCGGCAAGGTCTCGCTGTCGTTCGCGCCCGATGCCTCGGGCCTCAACGTCACGCTTGCCAGTCCGGACCCGGAGTTCGCCCGCGCTGTCGAGGCAGCCGCATTGGTCCCGCCAGCAAGCGCCGGGGCAGAAACGACCGGCAGCAGCAGCGGCCAGCCTTCGCGGCAGGGCGATAGCGGCTTCTCCTTCACCAGCGGGCAGGGCCAGTCCTCCGCCCGCCAGAATGCCGGCGCTGACCAGCGCGGCACCGCTGCGCGCAATGACCGCGCGGCCCCATCCGACCAGCCCCCGGCCGAGCGCCGGCGCGGCATTTTCGCCTGACCGATCCGACCGAGGAACGCTGAACCATGAGTACTGAAGCTGCAACCGATGCCAAGCCCGCCAAGAAGAAGGGGGGGCTCGTCAAGAAGCTGATCCTGCCGGTGGCGCTCCTCGCCGTCGGCGGCGGGGGCGTTTATGGCGCCATGGTCGCCGGGCTGCTTGGCCACAAGGAAGAGGTCAAGGAAGACAACAAGCCCAAGCTGGTGAAGAAGGGCGAGGAAGACCCCTATGCCCCCAAGAAGGAAGGCGGCAAGGAGGGCGAAGGCGGCGCTGCCGAAGTGGAAGGCGATGGCGGCAGCGAATACCGCACCAGCTATTACACCTTCTCCGAGGACTTCACCTCGAACCTCAAGAATTCCGAGGCGCTGGTCCAGGTAAGCCTGGCCTGCTCCACCCGCCGCGACGGCCGGGTGCTGATGTGGCTGAAGAAGCACGAACTGGCAATCCGCAGCCGCCTGCTGGAAGTCCTGGCCGATACGCCGGAGGAAGACGTCTATTCGATCGAGGGCAAGGACCGGCTGCAGAAGCGCCTGACCGCCGCGATCAACAAGGTGCTGACCGATACCGAAGGCTTCGGCGGCGTCGATGCCGTCTACTTCCGCTCGATGATCGTGCAGTAATGAAGCCCGAACGCGCCTTTGTTGCCGAGCGGGTCGCGGCGCAGCATTGCCCCGAGCTGCTGCGCGGCGTGGTAGCCCCGGTGGGAGACCTGATGCCGCGCCTGGGCACCATGGGCGAGGCCATGGCCCGCACCCTTGCCCCGGCGCTGGCCCCGCTGCACGGCTGCGAGGCGCTGCGCGTGAAGGCCCATGCCGCGCGGCAGGACGATGACCTGATGTTCGGTGCCGAGGTTGGCCCGCTCGCCGCCAATACGCTGTTCTCGATCGGCCATGCCGGCGTGCCGCTGCTCGTTTCCGTGCAGGCCTCCGCCGTGCTCGGACTGGTCGACCGCACTTTTGGCGGACGGGGCGAGCTGCGCGGCAACCTGCCGCCGCGCTTCCCCCTGTCTGCCGACCTGATGATCCGCCGCGTCGAAGCGCTGGTGGCAAACAGCCTTGCCGCCGCGCTGAACCTGCCGGCGGATGCGATCAACGTACTGCGTCGCGACGGCTCGCTTGGCGCGCTGGCCCCTTTCCCCGATGGCGCGCCGCTGGCCGCGATGAAGCTTGAGGTCTTCGAGGAAGGCCGCGAGCCCTGGCCGCTCCACGTCGCTTTGCTGGAAGCCCACCTGCCCGCACTGTTCGACGAAAAGAGCGCTGCCCCGCCGCCCCGCGTGCGCGGCCGGGCCGATCCGGCCGAGGCGCCCTTTGCCGACCTGCCGCTCGAACTTTCCGCCGTGCTTGTCGACATGCGCATGTCGATGGCGACGCTCGCCGCGCTCACCCCCGGACAGGTCCTGCCCGTCGCCGTCGCGCGGCAGGTGCCGCTCAAGGTGGCGGGCAAGGTCATCGCCACGGGCATGGTCGGCGAGGCCGACGATCGCGTCGCCCTGCGCATCACCCAGTCATTCGCCTGAAGAAGAGGATCTGCTTCCATGACAGCCCAGCCCCGCAGTTTCGACCTGCTGAAAGACGTCGACGTGCGCCTTTCCGTCGAACTGGGCCGCACCGAAATGAAACTGAAGGACGTGCTCTCGCTTGGCGAGGAAAGCGTGGTCATGCTCGACCGGCTGACCGACGAGCTGCTCGACGTCATGGTCAACGGCAAGCTGATCGCGCGGGGCGAGATCGTGGCGGAGAACAACCGCTTCGGCCTGCGCATCGTCGAGCTGGCCGGATCGGAGGGCTGAGCCGTGCTGTGGTACGTCGTCAAGCTGATCGTCCTGCTGCCGCTGATCGGCGCACTGATCTGGGGCAGCCTGAAGCTGATGCAGAAGATGCAGGCCCGGTACGGCGGCCCGCAGCAGGGCGCGCGTTCGGTGCGGGTGGTTGAAACCACCATGCTTTCGCCCACGCTCAAGCTGGCCGTGCTGGAATTCCACGGCCGCCAGATCCTCGTTTCCGCATCGCGCAACGGCCTTGTCCGCCTTGCCGAAGTCCCTGTGCCGGAGTCGGGCGAATGAGCATGATCGACCTGCTCGCCACCGCCGCCGCGCAGGCGCCGACGGCCATTCCCGGCGCGATCGACCGGGCCTTCACCTCGATCAACGGTGGCCAGCCGAGCGGCATGAGCCTCTCGCTCCAGCTGCTGCTGCTGATGGGGCTGCTTACGATCCTGCCCAGCCTGATCCTGATGATGACGAGCTTCACCCGCGTGCTCGTCGTCATGGGCATCCTGCGGCAGGCGCTGGGGTTGCAGCAGAGCCCGCCCAACCAGGTGCTGGTTGGCCTTTCGCTGTTCCTTTCGCTGTTCATCATGGCGCCGACGCTGGAAAAGGTGAACGCCAATGCCATTGCCCCCTATTCGGCGGGCACGATCAATGCCGAACAGGCAATCACCGCAGCGGGCGGCGAATTCCGCCAGTTCATGCTGCGCCAGACGCGCGAGCACGATCTGGCCATGTTTGCCGACATGGCCAAGGCGCCCAAGTTCGCCTCGCCCAATGACGTGCCATGGTCGATCCTGCTGCCGGCCTTCGTTACCAGCGAGCTCAAGACTGCCTTCCAGATCGGCTTCATGCTGTTCCTGCCCTTCCTCGTCATCGACCTGGTGGTCTCGTCGGTGCTGATGAGCCTGGGCATGATGATGATGAGCCCGACCGTGGTCTCCCTGCCCTTCAAGCTGCTGCTGTTCGTGCTGGTTGATGGCTGGGCCCTGCTGATGGGCAGCCTTGCGGCCAGCTTCGGATAGCGCGCGATGGACGAGGCTTCCTCCCTCCTTGCGCTGGCTGACCGGATGCTGTGGGTTACCGCGCTGGTCGCCGCACCGGTGCTGCTCGCCAGTCTGGCTGTCGGCCTGGTCATCGGCATCGTCCAGGCGGCGACCTCGGTTTCCGAGCAGACGCTGACCTTCGTTCCCAAGCTGGTGGTGATCGCCCTGGTCCTGGTGGTGATGGGCGCATCCATGATGGGGCTTGTCGCCGATTTCCTTGGCGACATCTTCGAAGAGATCGGGCGGCTTGGCCGATGATGCAGCTTACCTTCGGGTTCGGTGCGGTAGAGGCCGAATTCTGGCGCTGGATGTTCATCATGACCCGGGTGGGCGCGGCCCTGCTCGCCGCCCCCTTCTTCGGTGCATCCAGCGTGCCCATGCAGGTGCGCGTCATCGTGACCGGTGCCATCGGCATCCTGGTGTGCAACTGGCTGCCGGTGCAGGCTCCGGCCCAGCTGCTCTCGCTTGCCGGGATGCTGGCTGTCGCCGGCGAGGTGCTGATCGGGCTGTCGCTGGGCATGGTGCTGCAGATCGCCTTTGCCGCGCCGGTGATTGCCGCCGAACTGGTCGGCGCCGGTATGGGCATGTCGATCGCCACGGCCGCCGATCCCAACACGGGCGCCCACTCCCCGGCGCTGGGGCAGTATTACTCGGTCGTCCTCACGCTCGTCTTCCTCGCGCTCGGCGGGCACCTCCTGTTCATCGACCTGGTGCTGAAAAGCTATGAGACCTTTCCCCCCGGCCAGACCTGGCTGGGGCCGGACCGCATCGCCATGGTGGGCGGCTATGCGGCAACCATGCTGCTTACCGCCTTGGCCATTGCCTTGCCGGTGACGCTGATCCTGCTGCTGGTCCAGCTTGCTGCCGGCATGCTCAGCCGCTCCGCGCCTTCGCTCAACCTGTTCGCGCTTGGCCTGCCGGCGGGCGTGCTGGCCGGGATCGGCGCGCTGATCCTTTCCGCCCAGCTGCTGCCCGACGCCATGGCCGCGCTCACCGCCGATGCTCTGGCCCACGCCGAAAAGGTCATCGCACGATGAGCGAAAGCGCCGGCGAAAAGACCCAGGCCCCAACCCAGAAGCGCAAAAAGGACGCTGCCCGCAAGGGCGATGTCCTGCGCAGCCGCGAACTGGCGACGGCGGCGGCGGCACTGGCCGGAGCGGCATGGCTGGCCTTTGCCGGGCCATGGCTGTTCGACAAGCTGGCGACCGGGCTTTCATCGGGCCTGACCTTCACGCGCGCGGATGTCGGCAGTTTCGAGCCCGGCAGGCTGATGACATCGGCCCTGCTGGCGGTGACTCCCCCCGTGCTGGTGCTGGGAGCGGTCGTCATCATCGCCTCGATCGTCTCGCAACTCGGCTTTGGCGAGGGTCGCTGGCTGATGGGCAACCTTGCCCCCAAGGCATCGCGGATCAACCCGCTGAGCGGCCTGAAACGCATGTTCGGCCTGCAGGCGCTGATCGAGCTGGGCAAGTCGGTGGCCAAGGCGCTGCTGCTCTGCGCCATCACCTGGTTCTGGGCACGGGCCCACTGGGGCGAGATCGCGGCGCTGCCCGCCATGCCGCTTTCCGGACAGATCGCGGCGGGCTGGGCCGCGCTCACCTCGCTGCTCTTCGCGCTTTCGGCCGGTCTGGCGGTCATCGCCCTGATCGACTTCCCGATCCAGTGGCTGCGCCGCCTGTCCCGCCTGAAGATGAGCCACCAGGACCTGCGCGATGAGCACAAGGAGCAGGAAGGCAGCCCCGAAAAGAAGGCGGCGATCCGCCAGAAACAGCGCCAGCTGGCGCGCGGCGGCGTGGCCCGGGCGATGAAGGAGGCGCAGTTCGTCATCACCAACCCGACGCACTTCTCGGTGGCCATGGCCTATGATCCGCTCAAGGCTTCGGCCCCGATCGTCCTGGCCAAGGGGCGCGGGGAAAAGGCGCTGGCCATGCGCGAACTGGCCGCCGAACTGGAATTGCCCTGCCTAGAATACCCCTCGCTCGCCCGCTCGGTCTATTACACCACGCGCGAGAACCAGGTGATCCGCGAGGAGCTGTACGGCGCGGTCGCTGCCGTGCTTGCCTTCGTCCTTGCCCTGAAGCGCGGCGAGAGCCCCCGCGCGCCTGCCATCGAGGTGCCGGTCGCGCTGCGTTTCGACGCCGAAGGCCGGCTTGATCCGGCCACGGCCTGAGTGACCCCTTAACCGGGCCCTTCCGTAACCGTCCTTAGCGGCATGGCGACCACTTCCTCCACCACCGCATCGGCGACCAGCCAGCTCATCACCGCGCTTGGCGGGGGCAGCGGCGTGGACATGGCGGCGCTGGCCGAGACGCTCGCCAATGCCCAGTTCGCGGCCAAGAGCGACCGGCTGACGGTCCAGTCCGAGCGGTTGCAGGCGAACATCTCCGCCGCTTCCTCGCTCAAGTCGATGCTGGTCAACCTGTCCGCCTCGCTCGGCGAACGCGTCCGCACCGGAGACCTCTCGCCCCAGCCGACGCTGGCGAACGGCGCGGTCGCCAAGCCGACGCTTTCCGGCACGGCCCGCCCGCGCGGCACGTTCTCGCTCGAAGTGACGACGCTCGCCTCGGCGCAGACGCTCGCCAGCCCGGCCTATCCTGCGGCAACTGCCCCGGTTGGCGCGGGCAGCCTGACCTTGCGGTTCGGCACCGTTGCAGGCTCCGGCTTTACCGAGGACACGGCCCACACGCCGGTTACCGTCACCATCCCGACCGGCGCGACGCTGGCCGATGTCGCAGGCGCGATCAACGCTGCCAATGCCGGCGTTGCCGCCTTCGTCGCCAATACGGCGGCTGGCGCGCAGCTGGTGCTCAAGGGCCAGGAGGGCGCGGCCAACGGCTTCGTCCTCGAAGCCACGGAGACACCGGGAGAGGAAGGGTTGGCGAACCTGGCCTGGACGCCGGCAGGCGATGCCACGCGGCTCAAGGCCGCGGCCGGCGATGCCGCCTTCAGGATCGACGGGCTGGCGATGACGGCAAAAAGCAACACCGTTACCGATGCCATTCCGGGCCTGAACCTCAAGCTTACGGCCACGAACACCGGCAGCCCCACGCAGCTCAGCTTTGCCGATCCGGCCGCCGCCATCCGTTCCGCCATGCAGGAGCTGGTGGGCGCCTTCAACGAAGTGGTCGCGGCGCTTAACCAGGCGACCAATCCGCAGACCGGAGAGCTGGCGCAGGATGCCGGTGCGCGCGGCCTCAAGCGCTCGCTGGCGCAGTTCGGCACGCAGGTGATCATGCCGGGCGCGACCGGGAACGAGCCGAAGACGCTCGCCGAAATCGGCCTTTCGATCCAGCGCGACGGCACGTTCAAGCTCGACACCGGCCGGCTCAATGCGATGCTCACCGCCGATCCGCAGGGCGTGGCCGCCATGTTCACCAACGGGCTTTACGGCGTGTTCGCCAGCTTCGACGCGCTTGCCCGCCGGGCGACCTCGACCTCCGACCCGGGATCGCTGGGCGGCTCGATCGCGCGCTACACCGCGCAGGCCACCAAGCTGAAGGCGGACCAGACCGACCTTGCCGAGAGGCAGGAAGAACTGCGCAGCCAGCTGATCACTCGCTTTGCCCGGATGAATGCCGGGGTCGGCGCCTCCAAGTCCACGCTCTCGTTCCTGAAGAACCAGATCGATGCGTGGAATTCGAAGAACTGATGCCATGACATTGCTTGCCCGAAACACTCCCCAGGATGCCTATCGCCGGGTCGAACTCGATGCCCGGATCGGCGGCTCGGACCCGCGCCAGCTGGTTTCGCTGTGTTATGAGCAGCTGATCGGCGCGCTTGGCACCGCGCTGCATGCCGCCGAGGCGGGCGACAACCAGCGCAAGAGCGAAAGCCTGACGCGCGCGCTCTCCTCGCTCACCGCGCTGCAGCTGGGCATCAGCGGCGAGGGCGAGATCACCTGGGCCCTGCGGCACCTCTACGAGGCAACCCGCAAGTCGGTGCTCGACAGCGTCCTGGCCTTCGATGCCGGGGCCATTGCGACG
Organism: Novosphingobium sp. TH158; assembly: GCF_002855555.1. NCBI lineage: Bacteria > Pseudomonadati > Pseudomonadota > Alphaproteobacteria > Sphingomonadales > Sphingomonadaceae > Novosphingobium > Novosphingobium sp. TH158. The sequence continues at coordinate 2,550,746 of NZ_PKRT01000001.1, read as the reverse complement.
ATCCGGCAGGACTACATCGACATCCTTCGCGCCATGACGGGAACCGCCACGCCGCACTGAGACTTGCTAACCAACAAGGTTAACCGCGCCGTCGTCCGGGGCGGCAAAAGCCGTGCCTGCCGCACGGACCATAAGGGAATGCACCTATTTCTAAGCCGATGAATATTCATCGAATTTCTCGTCATTTTGGACATAACCGGATGCCAAAACGGACGTGTCTCAGTCTTAACCCCTAAGCGCGATCCGGTAAGAATTTGTCCTATGACACGCACTTCCATTCTGCTCGTTGACAGCGATCTTCGCCGTCGTGCCGCCATCTCGCACTGCCTTTCCGGCTCGGCGCTGCACGTCGAACCGTTCGAGGATGCCGGCGAATTCGTCGCCCGCAACCCGCGCGAGGGGATCGTCCTGGTGCATGACGACGGGCAGGCCATCGCCCCCTTGCTCGATCACATGGGCAGCACCGGCAACTGGCTGCCGATCGTCGCCTTTGCCGAAGCGCCGGATGCCCGCCGCATTGTCGAGGCGGTGCTGCAGGGCGCGGTCGATTACCTTTCCTGGCCCTTCGATGCGCAGACGCTGGTAGACAGCGCCACGCTGGCCGAAAGCCGCGCTGCCGCCATGTCGGGAGCCCGCCTGCGCGAAGCCGTCGCACGCAGCCGCATCGAGCGGCTGACCCGGCGCGAACGCGAAGTTCTGGCCGGTGTCGCCGATGGCCTTTCCAACCGCATGATCGGTGAAAAGCTGTCCATCTCTCCGCGCACGGTCGAAATCCACCGCGCGAACATGCTGAACAAGATGGGCGCCAATCACACCAGCGAAGCGATCCGCATCGCTATCGAGGCATCGCTGATCAACTGATCCCGGCGCGTCTCAATCGAGCCCGAGTTCCGCCTTCAGTTCATCATTGTGTTCGCCCAGGCGCGGCGCAGGACCGGCAACCCGGCCCGGCGTCGCACCGAACCATGCCGGCACGCCCGGATAGGTCAGCTTGCCATAGGGGCTCTCGACCTCTTCGAAGAAGCCCACGGCGTTCAGGTGCTCGTTCTCGAACAGTTCGTCGGTTGAGCGCAGGCGCGCCACCGGGATGTTGAGCTGGCGCAGCAGGTCCATCCATTCCTGCGTGGTGCGCGTCAGGAAGGTTTCGCCCAGCAGGCCGTAGACCCGCCCGATCTGCTTGGCGCGCAGTTCCAGCGTGGCGAACTCGGGCGAGTTCCATTCCGGCTGCACCGCCTCGATAAAGGCGTTCCAGTGCTTGTCGTTATAGACCAGCGCGGCGACATAGCCGTCGCGGGTCTTGTAGGGGCGGCGATTGCGCTCCACCGCACGGTGATAGTTCGCCGGGCCAAGCGGCGGATCGAACAGCCGCCCGTTGGCATGTTCGACCAGCATGAACGAGGTCATCGCCTCGAACATCGTCACTTCCACTTCCTGCCCCTCGCCGGTCCGTTCGCGGTGGAACAGCGCCATGAGCGCGGCGTAAAGCGCGTGGAGCCCGGCCACCTTGTCGGCCATGATCGTGCCGACAAAGCCTGGCTCGCCATTGATCAGCTGCTGCACATGGGTGATGCCGCATTCGGCCTGGATGGTATCGTCATAGGCCGGCTGGTCCGCCTCTGGCCCGCGCCGCGAATAGCCATAGCAATTGACGTAGACGATGTCGGGGCGCAGCGCCTTGACCGCCGCATAGTCAAAGCCCAGCCGCGCGATGGCCTTGCCCCGCATCGAATGGATGAACACGTCTGCAGTGGCGATCAGGCGGCGCAGCACTTCCTTGTCCGCCTCGTCACGCAGGTTGAGCATCAGGCTGCGCTTGCCGCGATTGACGTTGACGTGGATGCCGCCCATCCCGGTTTCCGGCCCGGCGGAAATCCAGCGCGTGTTGTCGCCCTCCGGCCCTTCCACCTTGATCACGTCCGCACCCATGTCTGCCATGACCTGGGTTGCATAGGGTCCGAAGACCACGCTGGTCAGGTCGACGACGCGGATGCCGGCAAGGGGGCCGGACTTTGCCTTTGGATCGCTCATGGCCAGAGCGGCTAGCCCAGCCTGCGCTTTAAATCCATTCGCCGTGCCGATATCAGGCCGGATCGGTTGTCGGCCAGCCGGCTCGCTGCTAGCCGCTGCCGCATCCCCTAAACGCCGGCAGATGGAGTCAGCGCCTTGGATTTCTCGTTCACCGAAGACCAGCGGAACATTCGCGAAGCCGTGTTGCAGCATTGCTCGCAGTTCACCGACGAATACTGGCTTGAAAAGGACAGGTCGGGAGAATGGCCGCACGAGTTCCACAAGGCCATGGCCGAAGCCGGCTGGCTGGGCATCGCCATGCCGGAAAGCGTCGGCGGTGCGGGCCTGGGCATCACCGAGGCGGCGATCATGCTGCAGGCCGTGGCGGAATCGGGCGGTGGCATGGCTGCGGCATCGACGATCCACGGCCCGGTATTCGGACTTGAACCGGTGATCCTGTTCGGCACCGAGGAACAGCAGCAGCGCATGATCCCGCCGATCCTGTCCGGCGAGAAGAAGATGTGCTTTGCGGTGACCGAGCCCAACACCGGGCTGGATACCACCAGCCTCAAGACCCGCGCCACCAAGGTTGACGGCGGCTACCTGCTCAACGGCGAAAAAATCTGGATCACCAACGCCCACGTGGCGGACTACATGCTGATCATCGCCCGCACGACCGCGCTGGAAGACGTCAAGAAGAAGACGGAAGGGCTGACCCTTTTCTACACGAAGATCGACCGCGAAAAGGTCGAGGCGCGGATCATCCCGAAGATGGGCCGCCACGCGGTGGGATCGAACATGCTGTTCATCACCGACCTGTTCGTGCCCGAGGAAGACCGCATCGGGGCCGAGGGACAGGGATTCAAGATCCTGCTCCAGGGCCTCAACCCGGAACGCGTGCTGCTGGGGGCAGAAGCCATCGGACTTGGCAAGGCGGCAATCGCCCGCGCCTCCAAGTACGCGCAGGAACGCATCGTGTTCGGCCGCCCGATCGGCCAGAATCAGGGCATCCAGCACCCGCTGGCCAAGGCCTGGATGCAGCTGGCCGCCGCCGAACTGATGGTGTGGAAGGCCGGTACCCTGTTCGACAAGGGCGAGGATTGCGGCGTGGAAGCGAACTCCGCCAAGTTCCTCGCGGCAGAAGCGGGCTACGAGGCTTGCCAGACCGCAGTCATGTCGATGGGCGGCATGGGCTATGCCCAGGAGTATCACGTCGAGCGTTACCTGCGCGAAGTGATGATCCCGCGCATCGCGCCGGTCAGCCCGCACCAGATCATGAACTTCATCGCCGAGCGCGTGCTCGACCTGCCGAAATCGTATTGAGCGAACAGGAATATCCCATGACCCACCAGCCCGCCACCGCCCGTTCCTGGCTGTTCGCCCCCGGCGACAGCGAAAAGAAGATGACCAAGGCGATGGAAGGCAGCGCCGACATCGTCCTCATCGACCTTGAGGATGCCGTCGCCCCGGACATGAAGGCGGCGGCGCGGCCCATGGTCCACGATTTCATCAAGGCCAACCCCGCCCAGCGCGACCGCCTGTGGGTGCGCATCAACCCCTTCGATGGCCCGCACACGCTGTTCGACCTGGCGGCAATCATGCCGGCCCGTCCCGGCGGGATCATGCTGCCCAAGGTCTATGGCCGGCAGGAAGTGGAAAAACTGGACCACTGCCTCTCCGCGCTGGAAGTTGCCAACGGCATCGAGGAAGGTTCCACCCCGGTGATCGTGCTGATCACCGAAACCGCCGAGGCCATGTTCCACACCGGCGACTACAAGGGCGCACCGCGCGTCGTGGCGCTGACCTGGGGGGCGGAAGACCTGGCGGATTCGATCGGCGCCAGCTCCAACAAGGACGAGAGCGGCGCCTATACCTTCACTTACGAACTGGCCCGCAGCATGACCGTGCTGGGCGCGGCGACGGCGGGCGTGACCGCGATCGAGACGATCAGCGCCGACTTCCGCGACCTTGAGGCCCTGCGCCGCCGCGCCGAGCGCGTGCGCCGCGACGGCTTCCGCGGCATGATGGCGATCCACCCGGCGCAGGTCGATGTGATCAACGCGGCCTTCACCCCTACCGAAGAGGAAATCGCCGAAGCGCAGGAGATCGTCGACATCTTCGCCGCCAATCCCGGTGTGGGTGCCATCGGCTGGAAGGGCGGCATGCTTGACCGCCCCTACCTCGCCCGCGCCGAGCGCCTGCTGCGGCAGGCTGGCCGACTGTGAAGACCACGCCCGAAGCGCTCGACCTGCGCCAGTTCCTCCGGCCTGGCGACCGCATCGTTTTCGGGCAGGCCTGCGGCGAGCCGACGACACTGGTCCGCGCGCTGATCGCGCAGGGCAAGGATATCGGCCAGCTTGGCGCCTTCATCGCCACCAGCTTTTCGGGCCTGTTCACCCCCGAAACGGCCGAAAGTTTCCGGCTGTCCTCGATGGGGGCGATCGGCGCGCTGCGATCGATGACCAAGGCCAATGCGCTGGACGTCATCCCGGTCCATGTCAGCCAGGTCGGCCCGCTGATCGCCGCCGGCGTGATCCCCTGCGACGTGGCGATGATCCAGGTCAGCCCGGCCGATGCGCAAGGCAACCATTCCTGCGGCCTGATCGCCGACTATGTCCGCGCCGCGGTGGAAAAGGCGCGGGTGGTGATCGCCGAAGTGAACGAGGCCGTTCCCTTCACGCACGGCGAGACGATTCCGGCCTCTGCCATCGACGTTTTCGTTCATACCGATGCCGCCCCGGTCGAGGTGGCCCCGGCGCGAATTTCCGAGACGGACGAGGCCATCGCCCGCCACTGCGCCGCCTATATCGGTGATGGATCGGTGATCCAGACCGGCGTGGGCGCCGTGCCTGATGCCATCCTGCGGCAGCTGGGCGACCGCAAGGACCTGGGCGTCCATTCGGGCATGCTCGGCGATGGGCTGGTCGACCTGATCGAGGCGGGCGTCATCACCAATGCCCGCAAGGAAATCGATGCGGGCGTCACGATCAACGGTGCGCTGATCGGCACGCGGCGGCTTTACGACTTCTGCAATCGCAATGCGGCGGTGCGGATGACACCCACCAGCTATACCCACGATGCTGCCGTGCTCGGCCGGCTTTCGCGCCTCGTCACGATCAATTCCGCGCTGGAAGTTGACCTGACCGGCCAGGTCAATGCCGAGGCCAGCGGGCTCAGCTACATGGGCGGCACCGGGGGGCAGGTCGATTTCGTCCGCGCCGGTGCCCGATCGCCCGGCGGCGCAGCGCTGATGGTGCTTGCCGCCAGCGCGAAGGGCGGGACGATCAGCAAGATCGTGCCGGCGCTCAACGGTCCTGTAACCACGGCGCGCAGCGAGGTGGACGTGGTCGTCACCGAATACGGCGCGGCAGAGCTCAAGGGCCGCAGCCTGGCCGAGCGCGCGCATCGGCTTGTCGCCATTGCCCATCCGGACTTCCGCGAAGAGCTGGATCGCGAGGCGTTCGAAATCGCCAGGCGGGGGTTTTAAGGGTTTCACGCAGAGACGCAGAGAACAAAGGGGAGGCGCAGAGAAGGTGCGAGTGCGAAAGCACTCTTTCACGTACGCACGTTGCGAGTGGCGCATGGCAAGGATCGAAAGCGGCTTCGCCGCAAGTTCGGCATCTCTGCGCCTCTCTGCTTCCTCTGCGCCTCTGCGCGAACCATTTTAACGGAGCATGAAATGACTGAAGCTGTCCGTTACGAGATCGTCGAGCCCGGCATTGCCGTCATCACCATTGACCGGCCCGAGCAGCGCAATTGCCTCAGCCTCGAAGTGCGGCAGGGCCTGTTCGCGGCGTGGGATCGCTTCGAGAACGATCCGCAAGCGCGCATCGCGATCCTTACCGGTGCCGGCGAAAAGGCATTTTGCGCCGGCGGCGACCTCAAGGAAATGGTCGAAAAGCAGCTGAAGGTGCCACCGCGCGACATGTTCCCGGTGCCTTACGAGAACATGCAGCTGTCCAAGCCGACCATCGCCGCGGTCAACGGCGTTGCCTTTGCCGGCGGCTGGATGATCGCCCAGGCCTGCGACCTGTGTGTGGCGTCAACTGCGGCGAAGTTCGCCATTACCGAGGTCAAGGTGGGCCGCGGCAGCCCCTGGGCCGCGCCGCTGATCCACATGATCCCGCAGCGGATCTACATGGAAATCGTGCTGACCGGTAAGCCGATTACCGCCCAGCGCGCCTACGAGATCGGGCTGGTCAACCGCCTTGCCGAACCCGATGCCCTGATGGACTGCGCGCTGGAGCTGGCGCGCGAGGTGATCGAGGGCGCGCCGCTTTCCGTGGAGGCCGCACGTAACACGGTGATGCTCAGCACCGAAATGGGCCGGGCCCAGGCCATCGACGCCGCCTATGCCGCGCACGAGAAGTGCTACAACTCGCACGATGCCCAGGAAGGCCCCCGCGCCTTTTCGGAGAAGCGCAAGCCGGTGTGGACCGGAAAATAGACTGGACAGTCGATTTATAGACATTAGACCTTGCCCGCAAAGGGAGAAGGTCAAATGCCAGTCAATCGCCGCAGCCTGATCGCAGGTGCCGCCACACTCGCGGGAACCGCCTTTGCCGCGCCGCTTGCCGCGAAGGTGAAGCCGTTTGCACCCTACTATGGCCCGCGGTCGCGCGTGGTTTACGTCAACGATCTGGCGGGCGATATCGACGGCCTGTTCGCCACTGCCCATATGGCGCTTTCCAAGACCTCCGAGCTGCGCACGATTGTCGGTTCGGGCTTCACGGGGCCGCACGAGAGCGCCGATCACTCGACCCGGCTGGGTCGCGAGATGATGGCACTCATGGGCGTGAAAGTGCCCGTGGTGGCCGGATGTGCGAAGGCGATCGGCAAGGACAGGACTCCACAGGCTTCCCCGGGCGTCCAGGCGATCATCGATGAAGCCATGCGGACGGATAGCGCACTGCCGCTTTATGTCGCGGTTGGCGGTGGCCTGAGCGAGGTGGCGAGCGCCATCCTGCTTGAGCCGAAGATCGCGGAACGCATGACGCTGATCTGGATCGGCGGCGGTTCGATGCCCGCCGGCGTGGCGCACGAGGCAAACTTCAACATCGATCCCGACGCCGCCCGTTTCATCTTCAATGATGCCAAGGTGCCGATGTGGACGATCCCGCAAGCCGTCTATTCGACCTGCATCGTCTCCGCCACCGAGCTTCAGGCCCGGGTGGCGCCGCACGGGAAGATCGGCAAATGGCTTTACGGCAAGCTGGTCAGCGCGCCAGCGGACATGTCGCGCAATCTCTCCCCGGACCTCAAGTTCAAGTTCAACGCGGGCGAAACCTGGATCCTGGGTGACAGCCCGCTCGCCGTGCTCACCTCGCTGACCGACTGGGTGCCGAATTTCGACTTCCCGACCCGGACCGTCAGCTGGGACCGGACGAGCGCCGGGCATTACGACGAGGTGCCCTGCCCGCTGATGAACGCAGACGGCACTTTCACGCCGCGCAGCGATGGCCGCAAGGTGCGCATTTACCGCGACATCGACACCCGCCTGATGTTCGGCGATTTCTTCGCCAAGCTGGAGCTGAACTACCCGGCGCGGTAGGGGATCAGCCCTCCGCTCCGCGCGCCATGCCGAAGCTGTAGGTCAGGTGATCGACATGGCCGTGAAGGCCGAAAACCTTGGGATCGGCCTTGTCGCGGATCTTGCCGATGGCGGCGTGAACATCGTCCACCGTCCACTCGGGCCGATAGGCCCCCTGCGTTTCGGCGATGAACATTTCTGCCATGCGGCCAGCGACGGCGGCATAGATCTCGCCCGAAACCGAGCATTCCTCGTGCGCCAGCCAGCCGACCATCGGGGCGACCAGTTCCGGCCCCATCGGCGGGTACATCGAGGTGTCCAGCCCTTCGGCCATGCGGGTGACAGCCCCCGGCACGATGACGTTGGACTTGACGTTATGCTCTTCGCCCTCAAGCGCGATCACGTTGTTGAGGCCGATCATGCCTGACTTTGCCATGGCATAGTTGACGCAGCGGTTGTTGCCATAAACCCCGCCGATCGAGCTGGTCAGCACCACGCGGCCATAACCCGCGTCGCACATCGGCCCCATGGCGGCGCGCACGACGTGGAACGCGCCTTTCAGGTGAACGTCGAGCACGGCGTTCAGGTCTTCGTCCGAAAGCTCGCGGATCGTGCCGTAGCGCACGTTGCCGGCATTGTGGATCAGCACGTCGATTCTGCCCCAGGTATCGAGCGCGGAAGCGATGATGGCGCGGCCGCCTTCGGGTGTCGCGACGCTTTCGGTGCAGGCAATCGCTTCGCCCCCTGCGGCGCGGATGGCGTCGACCGCCTCCTGCGCCGGCCCGGCATCGGCCCCTTCGCCCTTGATGATGCTGCCGTTGTCATTGACCACGACCTTGCAGCCAAGCGAGCCGAGCAGTTCTGCATAGGCCCGCCCGAGCCCGCGCCCCGCCCCGGTAATCACCGCCACGCGGCCATCGAAACGCAGTGCCATGCCATCCTCCCGTATTTTCCCGTGTGCTGCCCGATAAGGCTGCCGGCTGCCAGCCGGCCCGTACAAGATCGCCCGAGCGGGTCAGGCAATCACCGCCCGGCGGCAGAATTCCCAGATGTCCTCCGCCAGCGCCTTGCGCCGGACCGGATCGAGCACGCCGCCTTCTGCGGCAACGAATTCGGTATGGGCGGTGCTGGAGACGAGATTGTAGACCAGCGCCGCCAGCCGGTCGGGATCGGCACGGCGCATGACTCCCTGCTCCATGCCGTCGGCAAGGTTGCGGGCCAGCACGGCAAGCAGGGGGCGCAGCGCCGCCTGCAACTGCGCCGGATGGCTTTCGGCAAGCCGCATGTGCTCGCGGCTGAGCGCGGCCCCTCGGCGATCGCGGGGCTGGTCGGGCTGTTCGCCCAGGTAACCCTGCCCCAGCATGATCGAGGTGACGATGAAGCGCAGCCGCTCCATCGGCGAGTCATACCCTGCGGAAAGGCCGCTGTAATGGTCCGCGGCCAGCTTCAGCGTCTCTTCGAACACGGCGATGACAAGGTCATCCTTGCCGCCGAAGCTTTCGTAGAAGGCGCGCCGGGCAAGGCCGGTGCGGGTCAGCACGGCGCGTATCGTCAGCCCGTCGAGGCCATCTTCTGCCAGCAGGTCATAGGCGGCCTCGACGATCTGGCGGCGGCGTTCGGAGCCGCTCGGCCGCACCCGTGGCACCGGGTTCCGGGCAATGACATTTTCCATAATCCCTCGCTACTTCGTGGCAGAGCGCAACTTTGCCCGTTGACTCTTCCACGTTCCTTCCCCTAGAAAACGAGAACAGCGTTCTCACTGTGCTGCATGGATGTCGGAGAGTCAAGCAATGCCGAAGGTTACCTACGTTTCGTTTGATGGAGAAAGCCAGACTGTCGACGTGGCCGTCGGCGAAAACGTGATGCGCGGTGCGCTCTACAACGGCATCGAGGGCATTGCCGGCGAATGCGGCGGCGCCTGCTCCTGCGCCACCTGCCACGTGTTCATCGACGCGGACTGGGCCAGCAAGGTCGGTGGGCCTTCTTCGGAAGCGGAAGCCGAACTGCTCGAAGCCACTTCGGTCGAGGCCAATGCCACCAGCCGCCTGTGCTGCCAGGTGATCATGTCCGACGAGCTCGACGGGCTTGTCGTCCACATGCCCGAAACCCAGTTCTGATCCCCGGCCCGAAAGGATAGCGCAATGGCAATCGACGCAGCCAATCCCGTACCGCCCAACTTCCCCCGCGTTGTCGGGCGTGATCAGATCCCGGCCCACGTGCCGGCCGAACTGGTGACCGAAACCGGCCTCACCTTCGGCCCCGAATTCCTCGCCGATCCGCACGGCTTCATGGCGGCGATGCATGAAAAGCTGCCGCCGATCCATTACAACGTCGGCCCGATGGGCAACATGTGGCAGGCCATCAAGCACGAGGACTGCCTGTTCATCCTGCGCCACCCGGAGATCTTCTCCAACGAAGGCGCCACCCCCTTCCCGCGCGATCCGGACGATTACTTCTACTTCATCCCGATCGAGATCGATCCGCCGCATCATCGCAAGTATCGCAACATCGTCGATCCGCTGTTCTGCCCGGCGGGCGTGAAGCAGCTTGAAGGCCTGATCCGCCAGCGTGCCATCGACCTGATCGAGGAGATCCAGGCCAAGGGCAACGAATGCGAGTACACCGAAGCCTTCGGTCGCCCGCTGCCGGTTTCGGTGTTCCTCGACATCATGGGCCTGCCGCAGGACATGCGCGATACCTTCGTTGAATGGGCGGTGCAGCTGCTCCATTCGAACTCGCGCGAAGCGATGGCCGATGCGATGCAGAAGATCACCGCATACCTGAAGGGGGCAATCGCCGAAAAGAAGGCGAACCCGGATAACGGCGTGGTCAGCCTGATCGCCAATGCCGAGGTTGAGGGCAAGCCGCTGTCCGACAAGGAAGTCTTCGGCTTCGTCTGCTTCCTGTTCATCGGCGGCCTCGACACGGTCTTCGCCACGCTGAACAACATCTGGCTGCACCTGGCCCGCGATGCGGACCTGCGCCGCGAAGTGATCGCCCGCATGGAAACCGATCCCGACAAGGTGGTCGAAGAACTGCTGCGCCGCTGGTCGGTGACCTTCTCGGGCCGCGTGCTCGATCAGGACTACGTCTTCAAGGGCGTGGAAATGAAGAAGGGCGATCGCATCACCTGCGTCCTGCCCGCCGCCAACTTCGACCCTGAAGTGTTCCCGGATCCGCTAAAGGTCGATTTCGACCGTCCGCGCAAGACGATCCTTGCCTTCACCGTCGGCGTGCACTCGTGCATGGGCGGGCACCTCGCCCGTCTCGAGCTGAAGATCTCGCTGCAGGAATGGCTCAAGCGCATTCCCGACTTCGAACTGAAGGCCGGTACCGAGATCGAGTACCGCCCCGGCGGCGTGATCGGACCCGAGCACCTGCCGCTCGTCTGGAAGGCCTGAGCCTGCAATGACCGGTTTCCCCGCCGACCGCCGCGAGGTGATCGGCGGGGCGATTTGCGCTGCGCTCGCGGCGGGTTACCCTTTGCCTGCATTGGCAGGAGAGGCCCGCATGGCGACCGAGATAAACCCCGATATCCTTCATTACCTTGCCGATCTTGAAGGCGCGGTGGCGAATCTCAAGGACACCTGGCACCCCGAGGACCCGGCCTTCCGGGCTGACCTCTATCGCCAGACGATGACCAGCCTGTCCTACGCCTATTTCATGTACTTCCACGCCGATGCCGAGCACCCGGACTGGGCGCCGCTGTGGAACCCGGTTTACACCCTCCAGCCCAACCCGGACGATATCTACGTCCAGTCGCCGATCGACGGTCGGCTGACCTACCGCGTTTCGGGCAATCGCGGCACCTGCAAGATCCTCTCCTTCACCACCCAGGCTGCCCTTTCCGGCACGGTGGATGAAATGCCTGTGCCGAACGGGCACAACGAGCTCGACACCAACGATATCGGCATCGGCCTTGGCGAGGACTTCGAGATCATCTTCAGCGAGAAGCGCCCGGAAGGCTATACCGGCCACTGGGCACCGCTGCACCCGGCGGCACGCGGCATGTACCTGCGCTATCGCATGTACGACTGGGAGAACGAGCGCGATCCCCAGCTGTCGATCGAATGCCTCTCCCCGGTCGGTCCCAAGCCGCGCCTCAGCCCTGAACAGATCCTTGAACGCATCCGGCAGATGGCGAAGTTCCCCGCGCGCAAGACAAAGCTTTACAACGCCATGCAGAACGCGGTGCGCCAGCGCGTCGGCTACAACGTGTTCGAACCCGTGCGCTATCCCGGCGCGCTGGTGAAGCAGACCTACTGGCCCGCCTGCTTCCAGTTCGATGCCGACGAGGCATTGATCATCGAGACGGAGATTCCGAAGAAGGCGCCCTACTGGAACATCCAGCTCAACGATCCGCTCTTCAACGCGCTGGAATATGTCTATCGCCTGTCCAGCACCAATGGCGCGATGGCCAGGCTGTCCAGCGACGGCAAGTACCGCGCGGTCATCTCGCTGGAAGACCCGGGCGTGCCGAACTGGCTGGATCCGGCGGGCTACACCGAGGGCGGCATCTATGGCCGCTGGTACGATTGCGATTCAGAGCCGGTGCCGACGATCAAGCGCGTCAAGCTGAAAGACCTGCGCGCGCACCTGCCCGCCGATACGCCGGTGGTGACGCCCGAACAGCGCCGCGAGGAACTGGCTCGCCGCGTCCGCGCCTGCCAACGGCGGCGGCGCTGGTAAGTTCAGGAACGGGCCAGGGCGCTGGCGACAAGCTGCTCGCTTAGGGCCCACAGACGCTCGCCGTTCGCGGGATCGTGCGCGGTGGGGTTGGGGTCGCGCGGGGCGCAGCGATAGTAATAGCCGCCGTTGTCGAGCGCCTCGGCAGGCTGCCTTGCCAGCCACAGCAGCGTTGCCGCGCCTTCTTCGGGCGTGATCTTTTCCAGCGCTTCGGTATGGGCCCGCGTCGCTTGCGGGACATGGGCGAAGAAGTTCGATGCCACGGTGCCGGGGTGGAACGAAAAGGCCAGCAGCCCCTGCCCGCCATGGCGCCGCGCCAGTTCCGCCGCAAACATCACATTGGCCAGCTTGCCGCTGCAATAGGCCGCGCCCGGCGAACTGCCGAGCGGGTCTTCCAGATTCTCCCAGTTCATCCCCGGTATCATTTCGCTGCCGTCGGAGCTGGTGTTGATCACTCGTGGCTGCGGAGCCTTGAGCAGCAAGGGCAGCAGCCGCGTGGTCAGCACGAACGGCCCAAGGTGATTGCCGGCAAAGCATTCCTCAAGCCCCTCGGCGGTCACCGCCGGTTCGGGAATCATGCCGCCGGCATTGTTGGCCAGCAGATCGACATGATCGACCATGCCGGCAATCTCTTTCGCCACGCGCGCCGCATCGGCCATGAGCGAAAGGTCGGCGCGCAGCATGGTAACCTCGGCACCGGGGGCAGAGGCCCGCAGTTCCGCCTCTGCCGCCGCGCAGCGCGCCGCGTTGCGGCCGAGGCCGATCACGCGCCAGCCTTCTGCGGCCAGCGCCTTTGCCGCAGCCAGGCCGACCCCGGCGCTTGCCCCGGTGATGACTGCAATCCTGTTTCCGCTCATGTCCGCGCTTCCTCCGTCCGCAACGCTGCCGCCAGTTGCCGCACGGGAATGGACTCCAGTCGCATCACACGGTCAAGCACGCGGCCGGCCTGCGCCTCATCGATCGCCAGGCTGGCAGAGGCCATGAACTTGGCAGCAACTTGCTCTGCGCTCAACGCGTTCTCCCCCGCCCCGGAATTGACCGGGACATGGCGCGAAAGCACGCGCCCGTCCGCCAGCGTCACGGTGACGCCGCCCGAATAGAATTCCGGGAAACGGCTATCGGGATCGGCCTTGCAGGTGACCTTCCGGGCCAGTGCGAGAGCGGCCGGATCGGCGATTGCCGCAGGCAGCAGGTCGGGCAGGCCGAAACGGCCATGCAGCAGGCAATAGGCCACGACGAAGTGGGCTGAGAACTTCACTTCGTATTCGTTGGTCGGACTGCGCTTGGCCTCTTCGGGTTCGCAGACGATGTGCAGGGTCGGCTCGCCCAGCCGCGCCTCGACCGAGACGATGTCCGCGCCCGCGATCTCGCGATGCAGGTCTATCGCCGCATCGGCGCAGCCATGAATGAAGTGGCAGACCGGATAGGGCTTCAGCGCCGTTTCGCCGAAATGCCAGATCTCGCCCAGGCCGCGCGTCAGTTCGTCGTTCTTCGTTTCCTGCCCGTGCAGATGGGCATGGAACAGCCCGAAACGGCCCTCGTAAACCCGCGACGGAGCCTTGAACTGCGCCTCGGCAAGATAGGCGGCGGTAATGCCGGCCACTGCGCCCCAGCCGGGGTGAAAGCGCTTGGTCCAGGCGCCTTCTTCAAGGAATACCTGGATGCCCGAAGCGGTCGATCCGGCGATGCCCTGTGCTGCGCCGATGGCCATGCCGGAAAGGCCCAGCAGCCGCCCCGCCGTAACCGCGCTGGCAAAATGGCTGACCATCGACGTGGCGTGATGCCCGGTGTGATGGAACCCGCCATCAACGGCCAGACCCACGCGGATGGCGGTTTCGGCCCCGGCAACGAACGCCGCCAGCATGTCTGCCCCGCTGGCATCCAGCGCTTCGCCCAGGGCCAGCGCCGCGGGCAGCGCAGTCGCGGTGGCGTGGATGATCGAGGCAAGGTGCGTATCGTCGAAATCGAGCCCGTGAACCAGCGTGCCATTGACCATGGCGGCATCGCGCAAGGGCAGTCTTTCGGACCGGCCAATTACCGAACAGGGACCCTCGCCCGCCATGGCCAGCGTTCCCGCCATCACCGACCGGCCGAAGTCCTGCACGCTCGATGCCAGCCCCAGTCCCAGCGCATCGAGGATATGCAGCTTGGCCCGGGCCACCACCGCGGGGGCAACATCGCCGAGGCGGAGTGTGGCAGCCAATTCGCCAATGGCCTGCGATGGGGTCAATGCGCTAAACATAATGGCACCGGATAAGTATCATATTGGCGCGGCAGTCAACTGTTGACAGCCGCCACCGCACCGCGAAGGAAACAGGAATGGCGCAGACATACCAGCTCTTCATCGATGGCAAGTGGCGCGACGCCGCTGGCGGCGAGACCATTCCGGCGGTGAATCCCTTCAACCAGGAAGTCCATGCGCATATCCCGATCGCCACGGCTGGCGACGTTGCCGAGGCGGTCGCTGCGGCCCGCCGTGCCGCGCCGGCCTGGGGCAGCGCCCTTCCGGGCGCGCGCGCCGCGCTGCTCAACAAGCTTGCCGACCTGATCGACGCCGATGCCGCGCGCCTCGCCCTGCTGGAGACCACCGACAACGGCAAGGTCATCCGCGAAACGTCGAACCAGATGGGCTATGCCGCCCGCCTGTTCCGCTATTACGCCAGCTGGGCAGACAAGGTGACGGGTGATGTCGTGCCGCTCGACGTCGCGGATACCGCGGGCCTTGCCGTGCGTGAGCCCTTCGGCGTGATCGCCTGCGTCACGGCCTGGAACTCGCCGGTTGCCATCCTGTGCAACACCATGCCGGCGGCACTGGCGGCGGGCAACTGCGTGATCGCCAAGCCGAGCGAGCACGCCTCGGTCACCACGCTGGAGATCGCCCGGCTGGTCGAGAAGGCCGGATTCCCGGCGGGCGTGTTCCAGGTCGTCACCGGTGCGGGAGAGGTGGGTGCGGCGCTGACCTCCGATCCGCGGGTGGACAAGATCAGCTTCACCGGCAGCCCGGGCGTTGGCCGCGCGATTGCCGCTGCCGGGGCGGCGAACCTCAAGCCGGTGTGCCTTGAGCTGGGTGGCAAATCGCCCAACATCGTGTTCGACGATTGCGATTTCGACCGGGCGCTGATCGGTGCGCTCGCCGGCATTTTCGGTGCAACCGGCCAGACCTGCATCGCCGGAAGCCGCCTGCTCGTCCAGCGCGGTGTCTATGACCGCATGGTCGAAGGCCTGGCTGCGCGCGCCGCGCAAATCCGCATGGGCGATCCGCGCCTTGCCGAAACCGAGATGGGCACTGCCGCCAACGAGCCGCAGTTCAACAAGATCCTCTCCTTCATTGAGGCTGCCCGTGGCGATGGCGCGCGGCTGGTTGCCGGCGGCGGGCGCGCCGATGGCCCGGGGCTGGAAAAGGGCTTCTTCGTCCAGCCGACGATCTTTGCCGACGTTCGCAACGACATGAAGGTCGCCGCCGAAGAGATCTTCGGCCCCGTCCTTTCGATCATCCCCTTCGATGACGAGGAAGAGGCGGTGCAGATCGCCAACGATACGCCCTATGGCCTCGCCTCGGGCGTGTGGTCGCAGGATATCAACCGCTGCATGCGAATGATGCGGGCGATCAAGTCGGGCGTGGTCTGGGTCAACACCTACCGCCAGGCCGCCCCGCAGGTTCCGTTCGGCGGCATGAAGGATTCCGGCTATGGCCGGGTTCGCGGCCACGCCGGCCTGCTCGAATGGCTGCAGACCAAGACCGTGTTCATCGACTATTCCGGCGACCGCCGCGATCCGTTCTCGATGAAGTTCTGAAGGGGCCTGAATGACCTATCTCGTCGGCGCAGACCTGCCCACCCAGCCCGCCGGCGAGCGGTTCCGCGAACTGGTGGAGCGGCCCGGCATCCTGCGCCTTCCGGGGGCCTACAACGGCCTGTCCTCGCTGCAGGCCAAGGCCGCGGGGTTTGACGGGGTCTACCTTTCGGGCGCGGCCATGTCGGCATCGATGGGCCTGCCGGACCTCGGCATTACCACCATCGACGATGTCTGCTTCTTCATCCGCCAGATCGCGCGGGCATCGGAACTGCCGATCCTCGTCGACGGCGATACCGGCTTTGGCGAGGCACTGAACGTGATGCAGATGGTCCGCGCCTTCGAGGATGCGGGCGCGGCGGCGGTGCAGATCGAGGACCAGCTGCTGCCCAAGAAGTGCGGCCACCTGAACGACAAGAAGCTGGCGCCGGCTGCAGACATGGCCGCCAAGGTTGCCGCTGCCCGCAAGGCCCGCCGCCACCTCTACATCGTTGCCCGCACCGACGGGCTTGAGCGCGAAGGGCTGGAAGGCGCCATTGCCCGCGCCAAGCTCTATGTCGAGGCGGGGGCCGATGCGATCTTCCCCGAGGCGCTGTCCGATCCGGCCGATTTCGCCCGCTTTGCTGCCGAAGTGAAGGTGCCGCTGCTCGCCAACATGACCGAGTTCGGCAAGACCCCGCAGATGACGGCGGCCGAGTTCGAACGGCTGGGCTACAAGATGATCATCTGGCCGGTTTCCGCCCTGCGCATGGCGGCCAAGGCGCAGGAGGAGCTTTATGCGACGCTGGCGGCGGCGGACTGGGCCGGGCCGGTGATCGACCGCATGCAGACCCGCGCCGAGCTTTACGCGACGATCGGCTATCACGACTACGAGGAGCTCGACGGCTCCATCGCCCGTTCCGCCATCCCCGGCGGCCATCCGGAAGACTGATGGACCTGTTCACCGGCGACGCCACGGGGCTGCGCATTCCCGCCCATCCTGCAGCGCTGCTCGCTGCCGGGCCGGAGTGGCTGACCATGGCCTTGCGCCAGTTCGGCTCGCTGGCGCCGGACAATGCCATAACCGCCTTCACCGCCGAGCCATGCCCCGGCGGCAGCACCGGCAAGAAGCTGTTCCTTACGCTTGAGACGCTGCGGCCCGAACCGGGGCTGGACCGGGTGGTCTTCGCCAAGTTCAGCCGCGATTTCGACGACGAGCGCCGTGACCGGCAGCGCGACGAGATGGAAGGCGAGGCCCGGCTCGTCGCCCTTTCGCGCGGGGCGCAGTTCCCGATCCGCGTGCCGCGCGGCTATTTCGCGGACTATCACGCCGATAGCGGCACGGGCCTGGTGATTACCGAGCGCATCGCCTTTGGCGAGAACGGGATCGAGCCGCACCGCCGCAAGTGCCTGGACTGGCAGACGATGGACGGTCCGCTGGAATATTACAGCGCCACCGTTTCCGCGCTCGCCCGGCTGGCGGCGGCGCACCGGTCAGGCGCGCTGGGGGCCGATATCGAGGCGCGCTTTCCCTGGGATCCGCAGGTCGGCAATGCCGATCCGATCCGCCAGACCCGCGCCGAACTGGCGGCCCAGATCGCGCAGTGCCGTGCCTTCGCCCGCGATTGCCCGCACCTGATGCCCCCGGCGCTCAGCGAACCGGCTTTCCTTGACCGGATGGAACAGGATGCCTGGCTGGTTTACGAGAACGACCAGGCCATCCGCGGCTTCCTCGCCGCCGACCCGCGCCTGATCTCGCTCAACCACTGGAACAGCAACATCGACAACGCCTGGTTCTGGCGCGAGCACGGCACCCTGCATTGCGGGCTGATCGACTGGGGCCGCTTCGGCCAGATCACCTTCGGCGCGGCGCTGTGGGGTGGGCTCTGCGCCGCACACCATGACATTTGGCAGCACCACCTCGATCGCCTGCTGTCATTGTTCGTGGCGCAATACCATGCCCACGGCGGCCCACGGGTGACGCTGGTTGAGCTCAGGCAGCATCTTCATGTCCACATGGCGCTGATGGGCACGGCGCGAATGCTCGCCGCCCCGGAAGTGATCCGTTTCCGCATGCCCGAATGCGTGACGGCCAGTGGCCCTCGCGATCCGATGTTCCTGCCCGTCAGCGCCGATCCGGCGCGCAATTACACTTCGATCTATACCGCGCTGATGCTGACCTGGGAGCGCGAAGACTTCGGCGCCACCCTGCGCGAAATCCTCGGCCAGGCGCTTCGAGCTTAGCGCTTGACCGCTGCTTCCCGCGAAAGGCGCGTCATCAGCAGCGCGGCGCGCTTGGCCTGCCGCCAGATGCTGGGAATATCGACCACTTCCGCCGCCGTATGATCGCCTTCGCTGGCAGGGCCAAGTCCGGCAAGGGAATCGACGTCCGCTGCCACGAAGCTGACATCGCCCGCCCCGCGCTTGAGCGGGTCCAGCGCCGCCATCGGCTCAAGGCCCAGCGTGGTGTTGACGCCGTTCAGCTTGTCGAGCAGCGCGCGGTTCCCATCGGTCGGCGCCATCGGCGGATACTTGTCCTCGAATTCGAAAGTCGCCGAGCCGCCGTTGAAGGGCCGCGCGACAATGGCGCGCATCCGGGCGACGGTACGGTCGATTGATTCCCGGGTGAGCGCGCGCAGGTCTCCCCGCGCAATGGCGACGCCGGGGATGATGTTGGTCTTGCCGCTCGCCTCGGCATTGGCGTCATTTGGCGATAGCGAAGCACTGGCCCCGCCCGCCACCATGCCGACGTTGAAGGTCAGGTTCGGCTCGGGCAGTTCCTTGCGGAAATCGGCGACGATGCGCGCCAGCGGAAAGATCGCCCCTTCGCCCGCCCGTTCCGAGAAGATGCCGCTGGAATGACCGCTGCGCGCGGTGACCGTGACCTTCCAGTTGCCTGCGGAACGCCGCGCGACCGAACCCATGTCCTTGCCGTTTTCACGGACCAGTCCTTCGAAATCGAGCGCCGCATCGGCGCGCCGTCCTGCGGCCAGCAGGTCTGCCCGCGACTGGTCGAGCGGCAGGCCCGCCTCTTCCTCGTCGCCGGTCAGGAACACCTCGATATTGGCCTGCTTCAGGGTTCCTGCCCGGTGCATGGCCCGCAGGGCGGCAAGGATGGTGACGATCCCGCCCTTGTCATCGCCCACCCCCGGCCCGCGCGCCTTGTCGGGCGCGATCCGCTCGAACTTCTGGAAGGGATGATCGGGCTCGAACACGGTATCGAGGTGCCCGATCAGCAGCAGCCGCTTGCCGCCCTTTCGGCCCTTGTGCTCGGCAATCATGTGGCCGGCGCGGTCCACCTTGTCCTGCGCGATCCAGCGCACGGTAAAGCCCAGCGCCTCGAATTCGGGCACCAGCAAGTCACGCACCTTGCGCACGCCATCGGCATTTCGGGTACCGCTGTTCTGGTTGACCATACGCTCCAGCAGATCGAGATGTCGCGCCTGTTCGGCGTCGACCGTGGCGATCATGGTCTTCTCGGCGGCAGACGGAGATGCCGCGAGCGCAGGGGCGGCAGTGAGAGCGACGGCCAGCACGGCCAGGGGTGTTTTCAGCATGGCGCGCAGACTACCCATTTGCCACGCGAGGGCAATCGTCAGCGCAAAGGCGCGGCCTGCGGCTGCAGGGGAAAATTAATTGATGCAAAGCCGGAGGTACAAGGCAGAGCTGATCAAGCCAGCCGTGATTGGCCGTCACCTGTCTGAGGCGCAAAGGCCAGCACGCTGCGCATGACGATGCGGACGAGGTCGGCCTGCCCCTTCGCCCCTGTCTTGGCATAGATGTTCTTGGAATAGCTGCGGACCGTCTGGATCGAGAGCGAGAGTTCAACTGCCGCTTCCGCAAGTGTCCTCCCGCGGCTCAGGGCGAGCGCCAGCCGCGACTCGCTGTTGGACAAATCGAACAGAGAGGCCAACTGCTCGCAGCGGTCGGTCGATGCCCAGCTGTCACCATGTACATAGGCGATGACTAACGGAGCCTGGGCCGCCGCAGGATTGCGCTTCGTCGAACGAACCAGCAGCATGTCAAGCCAGGGATCGCGGCTCATGACCAGTGCTACCGGACGCGCATCAGGGTCCGTCGCAAGCTTGCGGATTGCAGCATCCAGTTCTGCAGCCAATTGCCTTGTTCGGGCGGTGATCCTGCCCCGGACATCCCGGTAAACGACCTTGGAGCGCATCAGCACGGAGTTGCCGCTGAAATCGCAGTCGATAATCCTCCCTTCGGCATCCAGGCCGATCCAGCCGAAGTGAAGGGAGCGCATCGCATCGTCGGCTATTTCGGAAACGAATTTCTCGCGCTCAAGGCGAACATAAAGCCGCAGGGCGCCGCGCATGAGCGGCACAAGCCGCTCCAGGATTTCGCCAGCTTCTCTTTCGAAGCTGCCTTTCTCCAGGGCAAGGCAAAGCCAGGCGTTGACCCCGCTCGGTTCCGTAATCCGGACCACGCGCACGCCCTCCATCGGGTGCGGCATCCTCAGATGGGGAAGGATTCCCGAACCCGGATCTGACCCGGGACTGGCCCCGCTCGCAAATTCCTGCACGGTTCCTTCGGGTCCTTCGAACTCGCCGAAAAAGCCCAGGCTGGCCTCGTACTGATCAAGGTTCTGCTGAACAGCTTCGTCATCTGCAGCGCCGGAGTAGACACGCAAGGCTTCACCGAGTGGAAGGCCTCGGCTGCGGACGAGCAGCGTCGCGTGATCGGCACCGGTAGCCTCGCGAAGCTGCGCGAGAAACGATTGCCAAGGCGGAGATTCCAGCGGGCCATCGAGCAGGCTTAATGTCAGATCTTCGCCGGATTCCGTGCCCGCCATAACACTTCCTTCTTACCCCCATTTGGGGGTTATCGGCTGCGAACCACGCTGGCAACCTTGCACTGCAACTGGTGAAAGCCGGACAGTACCCACACCTTGGGCCGACGAGCTATGGGAGAGCAATGATGAGCGTGATGCAGGCCAACAAGCTTCGCAGTGAAAACGTCAAGCCGCTGATCGGGGCGCGGGTTCTGAATTCGAAAGAGGAATTGCTCGACGGTTCGCTTTCCGGTGAAATCATGGAACTGCTCGAACAGCGCGGCGTCATCGTCTTTCCGCAGCTCAATCTCACCGATGAAGAGCAGGTTGCTTTCACGAATACGCTGGGCAAGTTCGCTTTCGAACTTCGCGGGGAAGCGGTCTACAAGATCAGCCTCGACCCGAAAGTGACGGCCACCGCCGACTACCTCAACGCCGCGTTCTACTGGCATTTCGACGGTTTCATGTCGCCCATGCCGATCCGCGCGAGCGTGATGAGCGCCAAGGTCCTGTCACCAAAGGGCACGGGCAATACCGAGTTCGCCAATACCTATGCCGCCTACGAAGCGCTGTCCGATGAGGACAAGGAGCTCATCTCGAAGCTGCGCGCAGTTCACGCACTCGCCGCGACCCAGCTCGATGTCTATCCCGAACCGTCCTATGCCCAGTGGCAGGAATGGCGCGCGGTCGGACGCAAGGAACTGCCGCTGGTCTGGACACATCGGTCGGGCCGCAAGTCGCTGGTTATCGGCAATTCGGCGCACAACATCCTCGATTTCGATCCGCTCGATGGTGAGGAACTCCTCGTCCGCCTGCGCGACTTTGCGACCAGGGAAGAGTTTTCATACCTGCATGAATGGACCGTCGGCGATTGCGTGCTCTGGGACAACACCGGCACCCTCCATCGCGCGACCCGCTATGATCCAACCTGCGGGCGCGTCCTGCACCGCACCAAGATCGAAGGTGACGAGCCGATCGTCTGAGGGCTCGGGCCCGGTTTATTGAGGGAAGGAGGCGGGGGCCACGCAATTATCTTGCTTCTCCCCGCAACCTTCCCTATATCTCTCTCCAGCAATCGGCGCGCGGGCTCTACCCGGCGCAGTCCCGGCAGCGTGAGGTTCGCGTTTTCATCGCTGAACCTGCCCGGACTTTCGATAGCCGAAATCGCTGGAAGCTTCCTTTTTCACGCAGGGTCGCATCGAAACGAACCCTCGCTTCGCATGCACGGCACCCGTGCGTGCGCCAAGCTCCATATTGAGAGATATTCATGTCCTATTTTTCCGACCTTGGCCTGGCCGAGCCCCTCCTTCGTGCGCTTGACGCCAAGGGCTATGCCGACCCCACCCCGATCCAGCAGCAGGCGATCCCCGCACTGCTTCAGGGCCGCGACATCCTGGGCATTGCCCAGACCGGCACCGGCAAGACCGCTGCCTTCTCGCTGCCTTCGCTGCACCGGCTGGCAGCCGATCCGCAGCCGCGCCGCAATGCCTCCTGCCGCATGCTTGTCCTCTCGCCGACGCGCGAGCTGGCAGCGCAGATCGCCGAGAACATGCGCGGCTATGCCAAGTACCTGAACCTCTCGGTCCAGTGCGTGTTCGGCGGCATCCCGGTGGGCAAGCAGGCGCGCGCCCTGGTGCCGGGCTGCGACGTGCTCGTCGCCACGCCGGGACGTCTGCTCGACCTGATCGACCAGCGCGCCCTGACGCTGCGCAACGTCGAGATCTTCGTGCTCGACGAGGCTGACCAGATGATGGACCTGGGCTTCATCGTGCCGCTGAAGCGCGTTGCCGCGCTGCTGCCGAAGGACCGCCAGAGCCTGTTCTTCTCGGCCACCATGCCCAAGGCGATTGCCGATCTTGGCAAGCAGTTCATCCACAACCCGGTGCGCGTGGAAGTGACGCCGCAGGCGACCACGGCAGAGCGGGTGGACCAGTTCGTCACCCACATCAACCAGTCCGAAAAGCAGGCCCTGCTGACGCTCAAGTTGCGCGCGGGCATTGCCGACCAGTCGATTGACCGGGCGCTGGTGTTCACCCGCACCAAGCACGGTGCGGACCGCGTAGTGCGCCACCTTGCCACGGCGGGTGTCACGGCTGCGGCGATCCACGGCAACAAGAGCCAGGCCCAGCGCACCGCGGCGCTCAATGCCTTCCGCAAGGGCGCTTGCCCGGTGCTGGTGGCAACCGATATCGCCGCGCGCGGCATTGACGTGACGGGCGTGAGCCACGTGTTCAACTACGAGATGCCGAACGTGCCCGAACAGTACGTCCACCGCATCGGTCGCACGGCGCGCGCCGGGGCGGACGGCGTTGCGGTGAGCTTCGTGGCACCCGACGAGAAGCCCTACCTGCGCGACATCGAACGGCTGACGCAGGTCAAGCTGATGCCGCTGCCGCTGCCCGAGGACTTCCAGAAGGAAGCCGCGCGCCTGCCCGCCCCTGCCAAGCGCACCGAGCCGACCGATCCCAGCCCGCGCCAGGAACGTGGCCCCGGACGCGGCGAAGGTCGCAGCGACGGACGCCAGCACCGCCGCGGTCGTGGCGTTCCGGCCGACCGTCCCGCCCATGGCGGACGCGGCGAGCGTGGTGAACGCGGCGAACGGCCGCGCAACAACAACCGCGCGAACGGCGGTCAGGGCCTCGACGGGCGCAGCCGGGATGCCCATGCCCGCGATGCCTGGCGCAACCCGCGCAGCTCCGGCTTCGATCCCGTCGGTTCGCCCGATGCCGAAACCCGCGACACCCGCCGCGACACCCGCGGACAGGGCGATCGCCAGCCGCGCCGCGAGGGCGAGCGTCGTCCGCAGGGCGGCGAAGGCCGTCGCGATGGCGCACCGCGCCAGCAGCGCGGCAACGCCGGCGGCAATGGCGGCGGATTCCCGGCCAAGCGCCGCTTCGGCGGCGGCAAGGGCGGCGCGGCGCGGGGTTGATCCGCGCCACCGTCCCAATCTGGGTCAACTGCCTGCTATTGCGCCATAATTCGGGCCTGACTCGCCCGCATGACCTGTGCAATTCGTTCCCCTGATCCCGTGTTCGGGATCAGGGGAGCAGGCCTATGATCAAGCGACTTTCCGCCGAGCTTATCGGCACCTTCTGGCTGGTGTTCTGCGGTTGCGGTTCCGCCATCCTCGCCGCGGCCTTTCCGGAAACGGGAATCGGCTTTGCCGGCGTATCGCTGGCCTTCGGCCTCTCGGTGCTGACCATGGCCTATGCGCTGGGCAGCATTTCCGGCGGCCATTTCAATCCGGCCGTGTCGCTGGGCCTGGCCGTTGCCGGGCGCTTTCCGATGAAGGACGTGCTGCCCTATTGCTTCGCGCAGGTTTTCGGGTCGGTCCTGGCGGCAGGCGCGCTGCTGATGATCGCCTCGGGCAAGGCCGGCTTCCTGCCCGGCTCCTTCGCCTCGAACGGTTATGGCGCGCTATCGCCGGGCAATTACTCGATGGCCTCTGCCTTCCTGACAGAGGCGATCCTGACCGCCGGGTTCCTCATCGTCATCCTTGGCGCGACCCGGCGCGATGCGCCTGCCGGCGTGGCACCGCTGGCCATCGGCCTGGCGCTGACGCTGATCCACCTCGTTTCGATCCCGGTGACCAACACCTCGGTCAACCCGGCACGGTCAAGCGGCGTTGCCGTGGTCGCGGGCAATGCAGCGCTGGGGCAGCTGTGGCTGTTCTGGCTGGCCCCGCTGTTCGGCGGCGTGCTGGGCGCGGTGGCGTGGAAGGCGCTGTTCAACAAGGATTGAACGCGCCCTCCGCCAGGGGCTTTTCCGATCAGGCCGCGATAGCCATCTGGCCCGCGTTCCTGCCGGCAAGCCGCCCGAAGACCGAACCGTTGAGCAGGCCCGTGCCACCGGGGTAGTTCTGGTAGAAGATCCCGCCCACCAGCTCACCCGCGGCATAGAGGCCGGGGATCGGCTTGTCGCACAGGTCCAGCACCCGCGCGTCGGTATCGATCTTCAGGCCGCCGAAGGTGAAGGTGATGCCGCAGGTGACCACATAGCCGTGGAACGGCCCCTTATCGATCGGCAGCGCCCAGTTGGACTTGGGCACTTCCAGCCCCTTGGTGCAGACGCCGTCGAGGATCGAGGGGTTGTATTCGCCCGGCTGGCAGGCGGCGTTGAATTCCGCGATCGTCTTCTTCAGCCCTTCGACGTCGATTTCCAGCTTTACCGCCAGTTCCTCGATCGTGTCTGCCGTGGCCTTGGTCACTTCGCGGATGCGGTACTCGTCGCGCACGTTGGCATGGGTCTTCTCGTCGAAGATCTGCACGGCGGCTCGGCCCGGCTGCTTCATCACTTCCTTGCCGTACTTGGCATAGGTGTGGTTGCGATAGTCCGCGCCCTCGTCGATGAAGCGCTTGCCCTCCATGTTGACGACAATGCCGATCGGGTAGGAGTGCTTCTGGAAATTGTCGAGCACCACGCGGTCGCCATAGGGCGGCGCGGAAATGTCCCACTGCACGGCGTGGCACGATGACCAGCCACCGTGCGGGCGGGCGCCGATCTTCAGCGCGGCGTTGATGCCATCGCCGGTGTTGTGCTGGGTGCCGCGCACACGCGCCAGGTCCCAGCCCTGCCCGAGGTAGCGCACGCGCATTTCCGGGTTCGATTCAAACCCGCCGCAGGCCAGGACCACGGCCTTCGACATGAAGTTCACGTAGCCATCCGGCCCGAAAGCGCGCACGCCGGTTACCGCGCCGCTTTCATCCTGGATCAGCTCGCGCAGGCCGGTTTCGTAAAGCACGGTGATGCCCATGCGCTCCGCCGCCTGCATCAGCATGTCGACCAGGCCCCAGCCGCCGCCGACCGCCTCGATATTCACGCCACCATAGAAGTGGTGCTTGCCATCGATCTTGAACGACTGGCGGCCGAACATCGGGATGAAGCGGATCTTGTGCGTGCGCATCCAGCGCATCGTCTCGCGCGACTGGCCGATGAGGATGCGGCCCAGGTCCTCGTCGGCCTGATGCTCGGTCACCTTCATCAGGGTGGCCATGAATTCGTCTTCTGAAAGCGGCGGCAGGTTGCCGATGCTCTCGTACTCGCCCTCGGTCATGTCATCGAGGATATCGGTGCGCAGGTCTTCCACGCCATTGTGGCAGAAGCGGAAGCCGCCGGCGGTGAAGGTGGAGTTGCCGCCGCGATCTTCCTTGGTCGCCTTTTCGAGGACGAGGACCTTGGCGCCCTGTTCCGCCGCGGAAAGCGCGGCGCAGATTGCGGCATTGCCCGCTCCGACAACGATGACGTCCCAGTTCTTGTCCTCTGCCATGCTCGACTTCCTTAATGATACGCCCAAGGCGCCATTTATCCGATTGGCTGTCGCCGTAAAACCGCAGGGGCGATCAGAACAGCACGAAACCTTCGAAAAGCCGCCGCGCCGTGCGGTAGACCGCGCCGTGGCGGGCCTGCCCTTGCGCGTCCAGCTCCGCATCGACCATGGTCACGCCCGAGGGGTGGCCGATCCGGATCGGTCCTTCCGCCGCAGCGCACAGGCCGTGCGGCAGCGTGCCGGGAATGCGGCAGGCGATGGCCAGGCAGATCGCGCCGGTTATCGGCGTGGCACGGTGCGGCTGGCCCATGGAGATTATCCGCACGGCAATGTCGCACGAGCCGTCGCCCGGCGCGACCATTGCCACCAGCGGCACGCTCGCCGATCCGGGAATGCCCATGGCCTGCGCCCCGGCCTCGCGGATGGCGGCCATGCGGGCCAGGAACTGCGCGTCGGCCTCAAGCGCCTGGGGGCTTTCGCTGCCCGTCTTGCCCATGCTTTCGGCCGTGACGAACACGGTGGGGTTGGCCGCATCGACCAGGCTGGCGGCAAGCCCCTCAAGGCTTTGCACCGGCTTCCCGGTCGGCAGCAGGGCACCCGTCTTCGCGCCGCCGGGGGAGAGGAATTCGAGCCGGATCGGCGCAGCCCGGCCATCGACCCCGTTAATCGCCAGATCGCCTGCACTGGCCAGCCTGCCGCCCTCGACCGGGAACCGAGCGGCGATGATCTTGCCGGTATTCGTGTTATGGATGCGGACCACGGCCTCGCCATCGGCAGGCGCGGCGACCAGCCCCTCCTCGACCGCGAAGGGGCCGACCACTGCCGACATGTTGCCGCAGTTGCCGCCATAATCGACCCGCGCCTCTTTCACCGCGCACTGGGCGAAGGTGTAATCGACATCCGCCTGCGGATGGCTCGACGGCCCGATGACGCAGACCTTGTTAAGCGAGGACAGCCCCCCGCCCATGCCATCGAGATTGCGCCCGTTGCTGTCGGGCACCCCCATGGCCGCCAGGAAGATCGCGTCCCACCCGGCGCGTTCGGCCGGCAGGTCGCGGGCATGGAACACCAGCCCGCGCGATGTGCCGCCGCGCCAGTAGCTTGCGGGCAGGCGGCGCAGGCTCATCGTCCCTGCGCCACGATCCAGCGGACCAGCCGGGCGATCCCCTCTTCCACGCAAACCTGCGGCTCCCAGCCGATGGCCTTGCCGATCTTCTCGCGGCTGAGACGCAGGCTGGTGCTGGACGTGGCCTTCACCGCAGTCGGATCGTCCTCGTAAAGCGGTTCAAGGCTGCTTCCGGTAATCTCCTGCAGGATTTCGGTGATGCGCTTCACCGTGGTTTCGACGCCCGAGACAACGTTGAACACCTCGCCGCTGGCATCGCTCGCCATGGCCATGACATTGGCCCGGGCAACATCGGCAACGTGGATGTAATCGTGCACTTCCGAGCCATCGC
The DNA here is from genome assembly GCF_002855555.1 of Novosphingobium sp. TH158. NCBI lineage: Bacteria > Pseudomonadati > Pseudomonadota > Alphaproteobacteria > Sphingomonadales > Sphingomonadaceae > Novosphingobium > Novosphingobium sp. TH158. The sequence continues at coordinate 2,523,240 of NZ_PKRT01000001.1, read as the reverse complement.
CCGGCAGCGTCGGACGTTCGCCGCGCACGATCCGGTCATAGTTCTGGATGATGTAGAGCGCGTTGACCCCGCGATAGTGCTGCCGCTCGCCATAGACGGTGGAATAGCGCAGCGCGACCGCCTCTATCCCGTGCTTCTGGGCATAGAGCTTGCACAGCGCCTCGCCGATCAGCTTGGAACAGGAATAGAGCATCGATCCCGGCTGGTAGCTGACAAGGTTGGCAGGGAAGGTCTCGTCGATCAGCGCATCACTCTCGGGCTCGCCGTAACAGGCGATCGAGGAGGAGAAGACCACCTTCTTCACCCCGGCATAGCGCGCCGCCTCGAACACGTTGACCTGGCCTTCGACATTGACTGCCAGCCCCAGCGAGGGGTTCTGGCTCAATGGCAGGGTGAGGAAGCCGGCGATCGAGAAAACGCCCGTGGCACCCTTGAAGGCATCGTACAGGTCATTGATGCGCAGGATATCGCCGCGCACCAGCCGCACGCGCGCATCGCCTTCCAGATGCGCCACCGTTTCCGGCGTCCCGAGCGAGAAATTGTCGAGCAGCACGACCTCTCCGGCCCCGGCCGCGAGCAACTGGTCGGCAACGTGGCTTCCGATCAGGCTGGCGCCCCCGGTTACGACGAACGTGTTTCCCGCAATCTGCATAGCCAAGGAATAGATACGGAAGCGTATCATTAGTCAATCGCACCCGCCTGCCGGTATCGCCCGCGCGGCTCGACAGGCCTTGGCGGCGGATTACAAGGCAAGCCATCGCAGGGAAGAGGAATCAGATGGCAGCGCCACTCGCCGGTAAGGTCGCACTCGTCACCGGAGCCAGCCGCGGCATTGGCAAGGGCATCGCCCTTGTCCTCGCCGAGCAGGGCGCGCGGGTCTATGTCACGGGGCGGACGGTGAAGGAGGGCGACTATTACCTGCCCGGCACCGTTGGCGGCACGGCGGCGGAATGCGACGAGCGCGGACGCGAGAGCGGCGGCAGCGGTGTGGCGGTGGCCTGCGATCACGGGGATGACGCCGCAGTTGCCGCGCTGTTTGACCGGATCGCGAAGGACGAAGGCCGGCTCGATATCCTCGTCAACAACGCCTTCACCCTCTCGGACGACCTGCTTGAGCCCAAGGGGTTCTGGGAAAAGCCGCTTTCCAACCTCGAAATGTGGGATGTCGGGGTGAAGTCCAACTACGTCGCCGCATGGCACGCCGCACGGATCATGGCGCCGCAGGGTTCGGGGCTGATGGTCGCCATTTCTGGCTTTGCCGGCACGACCTATACCTATGGCGTGATCTTCGGCACATCCAAGACCGCGGTCGGCCGCATGACGCGCGACATGGCGGTGGAGCTGGCCCCGCACAACGTCGCCGCCGTCACCCTGTGGCAGGGCCTGACCCTGACCGAGAAGGCGCAGGACAACCTTGCCAAGATGGGCGACAAGATGACCACGTCCATCACCTCGATGGCCGGTTCCTCGGTGGAACATCCGGGCCGCGTCATCGCTGCGCTGGCTGCCGATCCGAACGTGATGAAGCGTTCCGGCGGCGAATTCGTCACCACCGAACTGGCGATGGAATATGGCGTCACCGATATCGACGGCAGCGTCATCCCCTCTGCCCGGGCGACGCGTGGCAACCCGATCTGGGAACCGATTGGAGCGAACTGACATGGACGAAAAGCGCCTTGCCCGGCTGGAATATGCCGCCGACCGCATCGAGATTCAGGATTGCCTGACCCGCTTTTCGCGCGGCATGGACCGCTTCGATCGCGACCTTTACCTCTCCGCCTTCTGGCCCGATGCCGAAATGGCGGCCGGCCCCTATGTCGGCGACGTGCCGGGCTGCTGGGACTGGGCCGTGCCGATGCACGAGGCCGGACAGATCCTGACGCACCATTCGCTGCTGAACCAGACGGTCGATATCGATGGCGATACGGCGCATTCCGAATGCTATTACATCTTCGTGGCGCGCAATCGCGACGAGAGCGTGTGGATGGCCGGCGGGCGCTATATCGACCGGCTGGAACGCCGCGATGGCGAATGGCGCATCGCCCTGCGCACCAATATCATCGAATGGGGCTGCCTGCCGCCGGCCATGCCGATCCCCTTCGGCGACGTGCCGGGGATCGAGAAGAACGGCCTCTCCAGCCGCAGCAAGGAAGACCCTTCCTATCGCCGCCCGCTGACCAACCTGCGCGAGCCCTTCAATCCGGCGGGATAACCCGCTAGCACCCGCCGCATGGCAACGCCGCAAACCGTCCTGCACTTCCTGCGCCAGGCACATGCCCGGGGCGAGGCGAGCGCGCTGATCGTCCTTACCGCGGTGGAGGGCGGCGCGGCCCGCGGCGTCGGCTCGCTGATGGGGGTGAGCGAGGCCGGGCCGTGGGCCGGCTCGCTCTCGGGCGGCTGCACCGAAGCCGCGCTGGCTGGCGAGGCGCGGCGCGTCATTGCTGCCGGCAAGGCCGAGACCCTGCGCATCGGCGCCGGATCGCCGCTGATCGACATTCGCCTGCCTTGCGGTTCGGCCATCGACCTGCTGATCATCCCCGCGCCCGACATGGCCGTGGTCGAGGCCGCACTGGCGCAGCTCGCAGCCCGAAACCCCGTCACCCTTGAACTCGCCACGGATGGCTCCCTGCAGCTTGCCGCCGCCCCCTCGCCCGCGCGCGGCGGATGGGCGGGCGAAACCTTCCGCCTGACCATCGTGCCGCAGCTGCGCCTCGTCATCGCCGGGCATGGCGAAGAGGTCGAGGCGCTCGCCCGCCTCGCCAAGGCCTGGGGGGCGGATACCGCGATCCTTACGCCCGACGAGCACCTTGCCGCCGATCCGGCCGTGTTCCACCTCAAGACCCCCGGCTCGCCCGTGCCGCTGGAACTCGATCGCTGGTCGGCCCTCGTCATGCTGTTCCACGATCACGATTGGGAAGTGCCGCTGCTGGCCCGTGCGCTTGACCAGCCGGCGCTGTGGATCGGCGCCATGGGCAGCCGCGCCACGCACGTCCGCCGCCTCGCCGCCTTGGCCGGGGCAGGCGTGCCCGAAAGCCGCAGCGCCGCGATCCATGGCCCGATCGGCCTGATCCCTTCTGCCCGCGATCCGGAAACGCTGGCCCTTTCCGTCCTGGCCGAGGTGGTTGCCGCTTACAAGGCGAAGGGATTCCCCTGAGCCGCGCTTTGCCCTAAGGCGGGGACGCAACAGGAGCACGAAGTCCCATGGCCGGCACCATCCTCGTCCTCAACGGACCGAACCTCAACCTGCTGGGCGAGCGCGAACCGGCAATCTACGGCAGCACCACACTGGCCGACATCGAAGCCATGTGCCGCGCAGAGGCCGATGCCACCGGCCATGCCATCGACTTTCGCCAGACCAACAGCGAGGCGGAAATGGTCGACTGGATCCAGCAGGGCCGCAAGGGCCTCGCCGGCATCGTCATCAACCCCGCCGCCTTCTCCTATGCCGGCTATCCGGTTCTCGACGCGCTCAAGCTGGTCGACTGCCCGGTGGTCGAGGTGCACATCTCCAACATCCACCGCCGCGAGGAAGACTGGCGCAAGGACACGATCATCAGCCAGGCGGTGACCGGCACCATCTCGGGCCTCGGCGCGACCGGCTACGCCCTGGCAGTACGCTACCTCGCCGGACGCTGAGGCGCAGAGCGCGCGTGCCCCGCGGCGGACTTGCGCCTGCGATGTGGGGAAATTGGAGCGGTGAAGGGAAGCCAAAAACTACCGTAATGCACAGATTAAAAATAATTTTTCGATGTACCAATGCGGCAGTGGCCCCCAATATGGCCCCCTGCTGCGTCAGATGCCTGTGGAAATCCTGAGATTCAGAAAGACAATACCAGACGAGATCGTCCGCTGTTGCCGACAGACCGGCACCATTGATTGCGGCAGCAATCGACCAGATGTTGCCATTCTGTAGAAGGCGTTTGAATGTCTGTTTGCGCCAAAACCTGCCGATGGCATGTGCCTTGTGATCCAGGCAATAGCCGAGGACATAGTGGCTATTCGGGGTAACCGGCGGGCTTCCCGAAAGCGGCAGCAATTTGGGAATTTTTCTATTCGCGCCAGACGTGGGTTAGGGAGTGGCCGGCGCTGTGATCTTGCTTGCCTTTCCCTAACCGCGCACGACGCAGCGAAAGCCGACGTGGCAGGTCGAGGTATCGATCGGTTGCGGATAGCGGGCTGCCGGGCGATAGCGCCTGCAATAGTCCTCGGCGCAAAGGTGCGAGCCACCCTTCAGGACCTTGCGCGGAATGCGAACCGGTTCGCGCTTGTCGATCGAACCGCCGCGCAATCCGCCGCGCGGGTTCTCAGGTATGCAGCATGACCCTGCACGCTTCTTCTCGAGCTTGGGCTGACCGTACCAGTCGTCGGTCCATTCCCAGACATTGCCAATGAGGTCGTAGATACCATAATCGTTGGCCGGATAGGATTTTACCGGCGAGGTGCGCAGGAACCCGTCTTCGAGGGTGTTTCCGTGAGGAAAGGCGCCCTGCCAGTAGTTGGCGAGCATCGCCCCGTCTGGGGCGAGTTCATCGCCCCAGGCATAGTCCGCATCCTCCAGGCCCCCGCGTGAGGCAAACTCGTGCTCGGCTTCAGTCGGGAGCGACTTACCAGCCCAGCGAGCGAAGGCTTCAGCATCGGCATGGGTGACATGCACAACCGGATGATCCTCGATCCCTATAATCGTCGAACCGGGGCCGAGCGGCTGGCGCCAGTTTGCGCCGAGGCGGAACTGCCACCAGGAAACCTCGTTCAGCGGCACCGGCCAGAGCGTCGGCTCGAACACCAGCGAGCCGGGGTGGGCAAGAGCAGGATCCATCCCCGGGTACTGCTTCGGATCGGGCGGCAGTTCGGCGAAGGTGACATAGCCGGTCTCGGCAACAAACCGGGCAAAATCGGCGTTGGTCACCGGGGTTTCGTCGATCCAGAATGCATCGACCCGCACCCGTCGGACGGGGACCTCCTCGGGGTAGAACCTGTCCGACCCCATCGCGAAGGTGCCGCCGTCAAGCCGCACCATGCCGCGATGGAGGTCAGTCGAAGTCAATTGAGACATGCGGAACATCGCCCTTGATCTCGCCGAACGGCGTGGCATAGGCGGTGACCCCTACGCCAAGATCGCGACAGATGTCGAGGCTTTCTCCATTGCCGGAAGGCTGGAACGCGATGGACGGCAAAGGCCCGCGCGCCAGCTCAACGCCATTGCTGGAAAGGATCGCGATTGCCGTGCCGCCCTTGATCTCGAACCGCAGAGTGAGGTTGACCTTGCCTTGCGGCAGGGTTGTTGCCGAACGCACGGTTGCCATCTCCGCCGGATCGGTGGACTTGGCCCACGCGAAGGCGGCGTGGCCGTGATCGAGATAGAGGCCTAGGCCTCCGAACTTGCTGCCCCATGCGAGGACCGCACCCGAGGCGTCCGGCTTGTCGAGCGGGAAGACATTGTTGCGCGCAGCTTCAGCTTTCCACAACGCAAGCATCTCGGAAAGTCTGGCCGGTTCCTTGGCGGCAAGGTCGGTGCCCTGGGCGAAGTCCTTGTCGAGATTGTAGAGCGTCCACGTCAGCGGGCGCGGTTTGGTCTGTTCGATCCAAGAAGGGCGGCCATCATCGCCGGAGAGGAACCAGCCGTCGAGATAGAGGCCAACCTTGCCGCCGATCTCGAAGTACTGCGTGCGCGGCTTGGCGCCATCGCAAGCCGCCAGCGAGCCAAGCAGGCTTTGCCCGTCGAGCGGCTTCTGCTTCACGCTATAGACGCTGTCGGGCGCGGGCAGCTTCGCCGCATCGAGCACGGTCCGCGCGATATCTACAAGGTGGCCGAACTGGCTGCACACCGCGCCCGGATGCGCCACATGGCCGGGCCAGTTGAGGATCATGCCGTTGCGCACCCCGCCCAGCATCGACGGCATCTGCTTCACCCAGCGCAGCGGTGTGTTCATCGCCCAGGCCCAGCCGACCGGGGAGTTGCGATAGGTCTCAGGCCCGCCGAGCTTGTCGGTGTTGGCCTCCATCCACGCCTCGTTCTCGTCGTGCGTGCTGATCGAGCGAAGCTCGTTGATCGTGCCGGGAGGTCCTGCCTCTCCGCTTGCGCCGTTGTCACCCTGTATGATCGAGACGAGGGTGTTCGATGACAGGCCCATCCGGTCAAGTTCAGCCAGCACGCGGCCGATCTGCTCGTCCTGATAGGCCATCGGCGCAGCAGCGACTTCCATGGCCCGCGCGGCGAAAGCCTTCTGGCCGGCGGTCAGCGAATCCCACAAAGGGATTTCGGCAGGACGTGGGGTGAGCTTCGTCCCTTTAGGCACGATCCCGGCGGCAAGCTGGCGCTTGAACGTCTCCTCGCGCAGCTTGTCCCAACCCTGATCGAACCGGCCTTTGAAGCGGGCGATGTAATCTGCGGGAGCCTGATGCGGCGCGTGAGTCGATCCGGGCGCCCAGTAGAGCATGAAGCGCTTGCCCGGCGCGGCGGCGTTCTGGTTGCGCAGATACCGGATGATGTCGTCAGCTAGGCGCTTGTCGAGCATCATCATTCCCCGGAAAGGTCGCTACTGTCCTGTTTGATTTCAGATAGGCGAGAGACCCGTAAATGGTCGTACTGTGGTTAAGCCGGCAAATGCGAGATGATCTGCGTGTGAAACCAATCCCTGAATCGCTTTGCTGCCGGGGAAAGCGAGCGTCGCGAGTGACTGTACATTACGAGGCTGATCCGAGCCTCAAGCAAGCCGTCAAATGCGGAGAGCTTGGTGAGCAGACCATCCTCAAGCTCCTGACGGGCGGCAAATGCTGATGACAGCCACACGGCATCGCTCCCCCTGGCGATGCGAGTCAGCACGCCGAAATCATCAACGGCGACACGCAGCGGCCCCAACTTCGGGCTGCCAGGCATCTGCAGTCCGACATCAGGCATTTGACTGGATACAATTAGGGGAAAATCCTCAAGGCGGTTGCTTTCAGGATCGACGATGAGAGGGTGATCTACCCGAACGAGCAGGGAAATGCCAATTGTCCCCAGATCATCGCGCCGCAGCATCGATGGGAGCGATGAACGCTGCGGGCAAACACAAAATTCAAGTTCCTCGGAAGCCACGCGTGCAACCAGAGTCTCTGGGTCGCTGATAGCGACATGACTGATCAACTCCGGGTTTTCCTTGAACTCCCGGATGAAAAGTGCGGGAAGCAGAACTTGCGCCGGCAAAGGCGCCATGCCGAAATGGACTTCACCTCCCACGCCATTTGCGGACTGCCGTGCCATCCCATCCAGTTCTTTGGCCTCGACCAGAAGGTCGCCGGCCCGCCTCGCGTAGCGCCAGCCCAGTTCGGTAAGCCTCACGCCGCCACGGTCCCGGTCGAAAAGCCTGGCGCCCAAACGCTCCTCGATCGCTTGAATGCTTTTGGTCAGGGCGGGTTGCGTCAATCCCAGTTCTCTGGCCGCAATTGTGAAGCTGAGGTGTCGGGCCAGCACGACCACATGTCGCAACTGACGGAAATCGATGTTCGGCAAAGTTATAAGTTTGGGCATCCGAATGAATTTGACAGAAAGCTGCGGGGTCATTCAAGTGCCAACGATTAGTCACAAGTGGAAAGACGGTATGAAAATGCGGATGGGTTCGATGGCCGCGATGGCAAGCTCTCTGGCATTGGCCGTCTGCATCGCCGGTTCCGCCCGCGCGCAGCAGGCAACACAAGGCTCTCCGCCCGTGGCCGCATCGCAAAGGCAGGAACAACGACCAAACGTACTTGTCTGGATGCTTGACGACATCGGCTTCGCCCAGCTCTCATGTTTCGGCGGCCTCGTGGCAACTCCCAACATCGACCGCGTGGCACGAATGGGTCTGGTCTATGCCAACTATCGGACTGCAGCGATATGTTCGGCTAGTCGAGCCGCCATCCTTTCTGGTCGGAACCCGCACACTGTCCATCTCGGCGGCCATGCAGCTTCCGCGCGACCGTTTCCTGGTTATGATGCGCAAATCCCGCCGTCGGCAGGGAGCATCGCTGCCAATCTCAGGCAAGCCGGATACCGCACATTTGCACTCGGCAAATGGGATCACTTGCCTGCCAGCGAGGCCTCGCCCGCAGGGCCGTACACCCAATGGCCTACCGGGCAAGGCTTTGATCGCTTCTATGGCTTCCTGGCCGCCGATGCCGACAACTGGAACCCGATCCTGATCCGCGACACGACACCCGTCGCAAGACCCACAGACCCAATGTATCATCTCAATCGTGATCTTGCCGACCGTGCCATTGCCATGATCGGAGATCGCGATGCCGCAGGTTCCCCGGCACCTTTTTTCATGTACTGGGCGACCGGGACAGCACACGCTCCCCACCATGCCCCCCGGGAATGGATCGAGCGCTATCGCGGCCAGTTTGACATGGGATGGGACAAGGCTCGCGAAATCATCCTGAAGAACCAGATAGCCAAAGGGCTGGTCCCCAAGGGTACGAAGCTTGCGCCACGACCTGCCGAAATACCTGCCTGGGAAAGCCTGACATCGGAGCAGAAGCGGCTTTACGCGCACCAAATGGAAGTTTTCGCTGCCTCGGTCGGTTATGCTGACCACGAATTTGGCCGTATCCTTGATGATCTGCAGGCGCGCGGCGAACTGGAAAACACGATGGTCATCGTCACCAGCGACAATGGCGCCAGCGCCGAAGGCGGAAGAGGCGGAATGCACAACGAGGCCGCACTGGTTACGGGGGCCTATCCCGACGATGCGGAAAACATGGCCTACTTGGATCGGTGGGGTGGCCCCGAAACATACCCTCATTACAGCGCGGGATGGGCCGTCGCTGGAAATACGCCTTTCCGCTACTGGAAGCAGGTAACGCACGAGGGGGGAATCCATGTACCGCTCGTGGTGTCATGGCCCAAGGGGATCGCTGCGCGGGGCGAATTGCGGAGGCAATTCGTCAACGTAACCGACATTTCTCCGACCATCCTGAATGCGACCGGCGTTTCGCTGGCCGAGACTGTGAACAACGTGAAACAGCAACCCATGGACGGAGTAAGCTTCGCCTACAGTTTTACTGCCCGGGAGCCGAATACTTCGCGGCCGGCACAGTACTACGAGCTGCACGGCAACAAAGCGCTGATCGATGGCGAGTGGTCGATAAACACGACGCACCGGATCAAGACCTGGGACAACACCAGCTCTGGCGCGCCCAGTGAAGCCTGGGAACTCTACAATATCGCGCGCGATCCTGGCCAGACAACCGATCTTGCCGCTCGTGAGCCTGAACGCACAAGTTTGCTTGCCAAAGAGTTCGAGGCGCAAGCTGTACGGTACAATGTCTATCCTCTCGGAGGCATCGCAGAAAGCGTGCAAACGGGCGTCAGTAAGTTCGCTGCCAATTTCCGGAGCCGAGGAGGCAAGTGGCGCTATTCTGGCACAGTGGGCAACATCCCGGCACAAGTCGCCCCTCCTGTCAGCTCACTTGGCTTCACCATGAAGGCGACGCTGGATCTGTTTGAAGACGGTGCGACAGGCCCGATTTTCGCATCGGGTGGTCAGCTGGGGGGCATGGGACTCTACCTTAGGGAGGGCAAGCCGGTACTGGTGCTACGGTCGCTGTCGGGACAAGTGAAAGAAGTTGCCGCCAACGTACCGATTGCTGCCGGCAAGGCGACAGTTGAACTGGCCTTTTCCGGCACGCGCGGGTCTCCGGAACATGACGTGGAAATCAAAGTGAACGGACAGCGCGTCGCATCCGAGGCGATCTCCTTCGCCATACCGGCCTCCTTCGGCATTTCCGAGGTCTTCGGTGTCGGCATCGACAACGGTTCAACTGTCCTGTCCGAAGCTAGGGCCGACACTCCAATTTCTGGCAGGATTGAGGACATTCTATTTGATTTCAGCAGCAGCGCCCAGGGCAGCCATGTGAGTAGCCCCTAGATTTCTGGACGCCTTCGTCTGAGATTGTCGCCATTCAGGGCCTCACCAACTGAGTCCGCCTTTGGCAAACTCTGCCGTTTGACGGTGACTTGGGAACGGCAGAATTGTCCCAGCTGTTGACGTTCAAACATCATCCGCAAAAAGTCTTCATCGAGCCGCTTGACGTCGATCACGCGGGTAGTTCGGACACCAACACCAAACTCGGTCATCAGTTCGGTAAGGCGTGGGCCATCGATGAGAACAACCCGTTGCTGCAGGCTTCGAGCGTATTCCGTAGCTTGCTTGCTGAAGGCAGAGGTCGTTACGAAAACGCCCTTGCTCGCGCCCAATCCGACAAGGCTTCCGACGAACCCTTGGACTTCGGGGCGGCCCACTGCGGAACCAGTCGAGTAGCGCTTCGCTTGAACATAGATTCGGTCCAAGCCAAGCCGATCTTCGTCAATTATACCGTCTATGCCACCGTCACCGGACCTGCCAAGCTGGCGCGCGGCATCTTCATGAGACCCGCCGTAACCCATTGCTACGAGTAGATCGATGATCAGGCGTTCAAAGAAGGCAGGAGATTGCTCGAGAACGCGCTGCAGCAAATCGGCTTTCAACGCTGCGGTCATTACAGAATGCGCAGCGTCGATCTGTTCTTCGGGCGTGGCGTCAGAAAGCGTCGCCGCGACGGTCGCTGCAGCCTAGTCAGGCTCGGCACTAGCCCCTGCCCGCCCGTAAAACTCGGCAAACGACGGAAAGGCCTTGAGCGTCTCGACGTCGATACGTTCGGGCTTGGTGGCGAGCAATGCGTGACCAGCAGGGGACGCCACAAAGACGCCCCGCTTTGGACTGTCGATCAGGCCTGCCTTCGACATGTAGAACTTGGCCCAGTGAACGCGGTTATGCAAAAGGCGCTGCTTGCCGCTTGGCAGCATCTCCTCGCGTTCATCTTAGGTAAGACCCAGCTGATCAGCGATTATCTGAGCTGCAATCGGTACCCTTACCTCGCCTCCTGCAGCAACGGAAAGCACTGGAAGCATTAGCGTCTGGTAGTCTGGTATGGGCATGGAGCTGTGGCTAGCAGGATGTACGGGCGACGGGCAATCCGCTACGCTAAGTTTGTCGAATAGGTCGAATTATGCACGCTCAGGCGCCGCGAGGCTTCGGCCACGTCAGACAAGAGTTCTTCTACTTGAAAGTCCTGCATGCCAAGCGATTGAAGCTGGATCTGCAGTTGGCTGACAAGCACACCGTACGCAGTGGACTGCAGGGTACAAGCGGTTGGTAAAATTGGGAAAAACTGGAAATTTCAGGCTAGTGTCAAACCGATTTGCCTCCAAATCATGATTTGCAATCGCACCTGCGACGAGGATAAATACAGCAATAACAATAACCTATCCTGAAAAATCGCGCGCAAGTCGCGATTTGCGCGCCTGTTGCATTCGGCCGGCCCTTTTCGATCGCCCCTCAGACCGATTTCGCCCCGTTCCGCAGCTCGTCCAGGTAGTCACTCCACCACTGCGCCATGGCCACCCGCTCCTTCCAATGGGCGCCGCGATGGTACGCGGCGCGTACCTTGTCGGTGTCGCCATGGGCCAGTGCACGTTCGATGGCGTCGGGGTTCCATTTGCCGCTTTCGTTTAGCAGTGTGGATGCCATCGCGCGGAAGCCGTGGGCGGTCATTTCGTCGGTCGCATAACCGAGGCGGCGGAGCCCCGCGTTGATCGTGTTGTCGCTCATCGGGCGGCGTCGGGTGCGGACGGAGGGGAAAACATAGCCGCTCGGTCCGGTCAGTGGCTGCACGTTCTTCAGGATCGCAATGGCCTGGCGCGAGAGCGGAACGACATTTTCCTTGCGCATCTTGGTCTTCCCTGCCGGGATCGTCCATACTGCCCCTTCCAGATCGATTTCCGACCATTCCGCGTGTCGTAGTTCGCCGGGGCGGACAAACACATGAGGGGCAAGTTGCATCGCGAGTTTGGTAATCGGCTGCCCCTCATACCCATCGATTGACCGGAGCAGTTCGCCCACCCCGGCGGGATCGATGACTGCCCCGTAGTGGGTGACGGTGGGGCTTGTCAGTGCCCCCTTGAGGTCACGCGTAGGGTCGGACTTGAGGCGCGCCGTGGCGACCGCATAGCGGAACACCGAGCCTGCCAGTTGGAGCGTGCGCCGGGCGCTTTCGAGTTTGCCTTTGCCTTCGATCCGGCGAACTGCGACCAGCACATCTGCGGGCTCAATCTCGGCGATCGGCATGTTGCCGATTGAACCGCACAGGATCGCCAGAAGGTACTCGCTACGCTTGGCAGTAGCCGGTGCCCAGGCCCGCTGACCGTCCCGCTTTCGCTTCTCGCAAAACTCGGCGGTGATGGCGGCGAAGGTGTTTTCTGCGTTGAGTTTCGCTCGGACCTTGTCGCGTTGTTTCTCCCGTGCCGGATCCTTGCCGGCGGCCATGGCCTCGCGAGCTTCATCGCGCCGCCTGCGTGCCTCGCCCAGACCGATCTCTGGGTAAGTGCCAATCGCCAGCTTCTTCTCCCGCCCGTCAACCCGGTACTTGAGCCGCCAAAGTTTCCCGCCGGTTGGCTGGACCAGCAGGAACAGGCCGTGGGAATCGCCCAACTTGTAGGGCTTCGGACCCGGCTTGGCATTGCGGACAGCGACGTCAGTTAGTGCCACGATTTCAGTCCCTTCCATCCCAAGTGGCCCCCAGGCTGGGGGCCACTCGAATTGAACCAAACCCACTTGGCCCCCGAAATGGCCCCCAGATTCGCGAGACGTGGCGAGATAAGGCGGGTGCAGGCGGGACAAATGCGGCGTGAAAACCCTAGAATTTCCGAGGGTTCCGTAGCATTTTCGGGATGTTCTGGGAAGGGAGGGCTGGAGCGGGTGAAGGGAATCGAACCCTCGTCGTAAGCTTGGGAAGCTTCTGCTCTACCATTGAGCTACACCCGCCCGAGTGCAGGTCCTTTGGCACAGGGGGCGGGATGGGGTCAACGGCATCTTCCCGGCGATCAGTCCTGCCAGCGCTTGCCTGCTGTCGGCGGTCGCCTCTAGCCTGCGGGCGAGGCCAGTCAGGAGCGGAATGATGGGTGAAATCGAGCATGGCGAGATCCGGTTCGACATTGCCGAGCGCGAGGCGCAGGTCATCGGCGATGGCCCGCGGATTGCAGCGCTGACGGGCGATGCCGTGGATGTCGGCACGCTGGGGCTCGTCAATGCGGTGCGCAACGGGGCGGGGGCCGTCTCGGTCACGCCGGACAAGATCCCCGATTACATGCGCACCATGATGAAGCACCCCGAGCTGTTCGTGCGGCAGATGGAAATGGGCACCGCCCTGTTCAACGGCCGCATCCCGGCGCGCGAGCGCGAACTGGCGATCCTGCGCATCGGCTGGCTTACCCGCGCACCTTACGAATGGGGCCAGCATGTCGACATCGCCAAGCGCTTCGGGGTGAGCGCCGAGGAGGTGGAACGGGTGACGCGCGGTTCGGCCGATCCGGGCTGGAGCGAGCACGAGGCAGCCGTCCTGCGCGGCGTGGAAGAGCTGATTGGCGACCATGCCATGACCAGCGAGACATGGGAGGTTCTGGCCCGGAGCTGGGACGAGGCGCAGATGATCGAGTTTCCCTCGATGGTCGGCCAGTATGTCACCATCGCCTTCGTCCAGAACTCGCTGCGGATCATGCTTACGCCGGAGAACCCGGGGCTCAGCCACCGCTAAGCGGGCGCCCGGTGCCATTTGCCCAATCGCGCGGCTGCGGCTAGCATTGCCGGCGGCAGGGAAGGATCGCCGATGCAGGACATTGCCGGTCAGCAAGCAACGCCGCGCGTGATCGCGCGCCACCGCCTGTCCACGCGCCTGTGGCACTGGGTGAACCTTGCGACGGCAACCGTCATGCTGATGAGCGGGCTGATGATCTCCAACGCGCACCCGCGGCTCTATTGGGGGCATTTTGGCGCCAATCCCGACAAGGCCTGGCTGGAACTGCCCGAGTTTCCCGGCTGGATGACCCTTCCTTCCACCTACAACCTTGCCGATGCGCGGCTGTGGCACCTGGCCTTTGCCTGGCTGTTCGGCCTGGCGACGGCTGCCTATCTCGGCTGGTCGCTGGTCAATGGGCACCTGTGGCGCGACCTGCGGCCCCGGCTGGCAGAGCTCTCGCCCTGCAACCTGTGGCATGACATCGCCAGCCACGCCCGCCTGCGCCTGCCTCGCGGCGAGGCGGCGGCGCGCTACAACGTGCTGCAGAAGCTGGCCTATTGCCTTGTCCTGCTGGTGCTGCTGCCGCTGCTGGTTTTGACCGGGCTGGCCATGTCCCCGGCGATCGGCGCGGCGCTGCATGGCTTGCCGGACCTGTTCGGCGGCAGGCAGTCGGCGCGATCGGTCCACTTCCTGTGCGCTGCCGGGCTGGTGCTGTTCGTCATTGTCCACCTTGCCATGGTGCTGCTCGCCGGGCCGGTGAACGGGGTGCGCGCGATGATCACCGGTCGCTTCGCCCTGCCCCCAGCGCGCAAGGAGGCCCACGATGGCTGAGCCGCTTTCCCGCCGCCGCCTGCTTTCTGCCGGAGCGCTTGGCGCCGGTGGCCTGCTGCTTGGCGGGTGCGACCGGCTGACGCAGCCCGGCCCCTTCCGCAGCCTGCTCGAGGCCGGGGCCGACGCGCATTATGCCGTGCAGCGCGGCATCGCCGGCAATGCCCTGGCTCCCGAGTTCGCGCCCTCGCAACGCTCGCCGGTGTTCCGCGCCAACGGCAACCTGCACGCCAACGGCAATGCCGCCTGGGCGAGCCATCTGGCCGATGGCTTCGCGCGCTGGGCCTTGCGGGTCGACGGGCTGGTGCTGCGCCCGCTGGACCTGCCGCTCGAGGCGCTGAGGGGCATGCCGCAGCGCAGCCAGATCACCCGGCACGATTGCGTCGAAGGGTGGAGCGCGATCGGCAAGTGGCAAGGGCCGCAGCTCGGCCCGATCCTGAAGCAGGCGGGCCTGCTGCCCGCCGCGCGCTTCATCGTGTTCCACTGCGCCGACAGCTTCGGCTCTGCGCCCTATTACGAATCGCTCGACCTGATCGAGGCCCACCATCCCCAGACGATCCTGGCCTGGGCGATGAACGACCTGCCGCTGCCCGTGGCCCACGGCGCACCGATCCGCCTGCGGGCAGAACGCCAGCTGGGCTACAAGCACGCGAAATACGTGATGCGGATAGAGGCGCGGTCCAGCCTCGCCGGGCTCTATGGCGGCAAGGGCGGCTATTGGGAGGACGCGCGCGGCTACCAGTGGTGGGCGGGGATCTGACCGCCTAGGGCCGGCGGCCCACACCGTCGCGCAGCAATTTCTCGGCCTCTGCGGCAACGTCATCCACGCTGCGGTCATCCCCCCAGATGCCAAAGCGCAGGCCCAGGAACACGTTCATTCCCATCACCGCCCAGGCGCGCACCTCGCTGTCGCCCGGAGCCACGCTGCCAGCGGCAACGCTCTCGTCGAAGCGGGCCGCGATGCGGGTGGCGGTGCCTTCGTAGTGCGCGCGCCAGGCCGCTGGATCGGCAAATTCCGCCTCGTCGATGATGCGGTACAATTCCTTGTGCTCACGCGCGAAGGCAAGGAAAGCGGCCAGCGCCTCGCGCTCGCGGACGACGCCGGTACTGCCCGGGGTAACGCCCGCCGCGGCCGCCGTGGCGACCGACTGGCTCATGTGCCGCACCAGCGCCGAGAAGATCGCGTCCTTGCTGTCGAAATAGGTATAGAAGCTGCCCAGCGCGGTGCCGGCGCGGCGGGTGATGCCGCTGATCGAGGCTTCATGGAAACCGCGCTCGCCGAATTCGGCGGCGGCGGCATCGAGCAGGCGGCGCAGCGTTTCGCGCCCACGCGCGGTGCGCGGCTCCTTGCCGGGGCTGGCCGCGCCCTTCTGCACTTTCTGCGCCGGATCCTGCGCCACTTTCCCAAGTCTCCCGCCGGGCAGCCGGCCCTTCGCCGCTGTTGCCTCTGCGCCACGGCTTAACGCGAACCGGCGCGTTCGCCAATCAAAAGTTGAAAGGTGGTTCAACTTTCAATATTGACGAATCAGGAGTCGGCGCAATCGGGCGCCGCAGGGAGAGTTCGTTCCATGATCCGCACGCGTCGCACCATCCGCATGGCCCTGGCCGCAACGGCCCTCACCACGCTTGCCACCCCCGCCTTCGCGCAGGATGCGCCCGCCGAAGAGGCCGATGGCGAAGTAATCACCGTGGTCGCGCGCAAGATCGAGGAAAAGCTGATCGACGTGCCGATCGCGGTTACCGCCATGGGCAGCGCGCAGCTAACCAAGCTGGGCGCGGCCGACCTTTCCGGCGTGCAGGGCGCGGTTCCCAACGTGAACATCGTGCAGGGCCGCGGTTCGGCGACCAGCGCCAATTTCTTCATCCGCGGCATCGGCCAGCCCGACGCGCTGCAGACCTTCGACCCGGCGGTCGGCGTCTATGTCGATGGCGTCTATCTCAGCCGCATTCAGGGCGCGCTGCTCAACATGTTCGACGTCCAGCGCGTGGAAGTGCTGCGCGGTCCGCAGGGCACGCTCTATGGCAAGAACACCATCGGCGGCGCGGTGAACATCGTCTCCAAGAAGCCGGACTATGATGCGCTGAACGGCGAAGCCGCCTTCACCTATGGCCGCTACAACGAGATGACCGCCAAGGGCTATGTCTCGGTGCCGCTGGCGCCCGGAATGGCCGCGATCTCGCTCGCCGGGGTCTATGACCAGCGCGACGGCATCGTCACCGACCCGGCTACGGGCCGCAAGTACAATGACCGCGACAACCTGTCGTTCCGTTCGATCCTGCGCGTCAAGGCCGCCGAAAATGTCGAGCTGCTGGTCTCGGGCGACTATACCCGCCAGCGCAATAGCCTGACGCTGGGCCATGCCACGGCAGACCTGGTGGGCTTTGACTACAACGCCACCTTCTCGGCCGTCACTCCGTTCATCATCGCTGCCGCGCCGACCGCGCCCTACGCCTTCAAGGCCTCGACCAGCTTCAAGGGCAACGAAGGGCAGGAACTCGACCACTGGGGTGTCTCGGGCACGATCAACGTCGACCTGTCGGATGCGCTGCAGCTGACCTCGATCACCGCCTATCGCAAGCTGAAGACCGCCTTCTTCGTCGATATCGACGCGACGGCGGCCGAGCTGGGCGATGTCTTCGTCGGGCTGGACCAGCACCAGTTCAGCCAGGAAATGCAGCTGAAGTACACCAGTGACAAGCTGAAGGGCGTGCTCGGCCTCTATTACCTGAACGAAGGCGTCGATTCCTACCAGGAAGCCTATGCCGACAGCTACCTGCGCTACCTCGGCACGCCGCTGAACTTCCTGCGCACGATCAGCGACGACCAGGTGACCAAGAGCTACGCCGCCTTCGGCCAGCTGACCTACAGCCTTACCGACAAGCTCTCGCTCACGGCGGGCCTGCGTTACACGCATGAATCGAAGGACTATTTCCGCACCACCACGGCAACCACGACCAGCCCGGTATTCTCGACGATCAACATCGTCAGCACCTTCACTTTCCCGAACAGCCTGCCCTCGCCGTTCAACACGCTGGACCGGGTGACGTTCGACGCGTGGACGCCGATGGCCAGCCTGTCCTACAAGCCGACCGAGAACAGCACGATCTACGTTTCGGCCAGCAAGGGCTTCAAGTCGGGCGGGTTCAACGGCCGCGTCAACGGCCTTGGCGACGTGACGCTGGCAGTGGGATCGACCACCAAGATCGTCCCCACTTTCGCGCCTGAAACCGTGTGGACCTATGAACTGGGCGCCAAGGCCAGCCTGCTCGATGGCCGCGTCCTGCTTTCCGCCGCGCTGTTCCATTCGCAGTACCGCGATTTCCAGGCCCGCGTCGGTGGCGGCAACACCGGCATCAACGGTGGCAGCTTCCCGGTGATCAACGCCGGCAAGCTGCGGATGCAGGGCTTCGAGATCGAGGCGACGATCAAGCCGACGAAGGCGCTGACGCTGAATGCCTCGGTCGGCTACCTCGATGCCGATTACCAGGAATTCAACGACGGCCGCCGCGCTCCGTCCTACAGCTGCAACCCCACCGGAACGGCGATCACCTGCCGCCCCGCCTTCGCGCCGCCGCTGACGCTGCGCCTTGGCGCGGACTACAAGATCCCGATGGGTGAAGCGACGCTGACGCTGGGCGGCGATGCCCGCTTTGTCGACAAGCACTACCTCTCGGTCGATAACCGTCCGGGACTGGTCGAGCCGGGCTACTTCCTCGGCAATCTCTATGCCCAGGTGGACCTTGGCTCCTACTACCTGCGCGGCATGGTGAAGAACGTGTCCGACAGCCGCTATCGCACCGACGGGCAGGAGTTCAGCTCGGTCGGCAACATCCAGACCGTCTACTACGGCGATCCGCGCACCTGGAACGTCACGGTCGGCGTGCGCTTCTGATCCAATTCCCCCCCGCCTGCGGGGGACATACGGGCCTGTCCATCAACCCTCCCCGATCGGGCAGGCCCGTCATCCTATCCGTCCGGCGCATTTTCGATCGCGCCACGGAACCATCCACCACCTGGCGGCTAGGATGCGGGCATGTTCCGCTTCCTGGTCGCTCTTTGTCTGCTCCTGCTGCCCTTGCCCGCATCGGCGCAGGTCCTGCTTTCTTTCCATTCGTTCAATGGATCCTACCTGGGCGGGCGCTATCCCCATGCCTTCATCGTGCTGGAAGGCACCCTGGCCGACGGGCGACAGGTGCGCGAAAACTATGGCTATTCCACCAGCGCCTCTGCGCTGTCGGCGCTTAACGGGCCGGTGCCGGGGATCATCCAGGTGGAAAAGGACAAGTACATCCGCTCCACCAACCGGCACTTTACCGTGCCGCTCAGCGATGCCCAGTACCAGGCCATCGTCGCAGAGGTGAACGCGTGGAAGGATGCGCCGGGCCAGAAGCGCTACCTGCTCGACAAGCGCAATTGCATCCATTTCGTCGCCCGCATCGCGCAGATGGTGGGCATCAGGGCCGACGTGCCGCAGAACCTGGTAAGACGGCCCAAGCTGTGGCTCAACCTTGTCACGCGGCTCAACCCGCAGCTGGGCGCGCGGGAAATCAGGTAAGGAAAACCGTGCCAGTGCCCTTGCCCCAGCCGCTTCGCTGGGGAATCACAGGCGCATGGCGATTCTTTCAGACAAGTGGATCCGGCAGCAGGCGCGCGAAAACGGCATGATCGAGCCGTTTGTCGAAAGCCAGCGGCGCGAAGGCTGCATTTCCTACGGGCTCTCCTCCTACGGCTATGACGCGCGCGTGGCGGACGAGTTCAAGATCTTCACCAATGTCGATAGCGCCGTGGTCGATCCCAAGGACTTCGCCGCCAACTCCTTCGTCGACCGCAAGACCGACGTCTGCGTGATCCCGCCCAATTCCTTCGCGCTTGCCCGCACGGTCGAATACTTCCGCGTGCCGCGCGATGTGCTCGTCATCTGCCTGGGCAAGAGCACCTATGCCCGCTGCGGCATCATCGTGAACGTGACGCCGCTGGAACCCGGCTGGGAAGGCCACGTGACGCTGGAATTCTCCAACACCACGCCCCTGCCCGCCAAGATCTATGCCAACGAAGGCGCCTGCCAGTTCCTGTTCCTCAAGGGCAACGAGCCCTGCGAGACGAGCTATGCCGACCGCGCGGGCAAGTACATGGGCCAGCGCGGAGTGACGCTGCCGAGGCTCTAGGCGCGGGTGGCACGAAACCCGCCCTGCCGCCAAGGCGCCGTGGCTGAACCGGCATGAGCGGCTTTCTTTTCGCCTTCCTTGCCTGCCTGCTCGCCAGCCTTGGCGCGCGCGACCAGTTGCTGGTGGCGCAGATGTCTGCCCGGCAGGGTGCGCGGCCGGGGCTGCTTATCGTCGCGCTTGCCGTCACCGCGCTGACCTGTGCCGCCGCCGCCTGGCTGGCGACGACGCTTTCGGGGCAGGTGCCGGGCAGCGGCGCGAAGATGATCTTCGCCGGAATTGCGCTGGTGCTTGCCGGTGGCGAGGCGCTGCTGCTGGGGGCCAAGCGCCCGCCAGAGGAGCCGACGCAGTCGCTGTTCGCCGCAGGGCTTGTCATCGCTGCGCAGCAGGTGACCGACGCCGTGCGCTTCATGGTCCTTGCCCTCGCCCTGCTCAGCGCCGCGCCGGTAACCGCGGCCCTGGGTGCCATTGCCAGCGGCGCGGTGGCGCTGGCCACGGCATGGACCGCGCCCGAAATCGCAGGCCATCCGCTGATGCCCCGGTTGCGGCGGATCGCCGGTGCCTTCCTGCTGCTCGCCGGATTGCTGCTTGCCTGGCGCGGATTGCCTTGATCGTTTAATTTGATCAAACTTTCCATTCTTATCAGTTTAACCGATTGAACGATTTGCGGCATGATCCCTTTATTGCCCAGCGAAAGGGAACCGGACCATGACTGACCACAATGCCAATGCCCGACGCGCGCTTGTCGACAGCCTCAACCACCTGCTGGCTGACAGCTTTGCGCTCTACATCAAGACGAAGAATTTCCACTGGCACGTCAAGGGCCCGCAGTTCCGCGACCTGCACCTGCTGTTTGACGAGCAGGCGGCGGAAATCTTCGCCCTGACCGACCTGATCGCCGAACGCGTGCGCAAGAACGGCGGCGCCACGCTGACCTCGATCGGCGCCATCGCCGCGCGTTCGTCCATCGCCGATCAGGACGCCGCCGACCTTGATGCCGAAGCCATGGTGCGTGAACTGGTGGCCGATAACCGCGCCTTCATCGCCCGGCTGCGCGAGGTGAAGGAAGCCGCCGGCAATGCGGGGGACAATGCCACCGACGGCATCGTCGATGACTGGACCGACCAGGCCGAGCAGCGGGTATGGTTCCTCTCCAGCGTGATCGGTTAGGCGCGACAGGGCGGCGCAAAGGGGCTAGACCCATGCCATGCCCATCGAAGTGATCGACAACGCCAGCGACCGCGCCATTGCCGACTGGATCGCCGACCGCCTGCTGATCGCGCTGCAGCGGGCGGGCTCGGAAGGGGTGGCTATCACCCTGCCGGGCGGATCCACCCCCTTTCCGATCCTTGCCGAACTGACGCATCACGCCATCGACTGGCGCCGCGTCTGCGTCTGGCCGGGGGATGACCGCATCGTGCCCGAGGACCATGCCGCATCGAATGTCGGCCGCATCCGGGCGCTGCTGGAACCGCTGGGCGCGCGGATCGTGCCACTGGCGGAAGGCGCGGTGCCGCCGCGTTTCGCGCTCGCCTGGCTGGGCATGGGCAACGATGGCCACGTCGCCTCGCTGTTCCCCAATACCGATCCACAGGCGGACGATCCGCTGCCGCTGCGCCGCATCACGCCCGATCCCCTGCCGCCCGAAGCCCCGTTCGACCGGCTGACGCTGACCATTCCGGCGCTCGCCGACTGCGACGCGCTGTTCTTCGTCATTCGCGGCGCGGAAAAGCGCGCACTGTTCGAGGCGGCGGCACTGGGCGCCAATGACCTGCCGGTGGCGCGGCTGCTGAAGGTGGTGCACGCGCCCGTCACATGCTTTACCTGATACCCCGCCCCGTCCACATCGTTGCGCTGCGCACGGTCCACTTCATCCGCCTGCGCTGGTGGCGATGGAGCGGCGCGCGGGTGACAGGCTGCCGGGTGGTGGTTCTGGACGACACGGACCGGGTGCTGCTGATCCGCCATTCCTATGGCTCGCGCGGCTGGATGCTGCCTGGCGGAGGTCTGAAGCGCGGCGAAGATGCCCGCGCCGCCGCCGCGCGTGAAGTGATGGAAGAGGCGGGCCTGCAACTGTCCGGCATGGTCGAGGTGGGCTTCGTCAGCGATGTCCTGCATGGCGCATGTCACGAGGTCCGCATCGTTGCCGGCTGGACGCAAGACAGCCCCCGGCCCGATGGCCGCGAGGTGATCGAGGCGTGCTTTTTCGCGCTTGACCGCCTGCCGCAGGCTATGTCCCCCAAGCTGGTCGGCGCGTTGCCGGGCTATGTCACAGCAGCGAAAGCTGCGCGGCCTCTCGCGGGCTGACCGGGCCGGCCGGGCCATCGCCCTCCAGCGATGACAGGGTCAGCCCCAGCAGGCGGACCGGCTGCGGCAGGGGCAGTAGCTCGTCCAACAGGGCATGACCGATGGCCGCGAATTCGGCGCGCCCGTTGACCACCTGCGCCAGCGAGCGGGCGTGCGTTTTCAGGGTGAAGTCGGAATAGCGCAGCTTGAGCGTTATCGTGCGGCCTTTGGCCCCCAACCGCTCGATATCGCCCCAGACAATGGCGACGATCCGGTCGAGTGCCTCGTGCATGGCGGGGCCGGTGGAGATGTCGTGATCGTAGGTCCGCTCCGCCCCGACCGACTTGCGCGGACGGTCGGCGCTCACCCGGCGCAGGTCGATCCCCCGGGCGACGCGGTAGAGGTATTCCGCCTGGCTGCCGAAGTGCTGGCGCAGGAAGTGCAGGTCCTTCGCCGCAATATCCGCGCCGGTGTGGATGCCCAGCCGCTCCATCTTTTCCGCGCCCTTGGGGCCGATGCCGTGGAAGCGCCGCACCGGCAGCTGCGCAACGAAACGCGCGCCCTCGCCCGGGCGGATCAGGCACAGGCCATCGGGCTTGTTCTGGTCGCTGGCGATCTTGGCGAGGAACTTGTTGTAGGAAACCCCGGCGCTGGCAGTCAGCCCGGTTTCGGCCTTGATCCGGGCCCGGATCAGTTCGGCGATGCGCGTGGCGGAGCCGATGCCCTTGAGGTCTTCGGTGACGTCGAGATAGGCCTCGTCGAGCGAAAGCGGCTCCACGTGCGGGGTATATTCGCGGAATATCGCGCGGATCTGGCGCGACACCTCGCGGTACACGGCAAAGCGCGGCCGCACGAAAACCAGCTCCGCGCACAGCCGCCTGGCCTTGGCCGAGGCCATCGCCGAGCGCACGCCGAAGCGCCGCGCCTCATAGCTTGCCGCCGCAACCACCCCGCGCAGGCCATCGCCGCCCACGGCCACCGGCCGGCCGCGCAGCGCGGGATCGTCGCGCTGCTCGACCGAGGCGTAGAAGGCATCCATGTCGACATGGATGATCTTGCGCAGCCCCATCGGCTCGCGCACCTCATCCGGGTCGGTCGTTTCCATGGCGCCCATGCTATTCGATTTCTGCCACACTGTGCGAAATATTCGCCGTCGGGGGTGGCACTTGGCTGGGCAAACGTTCATTGACGGGGCCATGTCGCCCACTCCTCCCCCGGCGCCGCTGGCCATCGGCGAACGCGAACTGGTGTTCATGCTGGCCCTGCTGCAAGCGCTTCATGCCTTTGCCGTCGATGCCATGCTGCCCGCGCTGGGCGTGATCTCCAGCGAGCTCAACGTTGCCGATCCCAACAAGCGGCAGCTGATCATCGGCGTGTTCCTGATCGGGCTGGGGCTGGGCTCGCTGTTTCCCGGTTCGCTGGCGGACCGTTTCGGCCGCAAGACCGTGCTGCTGACCTGCGTGGCCGGCTATGTCGTGCTGTCGCTGGCATCGGCACTGGTCAACGATATCGATGCGCTGATCGCCATGCGCTTCGTGCTCGGCCTGATGAGCGCCGGGCTTTCCGTCGTGCCGCCGGCAATCATCCGCGACCGTTTCGAGGGCGATCGCATGGCGCGGCTGCAATCGCTGATTTCGGTGATTTTCCTTGTCGTGCCGATGCTGGCGCCCACGGTCGGCCAGGGGATCATGCTGGCCATCGGCTGGCGCTGGATCTTCGGCGCGATGGGCCTGCTGGGGCTGCTGATGATGGTGTGGGTCTGGGCGCGGCTGCCCGAAACGCTGCACCCCGAATACCGCCAGCCGATCGATCCGAAGATCATCGCCGCCAACATGCGCGAGGCGGTGATGACGCGCTCCGCCATCGGCTATGTGCTGGGCAGCGCCTTCATGCTGGGCGTCGGCTGGGGCTATATCCAGTCGAGCCAGCAGCTGGTGGCCGAACATTTCGGCGCAGGAGCGCTGTTCCCGGTGATCTTCGGCGGCATGGCCCTGGCCATGGCCTGCGCCAACTTCACCAATTCGCGCATTGTCGAACGCTTCGGCGCGCGGCGCGTCTCGCACACCGCGCTGCTGGCCTACCTGGTGGTGGGCAGCCTGCAGCTGTGGATGGCAAGCAGCGGACACCAGACGCTCTGGCAGTTCGTCATCGCCCAGTCGCTGACCATGATGCTGATGGGCTTTGTCGGCGCGAACTTCAGCTCGATCGCGCTTCAGCCCTTCGCCCGGATTGCCGGGGCGGCAAGCTCGGTCCAGGCCTTCATCCGGCTGGCGCTGGCATCGCTGATCGGCTGGGCCGTGGGCCAGTCCTACGACCAGACCGCGCTGCCCTTTTCGCAGGCGCTGGTGATCTCGGGCCTGATGGCGCTGGCGCTGGTGCTGTTCAGCGAGCGCGGTCGCCTGTTCCGCCGGCTCAACCCGCCGGGTTCGAAGGGCCCACATCCCGTCTGAATCGTTTTGCCACAACAGGTTGCTACTTGCCCGCCCCGGTGGCATGGTCAGCGTATAAACGCTGAAGGCCGCGCCACTGGACAGCGCCGCAAGGGGGAAGATCGATGCTGCACTATTTCACCCAGACCCTGCCTCACTTCCTGGCCTATTTCGGCTCGGCCGTGGCGCTGGCAGCGGCTTTCCTGGCGCTCTATTCGTTCTGCACGCCGCACCGCGAATTCGCCCTGATCCGCGATGGCAATTCGGCTGCCGCCACGCAGCTGACCGGCACCTTCCTGGGCTTTGCCGTGCCCATGGCCATCGTCATCGGCCATTCGGTCTCCATCCCCGACATGCTGCTGTGGGGTGCGGTGGCCGCGCTGGTGCAGCTGGCGGTCTTCGTTATCGTGGCGCGCTTCCTGTTCAAGGCGATCTCGCAGCGCATTGCCGAAGGTTGCACCGCATCGGGCATCTTCGTGGGCGGCATGGGGCTTGGCGTAGGCGTGCTGCAGGCCGCCTGCATGGTGCCCTGACCGGCCCTGACGAAGGATAGAGCCCATGAAGAAACAACTCGTCCTCACCTCGGCCATGGCGGCGACGCTTTCGTCGCTTGCGGGCTGCTCGTCCGGCGATGACTGGGACGGCAACGTGATCGCCGATAACGACACCCGCGTCTGCGTGGACCAGAACGGCCAGCGCATCGAGGACTGGCGCTGCAACAACCGCAGCACCTATCGCTCGGGCCATTCGGGCGGCTGGTACTACATCGCCCGGCGCTCGCCGGTGCCCTATTACGGGGATTCGATCAGCGACAAGCGCTTTGTCGGCAGCGCCACGGCAGACCCGTTCAAGTCCTACGCCAGCGCGCCTTCGGCCACCAACCTGACCCGCTCGGCCGCGGTCTCGCGCGGGGGCTTCGGCTCAAGCTCGCGCTCGTTCGGCGGCGGCCGCTCCTGACGTGAAGCGGCTTGCGGTCCAGCCGCGCGAGAACTGGCAGGCGGCGGTCGAGGAACAGGGGCTGATCTGGCACAGCGATGCCGACGGCGCCTATTGGGACGAGAGCGCCTGCTACAGCTTCACCCTGGCGGAGATCGAGGCGATCGAGGCCGCGGCCGAGGAAGTCCAGTCGCTTTACCGCCAGGCCGGCGATAAGATCGCGGGCGATGAACGGCTGCTCTCGCTCTGCGGCATCCCCTCCGCCTACCACGATGCCGTGCGCCAGGCCTGGCAGCGGCAGGACCCCATGCTCGACTATGGCCGTTTCGATTTCGGCTACAACGGCAGCGGCCCGCCCAAGCTGTTCGAGTTCAACTGCGATACGCCCACCTCCATGCTGGAAACCGCCATCGTCCAGTGGGACTGGAAGGAAGACCGCTTTCCCCAGCGCGACCAGCTGAACAGCCTGCACGAAAAGCTCGTGGCGCGCTGGCGCACGATCCTGCCCCGCCTGCCCGGCGGACGGGCCTGGTTCACCCATGTCGACGACGAGGCGCACGAGGACACGATCACCACCACCTACATGCGCGAGATCGCCATGGAGGCCGGCTGCGAGACGCAGGGCGTGCTGATTGACCAGATCGGCATCGATGCGCAGGGGCGCATCCTCGACCAGGACGATTACCTGATCACCGCGCTGTTCAAGCTCTATCCATGGGAATGGATGGCGGTGGAGGATTTCGGCGAGAAGATCCTGCCGCGCATCACCGACACCCTGTGGATCGAACCGGTGTGGAAGATGATGTGGAGCAACAAGGCGGTGCTGGCCGTGCTGTGGGACATGTTCCCCGGCCATCCCAACCTGCTGCCCGCCACTTTCGATGCCCACAAGGCGGGCAAGGACTATGTCTCGAAGCCGGTGCTGGCGCGCGAGGGGGCGAATGTCGAAGTGGTCGCCGATGGGCGCGTCGTCGCACGCTCGCAAGGCAATTACAGCCGGGCGCGGCTGGTCTACCAGGAACGCTACCCGCTGCGCGATTTCGGCCCGGTCGGGGGCAAGGCCTATCCGGTGCTCGGTGCGTGGATCGTCGGCGGCGAGGCGGCCGGTCTGGGCATCCGCGAGGACGGGCTGATCACCGCCAACCGATCGCGCTTCATCCCCCACATCATCGAGGACTGAGCCATGAAGAAGCTGAGGGCTGCGACCGATACCTTCGTCGAACTGGCGATCATCTATGCCGTGCTGCTGCTGGTCAGCGCCGCCCTGCTCGCCCGCTTCGAAGGGCTGGACTATACCACGGCGCTATACTGGGCGGCGACCACCGCCACCTCCACCGGCTATGGCGATATCAGCCCCAAGACCGGCGCGGGGCAGTTCGTGGCGGTTGCGCTGATGCACCTGTCGATCTTCGTCGTCGCGCCGATGATCGTCGTGCGGCTGGTCGACCGCCTCAACGAGGATCGCGATGCCTTCACCCATGAAGAGCAGGTGCAGATCCTCGATAGCCTGAAGCGGATCGACGAGCGACTGGAACGGCTGGAACAGGTCCGGGGCGCAAGGCCCTAGAGATCGTCCGCCTTCATGGCGAAGATCGGCGTGTGCGGCTCGTGCGCGGCCATGCGGGTGAGCAGCAGGTCCAGTTCGTGCTCGGCAATGATGATCCCGGCATGGGCGGGACGGATGAAGCCCACCTCGATCATGTGGCGGTTGAAGGCCAGCAGCTGGTCATAGAACCCGAAGGCATTGAGCACGCCGACCGGCTTCGAATGATAGCCCAGCTGCGCCCAGGAAACGGCCTCCCACAGCTCGTCCATGGTGCCGACGCCGCCGGGAATGGTCAGGAACCCGTCGGACAGCTCGGTGAAGGCCAGCTTGCGTTCGTGCATGCCGGGCACCACGTGCAGTTCGGTGCATTCGCGGTTGGCGACCTCTGACGATACCAGCGCTTCGGGGATCACGCCGATCACCTCGCCGCCGGCCTGCAAGGCCCCCGTGGCAACCGCGCCCATCAGGCCCAGCCGGCCGCCGCCATAAACAACCCCGATGCCGCGTTCGGCAAGGCCGCGGCCAACCTCTGCGGCGAGTTCGATATAGCGCGGATCGGCGGGACTGGCAGACCCGCAATAGACGGCAAGGCGTTTCATGCCCGCTGCCTTAGCCGCGCCGCGACGGCTGCGCCAGTCCATCGGCGCGGGCGATGGGCCAGCCCTGCGGAAACGCGCGCGGGTGCAGCGATATGGCATCGCCGTGCGGTATCGGCCCGTCCGGTTCGCCACCGGGCGGCGGAAAGCTCTTTCCCTCGCTACGGTGATGGCGCAGCTGCGGCCCGCCCCACAGGGTGGCGAAAGCGCGGCGCGGGCTCGGCCAGTCGGGGTGGCCATCGGCCCCGTGCAGGACGTTGCCGTGGAACACCAGCGCATCGCCGGGCTCGACATCGAAGCGCAGGATGTCGAAACTGTCGCGATTGCCCGCCACGTCCGGCACCAGCGGCAAGTGGGCATCGCCCAGCTGGGTCGCCTCGAACTCTCCCTTGCGCTCCGACATGACCGGCGATGCGGCGACAGTGCGGGTGTTGTAGACCACGTTCCAGCGGTGCGATCCGCGCACCACCTGCAAGGTCAGGTCTCCCGGGCTGCGATCCGCACAGAGCCAGACGCGCGCCATCTGGTCTCCGCGCACGCGCAGGAAGGGCGTGTCCTGGTGCCAGGGGGTCGGCGCGATGGGGCCTGCCGCCTTGTAGAACACCTGGTCGAAGATCAGCTGGGCCGTGGGCGTGCCCATCATCCGCGCGGCAATCAGCGCGGGCAGCCCGCCCTGCAACAGCGCGGCAAGCGACGGGCTGGACTGGCTGGGGTATTGCTCGACCAGCGTCTCGCCCCGGCCTTCCGCATTGCGGACGATGGAGTGGCGATGGTCGCGCCGGTGCCAGGCTTCTTCCACCCCGGCGGCCAGCAGGTCGCGCTCCGCCGTGTCCAGCACCCCGCGCAGCACGACCGCGCCATCGCGCGCGAAGGCGGCAATCTGCTCGTCGGTTATCGGCACCGTGCGGTTCATTCGCACTTTCTTAGCCAAAGCTTGCGAAGGCGCAACGATCGGGCATGATGAACACGATGCAGAGCCTCCTTCCCAACCGCCGGAGCGCGGTTCTCTCGCTGGTCATGGCGCTGGCCATCGGTGCCGTGCTGCTTGCCATGGGGCGGGTGCCGATCTGCCAGTGCGGCACGGTGAAACTGTGGCACGGGCTGGTCCAGTCTGCCGAGAACAGCCAGCACATCGCCGACTGGTATTCGTTCAGCCACGTGATCCATGGCCTGCTGTTCTATTTCTTCGCACACCTGCTGTGGCGGCGCTGGCGATGGTTCGGCGGCAGGCCGGCGATCTGGGCGCTGCCGATCGCCGTTGCCTTCGAAGGCTTCTGGGAGCTGCTGGAAAACTCGCCCGTGATCATCGACCGCTATCGCGCCGTGACCATGAGCTATGGCTATGCCGGCGACAGCGTGGTCAATTCGCTGTCCGACATCGGCTTCATGGTGCTGGGCTTTCTTGTCGCCAGTCGCCTGCCGGCTTGGGCGAGCGTGGCGCTGGCACTGGCCTTCGAGCTGTTTACCCTGGCGATGATCCGCGACAACCTTACCCTCAACGTGCTAATGCTCGTCTGGCCGGTCGATGCGATCCGCGTCTGGCAGGCAGGATGAAGACAGGGAACCCGATGAGCGGCGACGACGAAGACTATGTATATGACGAGGACAGCGGCGAATGGCTGCCCGCCTCGGCACTGGCCGCAAAGCGGGCCGCGGAAAGCGCGGTTGAAGTGCGCGATGCCGTGGGCAACCTGCTGGCCGACGGGAATTCGGTGACGCTGGTCAAGGATCTTACCGTCAAGGGCGCGGGCCAGACGCTGAAGCAGGGCACCGTCATCCCCTCGATCCGCCTGACCGGCGATGCGCAGGAAATCGACTGCAGGTATCCCGGCATCAAGGGGCTTGTCCTGCGGGCAGAGTTCGTCCGCAAACGCTAGGAGACCACGCGATGGCAGAGCCTTACAAGACCACCTCCGTCTGGACGTCCGACCGCCTGCCCGCAGGCATCCGTTCGGCCCATTCGACCAAGGCGGGAACCTGGGGCCTGCTGAACGTGCTGGAAGGGGAAGTCCTGCTCGTCTTCGAGGACGGATCGGGCAACGTGCGGGTGACGCCGGGCAATCCCGGCCTCATCCCGCCGGAAGTGCTGCACCATGTCGAGCCCGCCGCGGGGGCGAAGATGCAGGTGGAATTCTACCACGAGAACCCGCTGGCCTGAGCGCCGCCCCCGGCGGAGTCAGGGCTTGCCGACCAGCCGGTTCCACACCAGCGCGAAGACCAGCCCGAACAGGTATCCCACGCTGAAGGTCAGCGCGACGAGCCCTGCCGCCGTGCCTGCGGCGAAGGGGGCCATGCCATATTCCAGCTGGATGAAATGCAGGCCCAGCACGAAGTCCATGATCGGCTTCGCCCAGCCCAGCGCCACCAGCATGGCCCAGGCGAAATGGAACAGGCCGAGCACCACGCCCACCGATGTTGCTGCCCTGAATGGATTGATATGCCGCATCAGTACCCTCCTTCTCGGACCGGCGACGGGCAGAGTTTAGCGCACCTTGCCGCGCGCGCCACGATTTTCGGCAAGCCGCAGTGCCGGTTGCCTTTTCGTGCGGGAATGCGCATCACATGGCCATGCGTCTTCGCGCCCCCGTCGTCTATCGCAGCCAGGGCCTGAAGCGGGCCGACCGCTTCCATCCCCTGCGCCGCCGCGCCACGCTCGATCCGTGGCAGTCGCTGGGCCTGCGCGTGATGCTGGTGCTGGCGCTGATGGGCATGGCACTCGCCGTCCACTGGTTCGACCGCGACGGCCTGAAGGACAATATCGACGGCCACATCAGCTTCATCGACGCCATCTATTTCACCACGATCACCATCACCACGGTGGGCTATGGCGATATCGTGCCGATCAGCGACCAGGCCAAGCTGTTCGAATCCTTCGTCGTCACGCCGATCCGGGTCTTCGTCTGGCTGATCTTCTTGGGCACGGCCTACGATTTCGTCTTCCGCAATTCGATCGACAGGATACGCACCGCCATGATCCGCAACTCCCTGAAAGACCATACGATCATCTGCGGCTATGGCGCGGGCGGAAGCTTCGCCGCGCGTGAACTGGTGGCAGGCGGGGTCCGTCCCGAACAGATCGTGGTCGTCGATCCCGATCCGGCCCGCATTGCCGCCGCGACCGCCGAAGGCTTCAGCGCGATCGAGGGCGACGCCACGCAGAATTCGGTGCTGAAGGCAGCGCGCATCGAAACCGCCTGCGCCGTGCTGGTTTCCACCAGCCGCGACGATGCGACCGCGCTGGTCGTCCTTTCCGCACGCCAGCTCCATCCCGACGTGCAGATCAGCGCCACGGCCCGGCTTGAGGAAAACGAGGACCTGCTCGCCCAGGCCGGGGCCAATATCGTGCTCAACCCGGTCCGCATGGGCGGCCACATGCTCGCCCGCGCCGCCGCAGACCGGCACGCGGTGGACACGCTCGCCGACCTTGCCTCCGCCGATGCCGGCCTGCTGCTCCACGAGCGCCGTGCCAGCGCCAGCGAGGTCGGCAAACCGCTCGACGCGATCACCACCGGCCGCGCGATCAAGCTGGTCCGCGGCGAAGAAACGCTGGGCTTCTGGCAGAACCCGGTAATCGCCGAGGGCGACCGCATCGTCGAGGTTATCCGGACGAGCTGACTTTCCGCCCGGCGCCGATTGCCGGATCAGTAACAGGTCGCCTGCGAAGTCACCTTGCGGCCCTTGTGGATCGCGCGAAAACCGACTGCGCCCGACATGCAGCTGAGGACACCGCCGGCACGCAGGGATCGCACGCCGCCGGACCGGGGCTCGTAGAATTCGTACGAAACCACGACCCCGCTCGAGACCGTCAGCGATTCCGCGCCGAACATGGTGAAGAGGTTTTTCTTCTTTACGGTCGTCGCCCCGCTTGCATCGATGGAAAGCACCAGCGTCGCTGGCCTCGGGCCGAACTGGCGCAATTGCTTTTCGGCAGCTTCCAGCACGGTCAGCCCTTCCTCGCTGCCGGGCCATGACAGGTCGGCGCGGAACCGGGCAAATTCATCCGCCAGTTCCTTTCGCAATTGTTCCGCGCCGCTATCTTCGGCGCACCGGGCAGCGGTTGGCAAAGCGGAAAGTTCGCGTTCGAGCATCTGCATTGCCGCGGCAAAGGTCCGGGCCCCGCCGGATGCTGCGGATGGTGCCAGCGGTTTGCGCCGCTTGGCAATTTCACCGCGAATGGCCGAAACCAGCATCCCGTCCCTGATCCTCAGCGAATGCCCGCCATAGGTGAAATCCTGCTTGAACAGGTCAAGCAGCGGGGTAGCCGCGTTGAGAACCGATGTGGCGGAGCCCAGCGATCCGGTGATCGACTTGTCGATGGCCTCTGACTGGAGCGCCGGCTTGCAGGCCTTCGTGCCGGCCGCAACGATGCTGGCATAGCGCATCTTGAACCCGTCAAGGTCCTCGCGCAGCTGGAGCATGTCGTTAAGCTTCGGCAGGCTTTCCAGGTTGGGCAGCACGTCCCAGCCGGCACCACCGACATAGTCGCTCGATGCCGTCTCGTCCTTGGGCAGGGGCAGGACAACGAAGGTCAGGTTGGTGTAATCGGTGCCGATCTCGTCAACGATACGCTTCGCGGCATTCTTTACGGCAAGGCCCGAAAGCAGCTTTGCCTCGATCTTGCCCGCCTCCGCCTCGACGGTCGTCTCGCCCTTCATGTCGGCGCCCAACGGGGTTCGCGCATTGTCTTGCGCGGAAAGTCCGGCGGGGCTGGCGACTAGCAGTGCTGCGCCGATTGCCCCGCTCAGGAGCCGGTACCTTCCCCGATTGCTGCCCATCGATAATGCCTTTCAGAACCGCGACGCCGTTCTGCAGCTATTCGATGGCCAGCAATCGAATTCAATGATCCAGATCAGCTATCGCCGGGACGGACCGGGGCAAGACGCTCAGTCGTGCTCCCGCCCGCCGGCGCCGATGTAAAGCTCGCGGCCCGTCTCGTCGTAGACCTTGCTCATCTCGGCCATGCCCTTTTCGGCTTCGTCTGCGGCGACGAAGCTGTCGGAGGGCTGGTTCTGGAGTTTCGCGAAGTCGCGGACTTCCTGGCTGATCTTCATCGAGCAGAACTTCGGCCCGCACATCGAGCAGAAGTGTGCAGACTTGGCGCCTTCGGCCGGAAGCGTCTGGTCGTGGTACTGCTCGGCAGTATCCGGATCGAGGCTGAGGTTGAACTGGTCGCGCCAGCGGAATTCGAAGCGGGCCTTGCTCAGCGCATCGTCGCGGACCTGCGCGGCGGGGTGGCCCTTGGCAAGGTCAGCGGCGTGGGCGGCGAGCTTGTAGGTGACGACGCCGACCTTCACGTCATCGCGGTCAGGCAGGCCGAGGTGCTCCTTGGGCGTGACGTAGCAGAGCATCGCCGTGCCGTACCAGCCGATCTGGGCGGCGCCGATGCCGCTGGTGATGTGATCGTAGCCCGGCGCGATATCGGTGACGAGCGGCCCAAGCGTGTAGAACGGCGCCTCGCCGCAGGCTTCGAGCTGCTTGTCCATGTTCTCCTTGATCTTGTGCATCGGCACGTGGCCGGGGCCTTCGATCATCACCTGCACGTCTTCGGCCCAGGCGCGCTTGGTCAGCTCGCCAAGGGTATAAAGCTCGGCGAACTGGGCCTCGTCGTTCGCGTCGTAGATCGAGCCGGGGCGCAGGCCGTCACCCAGCGAATAGGCGACGTCATAGGCCTTCATGATCTCGGTGATCTCGTCGAAGCGCTCGTAGAGGAAGCTCTCCTTGTGATGCGCGAGGCACCACTTGGCCATGATCGAGCCGCCGCGCGAAACGATGCCGGTCATGCGCTTGGCCGCCAGCGGGATGTAGGGCAGGCGCACGCCGGCGTGGATGGTGAAATAGTCGACGCCCTGTTCGGCCTGTTCGATCAGCGTGTCGCGGAAGATTTCCCAGGTGAGGTCTTCGGCAATGCCGCCGACCTTTTCCAGCGCCTGGTAGATCGGCACGGTGCCGATGGGCACAGGGCTGTTGCGCAGGATCCATTCGCGGGTGTCGTGAATGTTGCGGCCCGTCGAGAGGTCCATCACGGTGTCCGCGCCCCAGCGGATCGACCAGACCATCTTATCGACCTCGCTCGCCACGTCCGAGGCGACGGCAGAGTTGCCGATATTGGCGTTGATCTTGACGAGGAAGTTGCGGCCGATCGCCATCGGCTCGGATTCAGGGTGGTTGATGTTGCTGGGAATGATCGCCCGGCCGCGTGCCACTTCGTCACGGACGAATTCGGGCGTGACGAAGTCCGGGATCGAGGCGCCGAAGTCCTGCCCGTCGCGCTTGTATTCGCGCAGCATCTCGCGCCCCAGGTTCTCGCGGGTGGCGACGTATTCCATCTCCGGCGTGATGATGCCCTTGCGGGCATAATGCATCTGGCTGACGTTGCTGCCAGCCTTGGCGCGCAGAACCTTGCGGCGCACGTTGGGGAACGGGGGCACGCCGCCCGAGCGGTCCGGGCCGAGCTGGCCGTTGTCCTCGGGCTTCACTTCGCGCTGGCTGACTTCCTCGACATCGCCGCGCGCACGGATCCAGTCGCGGCGCAGTTCGGGCAGGCCGGCGGCGATATCGATCACCGCATTGGTATCGGTATAGGGACCGGAGGTGTCATAGACGCGCACCGGCGGCTCGCCCGAGCTGGGCTCGAGGTGGATTTCGCGCATGGCGACATTGAGCGGCCCGACGTGGATCTTGCGCGAGCCACGGATGGGCCCGGTGGTCACACCGATTTCGAGCTTGCTGTTGATGTCGGCCATGTGCGCTTCCTTCTCTGGACGGAGAAAAAGGGGAAGCGCAGGCGCGGCAACCCTTCCCTCCGCCCGTGCTAACGGGTTCAGGTTCGACGGGTCGGGCGACGCTACGCGCCCCTCTCAGCCGCATGGCTCCCCGGGGATGACGCTCTTTTAAGCGAGGTGGCGGCGCTAGTCCAGCGCCTCAGAAGGTATATCCCAGCCCGCCGATCAGCCGGAACTGGTTGGGGTCACCCGCAACCGATACGATGGGCGAGCGGGCGAACCTGCCGGTGACGCGCGACCAGCCGCCAAGTGCGAAGACGCTCCACCCCCGGCGCGGATCGCGACCCAGCGCATGGGTGGCCAGCGCGGTGAGGCCGACGCTCTCCAGCCCGCCGCCATTGGTCGAATAGGCCGGCAGCAGGCTGCCGGCGGGCACATCGTAATAGGTGCGGGCAAAGCCCTTGCCGACGAAGTCCGCCGAAGCGCGAAGCTGGGTGAAGGTGCGCTTGCCGATCAGCGTCTGGTATCCCAGCGAGGGGCGGATGACGTAGCTTTTGTGCACGCTGCCCACGTCGTGGACCAGCGTGACATCCATCGAAACCTCGTCAAAGCGCGAAAGCACGCCGCGCTTGCCGATGCCGAAATAGCCGCCAGCCTCGAAAGCGGCGCTGCGCTTGCCAAGGGCAGCGACGCGCGGGTCCTCGATCGAGCCATTGCGCTCAAGGCGCACCTGCAACACCGGGCCGGCAATCACGTCGATCCCCGAACCGCGCTGCTCGCGCGCAAGGTCGACGTACAGGTTCGTGCCGCGCATGGCGAAGTTGAAGCCGGAAACTGTGCCCTGGACAATGCCGCCGGGCTGGAACTCGTAATCGTCCGAGCCCGAATAGTCGGGCGCAATGCCGCCGCCCAGCCCCACGGTCACGCGGTCAGGCCCCCATTTGCCGCCGCCCTGCGCGACGCCCGGAGGCGGCCCCTGTTCCTGCGCGAGCGCCGGGGCGGCAGCGAGCAGCGATGCGGTGATTGCGGGGATGATGGCACGTCGCATGGCAGGAATGTCCGTTGTCGCCCAGGCGGGCCTTTGATCGGGAGATAGGGTGCCGCGTCCGCTCTGCAACGTGCACTTTCGGGCAGAGTGTTTGGTGGCCTTCGTTCAGCCTCTGCTCATGTCAACGACGCAGCTTGCCCGACAAGGCCGGAACCGGCATCATAAGTGTAAACCACTTGGGGGAAAGACATGCGCGGCAGTTTTCGGAAGAGCATTGCGGGACTGCTGGCAGCGGCGGCGCTCTTCGCGCTTCCGGCCAGCGCCACCGCGCAGGAACGCGAACCCACCCCATCGGAAAAGGCCGCTCTGGAGCGGGCGGGGGATGCCCAGAAGCGCAAGGATTTCGTTGCCGTGCGGGCCATCCTCGCCGAACCGGCGCTCGCCCAGTTCGCCCGCGCCCACTTCGTGCTCGGGCAATTGCACGAACAGGGCATGGGCGGAGCCAAGGACCCGGCGGCGGCGCGCGCGTCTTTCCGCCGTGCTGCGGAACTGGGCGACATCCAGGCCATGCTGAAGATTGGCGAGGAGCTGGAACGCGAAAATGCCCCTGCGCTCAAGGCGGAGGCGAAGAGCTGGTTCACAGCCGCCGCCAACCGGAACTATCCCTTCTATTCCGGGCACGCACGCGCGCACCTTGGCCGCATGCTGTGGCAGGAAGGCGATGCTGCGGGGGCGGTGACCCAGTGGTCGCGAACCGATGACCCCTTTGCCCGGGCCTGCCTCGGCATGGCCTACCAGACCGGCAAGGGCACGGGGACAGACCTGCTGCGCGCCGACTATGCCTTTTACAAGATGGGCGGCCAGCGGCTGGGCGAAGGCGGGCCTTGCGTCGAGCTCGCAGCCAATGCTGGCAACCTGCGGGCGCAGTACCTTGTCGGGCTGGCCTACGACGACAAGCAGTCCAAGGCGTTCAACCCGGCAGAGGCGGTGAAATGGTATCGCAAGGCTGCCGACGGCGGGCTGACCATTGCCGCGCAGCGGCTGGCGGATAAGCTGGACGACGGCGAGGGCGTGCCGCGCGATGCCGCCACGGCCTATCGCTATTACGCCAAAGTCGCGCAGGCTACGGACATCGGCAAGTATGATCGCGAGGAAGCCTGGGTCCGCATGGGCGAAATGGCGCTCGCCGGCGATGGCGTGCCGAAGAACGTGGCCGATGCCGTGCGATTCCTCAGCCAGGCCGAATATGGCGATCACAATTACCAGCTCGGCCTGCTCTATGCCGGGGCCGAGGGCTTTCCGCGCGACATGACCAAGGCGGTGCAGGCCATGAGCCGGGTCTCAGACGAAAAGGAAGCCCAGGCCAAGGCATGGCTGAAGCAGCAGGCCGATGCCGGCAATGCCCTGGCGCAATACACCTATGCCTCGGAAACCCAGTATGACCGCGCCCCCACGAAGGATGCGAAGGGCAAGGAGCTCACTTCGGACCAGCAGGATGCGATCGAGCGCAGGTACAGCCAGCAGGCCCGCGATTTCTACCGCAAGGCCGCGCGGCAGAGCCTGCTCCAGGCGATGTACAAGGTTGCCGACAGCGATAGCGAAATCTCCGATGCAGAGCGCCTGCGCCTGATGCGCAGTGCCGCAGAGCGCGGATACCCGTCCGCCATGGTCGAACTGGCGCGCTGGCATTTCCTTGGCTGGCACGGGCTGGCCAAGGACGAGGGCATGGAACGATCCTGGCTTGACCGGGCAGCGGCCACCCGCGACCCCTGGGCCACCGGAGCAGCAGCCGAAGTCTATCACCTGCGCGGGGCGCTGGGCACCAATTACATGGGCAGCAACCCCACCAAGATTGCCGAAGTGCTGGGGCACTATCGGCTGGCGGCGCGTTACTACGAAATGGCTCACGCCGCTGGCAGCGAGAGTGCGGCAGGCCAGCTGGCGAGCATCTATTCCAGAACCAGCCCGCCCGGCCTTGGCAATCCGCAGCTAGCTTTCAAATGGCGCAAGATCGCTGTCGAGAAACAGCCGGACCAGAAGAGCATGGTGGAGCTGTCGCAGCTTTACGAAACCGGCAAGGGAACCCCGGTTGACCTGATGCGCGCCTGGTTCTGGGCCAAATCGGCGATGCGCTATGGAACGTCCAAGGACGGGGCGCGGGTCGATGCACTGTGGAAACGGCTGACTCCCGCCCAGCAGGCCACCGGCGAACGCGCGATCATGACTTGCGAGCTTACCGACTACCAGACCTGCCGGCTCTGACCGGCAGGCCGGCCTGCGCCTTCATCAGCGCAGCAGGATGAACAGCGCCACGCCGATCACCATCAGGGCAAAGACCGTGCGGGCCAGCACCACCCGGCTTTCCAGCCGCCGGGCAACCGGCAGGGCGGCAAGCGTGCCCATGGCCCCGCCCAGCACCAGCGCGCCGAACAGCGGCCAGTCGATCTGGCCCGACAGCGCGTAGCTGGCGCTTGTCGCCGTGCCGAACAGGGTGACCGAGACGAGCGAGCTTGCCCCGGCATTGGCCAGGGTCATGCCGGTGGAAGCCATCAGCCCCGGCGCGATGAGGAAGCCGCCGCCGATGCCGAAGAACCCTGCGGCAAGCCCGGTCAGCAGGCCGACGGGGGCTAGCTTGAGTACCATCGGCGGGGTCAGGTGGACGCCCGGATCGCCGGCATTCTTTTTCGGCAGCAGCATCGAGACGGCAATCGCGATCATGGCGAAGGCGAACCACATCAGCAGCGCCTGCCCGTCCACCTGCTTGGCAAGGTGCGCGCCGGCCAGCGCGCCGGCCAGCCCGGATAGGGCGAAAACCGTGGCACAGGGCCACTTGACCCGCCCGGCGCGCGCCTGGGCGGCAAGGCCGGTGGCGGCATTCACCGCCACGGCCGCTGCCGAGGTGCCGATGGCCGCGTGAACATCGGCCACGCCCACGACGTAGACCAGCCAGGGCGTTGCCAGCACCGATCCGCCGCCGCCGAACAGGGTCAGCAGCAGGCCGATCAGCGCGCCGCCGGCCAAGGCGAGCAGCAGCGGTTCCCACCCGGTCATGGCGTCAGGCTGCCCGCGGCCTGTTCCACGGCATGGCCATCAGCAGCCGTGCCATGGCGCAGGTGCCGGTGAGCCCGGCAAAGGTCAGGCCCGCACCGACGAAGGCGGACAAGCCGAACCAGCCGGGCGCGACGGTGAAGCCGAGCACCACGCCGGCAAGGATCATCAGGCCTGCGGTGATCTGCACCTGCCGGTTGATCTCCATCGGCGCCTTGCGGTCTTCGGCCACCGGCAGGCCGGCCTTCGACCAGGCATCAAGTCCGCCATCGAGCACGAAGGCATCGCCCGAGACGCGGGCCGCCAGCCGGTCGCAGGCACCGGCCGTGCGCATGCCGGTGCGGCAGGTGAAGACCACATCGGCATCGGGATCGATCGTCAGGTGCGCCTGTTCCCATGCCGAAAGCGGCTGCGATCGGGCACCGGGAATGTGCGCGCGGGCGAATTCGTCGGCCTCGCGGATATCGACCAGCACGGCCTTGCCAGAGGCAAGACGGGCCTGGACTTCCTTGGGGGAGAGCTTGTGGAGCGTGGCAGTCATGGTTTTCAGTTCCTCAGTTCGGCGGGGCAGAACAGCTCCGCCAGGGTCTCGATCACCCGCATCACGGCCGGGTCGGCGATCCGGTAATGGATCGTCTGCGCCTCGCGCCGGGTTGCCACCGCGCCTTGTTCGCGCAGCAGGGCAAGGTGCTGCGACAGCGCGGACTGCGAAAGCCCGACGCGCATCTGCAACTCGCCGACGGAGAGTTCCCCCTCGGACAGCTGGCACAGGACCATCAGGCGCTTTTCATTGCCCAGCAGCCGCAGCAGGGCGGCGGCGCGGCCGGCGCTTTCCTCGAACATGGCAAGGTTGAAACGGGCGAGATCGAACATGGCATCATTATATGCATTGATTCTAAATTAGCAAGCCCTAATATAGGCGCAAAGGAGACGATTCATGTCCAATGCCCCTACCGTCAAAGCCTTCTTCGATCCGGCCACCTTCACCGCCACGTTCGTGGTCCACGACCCCGCAACTTTGCGCGCGGCGATCATCGACCCGGTGCTGGACTACAATCCGCGCAACGCCCGCACGTCGACCGCATCGGCCGATGCCGTGCTGGGCTATGTGGCGGCGCAGGGGCTGAAGCTGGACTGGATCCTGGAAACCCACGCCCATGCCGATCACCTTTCCGCCGCCCATTACCTGCGCGAAAAGACCGGCGCGCCGATCGTTATCGGGCGGCACATCACCCAGGTGCAGAAGGTGTTTGCCCCGCTGTTTGCCGCCACCGACGTTGCCCCCGATGGCAGCCAGTTCGACCGGCTCGTGGAGGAAGGCGAGGAGCTGCCGCTGGGCGAGCTGTCGATCCGCGTGCTGCACACGCCGGGCCACACCCCGGCCTGCGTCAGCTATGTGATCGGCGATGCCGTCTTCGTGGGCGATACGCTGTTCATGCCGGACTATGGCACGGCCCGCAGCGATTTTCCCGGCGGCAGCGCAGCGGCGCTCTATGCCTCGATCCGCAAGATCCTGGCCCTTCCGCCAGAAACGCGGATGTTCGTCGGCCACGATTACCTGCCCGAGGGCCGCAAGGACTATCGCTGGGAAACCACTGTCGGCGAACAGCGCGCCGCCAATGTCCATATCCGTGACGGCGTGACCGAGGCAGACTTCGTATCACTGCGCGAGGCGCGCAATGCCCAGCTTGAAGCGCCGGTGCTGATCCTGCCTTCGCTGCAGGTGAACATCCGCGCCGGTGCCCTGCCCCCGGCAGAGGCGAACGGCAAGGTCTACCTCAAGCTGCCGGTGAACGCGCTGTAGCGGCGTGTCAGGTGCGGGCCGCCTCGCCGGTCCGCACCCGGCGCAGCAGGGGGGCCGCCGCCTCGATGAACGGCTGGACCAGCGCGCCGTGGACCGAATGCGGATCGACCGGATAGGGGCCTGCGCCGAAGGTCAGCTTCTGGCGCCGCGCTTCGGGCACGACGAGCGTGCCGGCCAGCCAGTCGAACAGGGCAAGGTTGCTGCCGAAGTTGCAGTCGTAATGCGCCGGATTGTCGGAATGGTGCAGCTGGTGGTGCGCCGGGCTCATGATGATCCGCCCCCACTTGCCCGTTACCGGCAGCCAGATGTGGCTGTGCTGCAAGTGGGTGAACAGGTAGAGCGCAACGATGATCACCGCGTTGGTGCCGGCCAGCTCCAGCGGCTGCGCGCCCGGCAGGGCATAGGCCAGAATGCCGAGCATGGTGCCGGTGAACACCGAGACGATATTGAAGAACACCACCGAATCGACCGGATGGACCCGGCTGTTCGTCAGCGGGCTCAGCGTCTCGGCCAGGTGATGCACGCGGTGGAAGTGCCACAGCAGCGGCACGCGGTGCGCCAGGTAGTGATCGGTGAAATAGGCCGCCTCATGCGCCAGGAACAGCGCCACCGTGGCCAGGACAATTGCCACCCAGCCGTGCGGCGCGGCGGGTGCAGTGGCAGGGCCGAACAGGCTGGCCAGCCAGTGTTCAACCCCCTGCCCGATCAGCGTGCCCGAGACGATTGCCCAGCCGACCAGCGCCCCGGCAACGAATTTGTTGAGCAGCATGAAGCCCCAGTCCGCCCGGGCCGAGGGGCCGAAAAGCCAGCGGCGCGGAAACAGCGCGCGGACCAGCACTTTCACAGGCCGCCGCCGCCCGCGCGACACCCACAGCGCCGCGACCAGCAGCGCCGAGCCGAGCGTGAACAGCGAAAGATCGGCCCAGGGAGAGACGAATTGACCGGCCAGCCGCTCCCACACGAGGGCAAGGAAATGCTGCCCGCGTTCGGCAATCGCCTGAAGGATCGCTGCGCCGTCATTCATCGCGGCCGGGGTTACGCGATCATGCCTAACAATGTGCTAACCCGGCTGGACAGCGCGCCGTGCCGCGCGCCATGGCAGGCAGCGTGCTGACCCTTTACCGCCTCGATGCCCCCGCCGCTGCCATTGCCGCCCGGTTCGGCGCCCATGCCGGGGCCGATCCCTGGGCCGGCGGCACCATCGCGCCGGGCCGTTTTGCCCCGGTCATCACCTCGGGCCGTGAGGAAGTGGCCGGGCCCAGGCCTGCGGGCGATCCGCCGCGCCGCCTGATCCCGCGCCTGTGGGGCGTGCCGCCCCCGCCTTCTGCCGGCGATCCGTCGCGGCTGGTGCTCACCGTGCGCAACCCGGATTCGCCTTTCTGGATCGGCAACCTCAGGAACAGCGAGTTCCGCTGCCTCGTTCCGGCCAGCGCCTTCATGGCCTGGGGCCGGATCGCCCCTGCAAGCGGCAAGCGCCGCCAGCACTGGCTGGCCTGCGCCGACCAGCCGCTGTTCGCCATGGCCGGGGTGTGGAAGGACAGCGAGATTTCCTCGCTCGCGCTACTGACGGTTGAGGCCAATGCCCTGCTGCGCGATGCCGGGCACGATCGCATGCCGGCAATCCTGCCTGCCGACCCGCGCGCCTGGACCACCTGGCTGCGCAGCGAATGGAAAGGGGCCGAAGCGCTGCTCCAGCCCTATCCCTCGGGAATGATGCGCGAGACCTAGTTGAAGCGCATGGCACCGGCGATGTTCAGCGCCAGGCCGAACAGCACGGTCGTCATCGCCCAGCCGCGGTGCATGTGCGTCAGGCTGCGCAGCCAGAACTGGGTGTAGATATCGACGAAGCCGAGGATCGCCACGGCCTCGATCATCATCAGCCCGCCCAGCGCCTTCATCACGCAGGAAAGCACGTCGGCCGGGGCCCAGGGATTCGCCAGGTAGACCAGGGTGCCGATCAGCAGTTCCATCAGGCCGCAGAGGAACTGCAGCGTGGGCGAACGCTCGATCTCTTCAAGCATGGTGCGCCAGATGCCCGGCTTCCTCAGCGCGCCGATGCCGGCAAACATTGCGGCCATGCCCAGGATCAGGCTGGACCAGGCAGGCGCGTCAAACGGTTGGGTCATGTGCCCTC
Organism: Novosphingobium sp. TH158; assembly: GCF_002855555.1. Lineage (NCBI taxonomy): Bacteria > Pseudomonadati > Pseudomonadota > Alphaproteobacteria > Sphingomonadales > Sphingomonadaceae > Novosphingobium > Novosphingobium sp. TH158. Next base: position 2,481,188 of record NZ_PKRT01000001.1, on the reverse strand, counting down.
TTATCCCTTTTTCCCAATGGCTCCCGCCCGGGAAGATGGCGACCTATTGCCCGCAAGTCCATAGACTTCCGCACGATTGCCGGGGGATTGCCCCTGTCCTGCGAAAGCCCCCCCCGCAAACGCGGATCCGCCGGCCCGGAGAACCCGCATTACCACCTAAGGCAATATACTTTAAGCTATTGTACTTATTCAATATTTTTCGCCAACCGGTTTGACAGTCCGCCGCCCGGTACCATAGATCGGGACCACTGCGCCGGACGGGGAATCCCGCGCAGTTCCAGCTCGCTCGCAGGCGGCAACAATGCCAAGGCGCTTGGCGATAACTCGACGGCTCTGGGCAACGGCGCGACCGCGACCGGCGCGCAGGCCTCGGCCCTCGGTGTTTCGGCTCGTGCTGCCGGTTCGGCGTCCACGGCCATCGGCTGGGATTCGCAGGCAGCCGGCGCCAACGGCATCGCCATCGGCACCAGCTCGCGGGCTGACTTTGCCAGCGCCATCGCCTTCGGCGGCGGTGCCCAGGCAAATGCGGCGGGCAACGTCGCCCTGGGCGGCGGTGCAATCGCCAGCGGTGCCAACAGCGTTGCCATCGGTGCGGGATCGGTCGCTTCGGCAGCCAACACCGTCTCGGTCGGCGCCGTCGGGGCAGAGCGCAAGATCGTCAACGTTGCTGCCGGCACGGTCAGCGCAAGCAGCACCGATGCCGTGAATGGCAGCCAGCTGCAGGCGGAGATCACCCGCGCCACGGCTGCGGAAGCTCTGCTGACCACCAATCTCAACAACGAGATTACCGCCCGCACCAACGCTGACGCCCTGCTGACGAACAATCTCAACACCGAGATTACCAACCGCACCAATGCCGATATCAACCTGCAGAACCAGATCAACGCGATGGGCACCAGCCTTTCGTCGCTGACCTCGCGGGTTGGCCGCCTCGAAAACTACGCAGCGGCTTCCACCGCCGTTGCCGTGGCCATGGGCGGCGCGACCTTCCTGCCCGACAAGAAGGTCTCGATGACGGCCAACGTCGCCACCTATGACGGCGCCTATGCCGGCTCGTTCCAGCTCAACGCGCTGGTCTCGCCGAACGTCGCCGTCAACGCCGGCGTCGCCACGGGCTTCAACAAGGGCGGCAAGACTGCCGGCCGCGTGGGCCTGACCTTCGGGTTCTAAGCCAGTCCCGGCTTCCACCGAGGGCGGGGGGCAGTTTCGGCTGCCTCCCGCCTTTGCTTTTGCCGGCGTGCTGGATTAGCGCAGGCGCCGATGGACCTGCCCGACCGCTTCCGCGATCCCGCCCTTGCCCGCCGCATCGCGCTGATCGCGCAGAGCCACGCACGGCTGCTGGGCGCGCCGCTTGTCGCAGAGGGCGAAGACCTGGCCGAGGCCCTGTGGAACGCGCCGCAGGTGATCCTGGCCCACGGGACCGAGGCCGATCCGCTGTTCTATTTCGCCAACCGGGCGGCACTTGCGCGCTTCGATGCAAGGCTGGACCAGATCATCGGCATGCCATCGCGCCTGTCCGCCGAAGCGCCCAACCGCGCCGAGCGGCAGGCGCTGCTCGACCGGGTCAGCCGCGACGGCTTCATCGCCGATTATTCCGGCGTGCGGATATCGCTGACGGGCCAGCGCTTCCGCATCGAACAGGCCACGGTGTGGAACCTGATCGGGGCGGACGGCGGCGTCTGCGGACAGGCGGCCAGCTTCCGTTGCTGGACTGAGCTTTGAAGAGTTCTCGCAGAGGCGCAGAGGAAGAAGAGAGGCGCGAAGATGTTCCGCTTGCGGCGAACCCGCTCTCGAATCGCCTGCATGGGCTCGATCGGAAGTGTCCGTTGAAGATTGAGCCTTCGGCTCGGCGCAGTTCTCTGCGCCTCTGCGAGAACAATTCCGACCTTTCCGCAGACGCAAAAGGGGCGAGTGGAATTCCACCCGCCCCTTTCAGCACTTTTGTCCGGGTGGCCGATCAGCCCAGCAGCACTTCCGCGATCTGCACCGCGTTGAGCGCTGCGCCCTTGCGCAGGTTGTCGTTGGCAAGGAACAGCGCCAGGCCGTGTTCGACGGTGGGATCGCGGCGCACGCGGCCGACGAAGACCGGGTCCTTGCCGGTTGCTTCCAGCGGGTTCGGCACTTCGCTCACCACCACGCCGGGGGCGGTGGAGAGCAGTTCCAGCGCGCGCTCGGGGCTGATTTCGCGATCGAACTCGGCATTGATCGACAGCGAGTGGCCGGTGAACACCGGCACGCGCACGCAGGTGCCCGAAACCGGCAGGCCCGGCAGGTTCAGGATCTTGCGGCTTTCATCGCGCAGCTTGATCTCTTCCTCGGTATAGCCGTCCTCGGCATAGACGTAGTTCAGCGGCACGACATTGTGCGCCATCGGCACGGCCCACTTTTCCGCCTGCGGAAGCAGCCCTTCATGGCCGCCCTGCGCCAGTTCGCGCGCCTTGTCGCCAACATGGGCGATCTGGCGGGCGAGCACGTCGATCCCTTCAAGCCCGCCGCCCGAAACGGCCTGGTAGGTCGAACAGATCAGGCGCTTCAGCCCGGCTTCGTCATGCAGCACCTTCAGCACCGGCATGGCCGCCATGGTGGTGCAGTTGGGGTTGGCGACGATGCCCTTGGGAATGTTCGCCAGCGCATCGGGGTTCACTTCGGCAACCACCAGCGGCACGTCCGGGTCGGAACGCCAGGCCGAGCTGTTGTCGATCACGATGGCGCCAGCCGCCGCTGCCTTGGGCGCCAGTTCCTTGGACGTAGACCCGCCGGCCGAGAACAGCACCACATCAAGGCCCGAGAAATCGGCGGTGGCGGCATCCTCGATGGTCACGCCATCGACCACCTTGCCCGCCGAACGGGCCGAGGCGAACAGGCGCAGCGAGGCGATCGGGAAATTCCGTTCCGCCAGGATTTCGCGGATCATCGAACCGACAAGGCCGGTCGCGCCGACAATGCCGACATTGAGCTTCTGGCCGGGGGCAAACTTGGCAACCATCATGACGTCTCCAAAAACTGAGGAGCAGCGCGAGGGTTGGTTTATCCTGATGGAAAGCCCCGCCTGCTCATGCGGGGCGGGTTGTCCGGGTGCCTACTTGCCACGCACCAGGGCAACCGATCCCGCGACGGCGGTCGGTTTGCTGGTAATGGTAATGATCGGCTTGACGAACATGAGCGCGCCCCTAGCCGCGCGGTCGCGCAATGTAAATGCCCTTTGTTGCGGTGCAGCGGAAATATTGTTTCAGCGGAAACCTTTCATTCTTGTCGTCGCTTCCGGTGGGTGCGGTGGCAGGCTCGGCGGGGATGGTTCACGCAGAGGCGCGGAGAAGAAGTGGAGGCGCAGAGGGGCCGCGCCGAGCCGAAGGCTCCCTCTATCCCGCCGCGCTGCCCGCAATGCAGCAGTGGATTGGCAAAGCGGCTTCGCCGCAGAAGCAACATCTCTGCGCCTCTTCTTCTTCCTCTGCGCCCTCTGCGAGAACCCCTCGACGGTTCCGGAACGCAAAACGCGGCAGGATAAATCAGCCCATCGCCCCCAGCCGAGCCAAAGCCTCATCGCGCCCGATCAGCGGCAGCAGGGCCGCCATGTCCGGCCCATGCTCGCGTCCGGTGAGGGCAAGGCGGAGCGGGAGGAACAGGGCCTTGCCCTTGCGCCCGGTGCTTTCCTTGAGCGCGCCGGTGAGCGCCGGCCACGGATTTTCGCCCCATTCGATGCCGCCCAGCGCGTCGGCGGCGGCAGCAAGATAGCTGCGGTCTTCGGCTGCGAAATCCGGTGCGGAGATCGGCCCCTTGACCACCGCCCACCAGTCCGCCGCCTCGGCGACGGTGTTGAGATTCGGCCGCACGGCCTGCCACGCCGCCCCGTCCATGCCTTCTGGCAGACGTTCGCGCACCGCCGCGAAGGACAACTGGTGCACGACCTGCGCGTTGAGCCGCGCCAGTTCCGCCTCGTCGAAGCGGGCCGGGGCGCGGCCGAAGGTATCGAGACGGAAACCTGCTGCCAGTTGCTCGCGGTCGATCACCGCTTCGACCGGCTGCGAGGTGCCCAGCCGTGCCAGCAGCGAAAGCACGGCCTCGGGCTCGATCCCGGCTTCACGCAGTTCTTCCATGCCGAGCGAGCCGAGCCGCTTGGACAGCTTGCCCTCGCTGCCCACCAGCAGCGCCTCATGCGCGAAGGCCGGGGGATCGACACCGAAGGCGCCGAACATCTGCACCTGCGCGGCGGTGTTGGAAACGTGGTCTTCGCCGCGCAGCACGTCGGTAACGCCCATGGCGATATCGTCGATCACGCTGGGCAGCATATAGAGCCACGACCCGTCCGCCCGGCGCACGACCGGATCGGACATTTGCGCGGGATCGAAGTGCTGGCGGCCGCGGATGCCGTCGACCCATTCGATCGGCCGGTCATGATCGAGCCGGAAGCGCCAGTGCGGCCGTTCCCCGGCAGCTGCCTTCGCCTCGTGGTCCGCTTCGCTCAGCGACAGGGCGGCGCGGTCGTAGATTGGCGGCAGGCCCCGCCCCAGCAGCACCTTGCGCTTGAGATCCAGTTCCTGCGCGGTTTCATAGCAGCGATAGACGCGGCCGGCGGCGACCAGCCTGGCGAATTCGCGCTCGTAAAGGTCGAAGCGGGCGGACTGCCGCTCTTCCCCGTCCGGCACCAGGCCCAGCCAGGCAAGGTCGGCACGGATCGCCTCGACGTGTTCCTCGCGGCTGCGCTCGGCATCGGTATCGTCGATCCGCAGCAGGAACCGCCCGCCCGCCTGCCGCGCCAGAAGCCAGTTATGCAGCGCCGTGCGGACATTGCCGACATGCAGGCGGCCGGTGGGGCTGGGGGCGAAGCGGGTGGTGATCATGCATGGGCATATAGCCGACCCCGGCGGCAGGCCAAGCGCGAAGGTGTTGCGCCGAATTTACCCGTTTTTTACCGTAAGTTGACCTTTACGCCCTAGCCTGGAGCGCATGACACTGGCGCAAGCACTGAAGGACTGGCTGTGGCCGCGCGTTCCCGCGCAGGTTGCCGAAGCCTATGTCCTTGCCCAGTACGAGCGCCTGCGCGGCATGGCGCCGATGCTTTATATCGCCATCGTGCTGATCATCGCCGGGGCCATTGCCGGCAGCCCGCAGGGGCCAGTGTGGATTCGCCTTGGCGTGCCGGCGCTGGTCGTCACCATCTGCGTCACCCGCATGATCGTCTGGCTGCGTCGTCCGCCGGGGCTGCCCACGGTGGACAAGGCCCGCTCCATGGTGCTGCGCGGGCAAGTGATTTCCGCGCTTACCGCGATCCCGTGCAGCCTGTGGTGCCTGAACAGCTGGGCGCTGGCCGATCCGGACCGGGCGATCTATTTCCCGCTCTACATGGCCATGGGCACGCTTTCGACCGCCTATTGCCTGTCGATGCTGCGCGGTGCCGCAACCTTCCATCTTGCCGTGGGCCTTGGCCCGATCGCCATGGCCATGCTGCTTTCAGGCGATCGCATGGCGATTTCCGCCGCAGCCTCGATCATCGTCACGTCCGGCTTCCTGTTCGCGCTGCTCCGCTTCCAGCATGACCGCTTTGTCGAGCTGCTGGTGCTGCAACAGCGCATGGTTGCCCTGTCGCAGACCGATCCGCTGACCGGGCTTGCCAATCGTCGCGCCTTGCAGGACCGGCTGGAGAAGTCGGTCGGCCATGCCCGGGGCGGGCACGGCCCCTCGGTGCTGCTGCTCGACCTTGACGGGTTCAAGCCGGTGAACGACCGGCACGGCCATGCCGCGGGTGACGAAGTGCTGCGCCAGGTCGCCCAGCGCCTTTCCGATGTGACCGGAACGGACGGCATTGCCAGCCGCATCGGCGGCGATGAATTCGCCGTGCTGGTGCTGCCCGGTTCGCAGCGTTCGCCCGAGGCCATCGGCACCGGACTGCTTGCCGCGCTTGCCCTCCCCTTCGAGTTCGAAGGGCACCGGCTGCATGTCGGCGCCAGCCTCGGCATTGCCGTCTGGCCGGACGACGGCACCACGCTCGACCAGTTGCTGCGCGTGGCCGATCGCGCGCTGTACCGCGCCAAGGGCGCAAGCGGCGATGAAGCGGCGCCCTATGGGGTCCACGCCCTGCGCCGCGCAGAGGCAAGCTGAGCGCGCGGCAAGCGCCGCAACGACACCACCACCAAGAAGCTGGAAATTCACGGGTCGCGCCTCGGCCCGTCGCAGAGGCATGGCAACTCGTGCCAGTTTGGCGGCAGTTCCGCAGGCAGGGAGGTTGCCGCTCAAGGCAAGAAAGGTTAACGGGCGGGAGAGCCAAGTGATTGATATTATTTAGGTATTTTCCCCTATATCATGGCACTCCCGCTTCGCAAACCGTGGCTAGGCCCCCTTGGCGTGTTCCGGCTGGCTGCAGCCGTCGCCCTCGTCATCTGCGCATTCACCGCCGGATCGTTCCTTGCCCCGCCCGCGAAGCAGCCGCCCTGGGTGACGCCCAAGGAACGCTACGATCCGACGTACGGTGACCTTAAAAGTGTCGAGGACATTGTCGCGCTGACCCGCTCCCGTACGACGGGCGCGCCGCTGGTCGACCAGGTGCATGAACTGGAAGAGATCGTCCGGAACCGGTTCTACCATGGCTACACCCGCTATGGCCTGCGTGAAAACTGGCTGGCCTGGCTGTCTGCCCGGATCGTCAATCCCGATTACGATGCCCTGGTCGAGCCGAGCGAGATCCTGCAATACGATGCCGCCGCCTGCAGCCAGCAGGCACTGGTGGTGCAGGCCGCGCTGAAGCAGATGGGCGTTACCTATGCGACCGTGGGCGTGCCGCGGCATTTCTTCACGGCGGCCTGGATTGATAACCGCTGGTACATCGTCGACCCCTGGGGCCCGGTTGACCGCGATCGCACCCGGTTGCACCCGCTCGACGAAATGCGGACAGAGGCCGGGCGCAAGCGGCTCTACATCACCCAGGCCGAACGCCAGAAGTGGGAAATCCTGCGTTACAACGCCCCCCACGTGACCATGGTCAACCAGTTCCCCGCGCCGGAGGCCCGGCTGTTCCACAAGATGACCGGCTTTGCCAGCAACTGGCTGTGGCTGGCATCGGTGTTGCTCGTCCTGGCGCTGCGACCGGCCGCGATCCGCCAGCAGCGCAAGGCCGCGTCCGAGGCGCCCTCAGGCGCTGCGGAAGCTGTGGGTAATGGGGTAGCGCCGGTCGCGCCCGAAGTTGCGTGATCCAAGCTTGACGCCCGGAGGGGCCTGTCGGCGCTTGTATTCGGCCAGGTGTAGCAGGCGCTCGATACGCACCACGACATCGCGATCGAACCCTTCGGCGACGAGCTGGTTGACGCTCTTTTCGTGCTCCACCAGCCCCAGCAGGATGCCATCGAGCACGGGATAGGCGGGCAGCGAATCCTCGTCCTTCTGGTCAGGACGCAGCTCGGCCGAAGGCGGGCGGGTAATGATGCCCTCGGGCATCACCGGGCCGTCCGGACCAAGGCCGATCTTCGGCTTGTGGCTGTTGCGCCACTTGCTGATGGCAAAGACGGTCATCTTGTAGGCGTCCTTCAGCGGGTTGTAGCCGCCCGCCATGTCGCCATAGATCGTCGCATAGCCGACGCTCATCTCGCTCTTGTTGCCGGTGGTCAGCAGCATCGGGCCGAACTTGTTGGACAGCGCCATCAGGCTCACCCCGCGGATGCGCGACTGGACGTTCTCCTCGGTGATGTCGACCGCCCGGTCGGCAAAGCTCCCGGCCAGCATGGTATCGAAGGCATCGACCGCCGGTGCAATCGGGATCGTGTCGTAACGGCAGCCGATCATCCGCGCACATTCGGTGGCAAGGTCAAGGCTGAGCTGGCTGGTGAAGCGGCTGGGCAGCATCACGCACCACACCCGGTCGGGGCCCAGCGCATCGGCAGCGATGGCGGCGCAGATCGCGCTGTCGATCCCGCCTGACAAGCCGAGCACCACGCCGGGGAAGCGGTTGCGATCGACATAGTCGCGCAGCGCCAGCACCATGGCGCAGTAGATGTCTTCCGGGTGATCGGCCAGCGGGGCGATCTCGCCCTTCTCGCAGGCCCACCCGCCCGCGCCGCGCCGCCAGGTGGTGGTGACTTCCTGTTCCTCCCAGTCGGTCATCTGCACGGCCAGGCTGCCATCGCCGTTGATCACGAAACTGGCGCCATCGAACACCAGCTCGTCCTGCCCGCCGACTCGGTTGAGGTAGGCGAGCGGCAGCCCGGTATCGACCGCGCGCCGCTTGGCCACGCCATCGATGCGCAGCGTGTCCTTGTCGATCTCGTAGGGGCTGCCATTGGGGCAGAGCAGCAGTTCGGCCCCGAAATCGGCAAGGTGCTGGCAGACGTCAGGATGCCAGATGTCCTCGCAGATCGGCACGCCGATCATCACCCCGCGAAACAGGATCGGCTCGGGAAGGGGGCCGGGCTGGAACAGGCGGATTTCATCGAAGGTGCCGTAATTGGGCAGCTCGTGCTTCAGCCGGATCGCCGCCACCTTGCCACCTTCAAGCAGGGCGACGCCGTTATGCAGCGCGCCATCGACGACGAAGACCGATCCCACCAGCATGGCCGGGCCACCATCGGCGGTGACCTTGGCCAGCTTCTGCAATTCGGCCGCGGCGCGCTCGATCAGGGCGGGCTTCAGCACGAGGTCTTCGGGCGGGTAGCCGATCAGCTGCAGTTCGGGATAGACCACGAGGTCCGACCCCGCCATCCGCGCCCGCTCGCGCACTTCGAGCATCCGGGCGGCGTTGCCGGCAAGATCGCCGACGGACTGGTTAAGCTGGGCGAGGGTGATCCTGAGCATATCGGTCATGGCAAGACCCTAGAGCCGGGCCGGCGACGGGGCAATCTCTGCCGTGCGGGACATTCGTTTGCCAAAGACGCAGTTTTCGTGCATAGGCAAGTGGCTCTCGTCGCCTGCGACGGAACTTTCTGCCCCTTGCGGCTCCTCGTTCCCTTTCTCGCCACCTTTGCTGCTCGCGGCGCTTTGCCGCGGGTAAACCTGTTCGCGAAAGGAACATCCCATGCCTATCGGCACCGTAAAATTCTTCAATACCGACAAGGGTTACGGCTTCATCGCTCCCGATGGCGGCGCTCCGGACAACTTCGTCCACATCAGTGCCGTCGAACGTTCGGGCATGGCCACGCTCGAGAAGGACCAGCGCGTCAAGTACGAGATGGAAACCGACCGGCGCGGCAAGAGCTCGGCCGTGAACCTCGAAGCGGCCTGAGGCCGTGGCCAAGGAGGAGTTGCTGACCCTCGAAGGCCAGATCGACGAAATCTACCCCGATGGTCGCTTCGGCGTCATGCTCGAAAACGACCATCGGATCATCGCCTATACCGCAGGCAAGATGCGCAAGTTCCGCATCCGCTCTGTCGTGGGTGACCGGGTTCGCGTCGAGATGACTCCCTATGACCTGCAGAAGGGCCGCATCGTCTTTCGGGACAAGGGGCCCGGATCGGGCGGTGGCGGCCCGGTGCGCAAGCGCCGATAGGAATCGCCATGCATCCGAACGTCAGCTTCTTCCTCGAACAGGCTGCCATGTGCGGCAGGCAGGCCAGCGAGGCCAGCCTGCCGCATCAGCGCGAACGCTTTCTGCGATCGCAGGCTGCCTGGCAGAAACTGGCGGACCAGCGGGGGGCAACCCTCGCTGAACGCCAGCGGATCGATAACGAACGGACCATGCGGGTCTGAACCAGCAAAGGATTGCCACCATGCGCAAGGAAACCTCGCATCCGTTCCTCATCGCCAAGGATGCCCAGGGCGATTACCGCCTGACTGTGCGCGAAACGCGCTACAACTCGCAGGGCTACCCGCTCATCTCGGCCAACTTGCAGGACGAACGGTTCCGCACGGCCAATGATGCCCGCGCCTTTGCCCGCGCCAATTTCCGCGCTCAGGCGGGGCAGTTCACCACGAAATAGGCCCGCCTCACCCGTTCAGGGCGGGCGCGGTCCTGGCGTTCGACAACGAAAAACCCCGCCGGCGCGAACCGGCGGGGTTTTTGTTTTGCGTCACCCGGAAGGTGCGGGCGAGGAGCTTATTCCTCGCCGGCTTCGGGGTTCAGGTATTCGCCGGCATCGGCGTCGGTGCCGTGGGTTTCACCCTCGACTGCCGCCAGCGGATCGTCGCCGATCGCCGCTTCCGGGCCCTGCGCCAGTTCGGCTGCGTGCTCTTCGGCCGCGGTGTGCGGCGCGATGAGTGCTTCCTGCAGCTTGCGGTACTGCGCACGCAGCGCGGCATCGCGGCTGGAGGCGGCAACGCGCAGGCGGTTCATGCCCGCACCGGTACCGGCGGGGATGAGACGGCCGACGATCACGTTTTCCTTCAGGCCGATCAGCGAGTCCTTCTTTCCTTCGACCGCCGCCTGCGTCAGCACGCGGGTGGTTTCCTGGAAGGACGCTGCCGAGATGAACGAGCGCGTCTGCAGCGAAGCCTTGGTGATGCCGAGCAGGATGGGCTTGCCCTCTGCCGGCTTCAGGCCCGGAGCCAGCTTGGCGTTGACCGCGTTCATTTCCTCGGCGTCAAGCTGTTCGCCCGCCAGCAGGGTGGTGTCGCCACCGTCGGTGATCTCGACCTTCTGCAGCATCTGGCGAACGATCACCTCGATGTGCTTGTCGTTGATCTTCACGCCCTGCAAGCGATAGACTTCCTGGATTTCCGCAACGAGGTATTCGGCCAGCGCTTCCACGCCGAGCACTTCCAGGATGTCATGCGGGTTGGGCGAGCCCGAGATCAGGTTGTCGCCCTTCTTGACCCAGTCGCCTTCCTGGACGTCGATCACCTTCGACTTGGGGATCAGGTATTCCACCGGATCGCCCTCTTCCGGGATGATCGCGATCTTGCGCTTCGCCTTGTAGTCGCGAACGAATTCGATGCGGCCCGAGATCTTCGCGATGATCGCGTTGTCCTTGGGCATGCGGGCTTCGAAAAGTTCGGCAACACGCGGCAGACCACCGGTGATGTCGCGGGTCTTGGCGGCTTCGCGGCTGGCACGGGCCACCACGTCACCGGCATCGACCGTCTGGCCATCATCGACCGAAAGCGTCGTGCCCGGCGCCAGCATGTAGCGTGCAGCCTCGCCCGAGCTCTCGTCGAGAAGGGTGATGCGCGGACGCAGGTCTTCCTTCTTCGAACGGCTGGTCGTGCGGTTCTCGGTAACGACGCGGCTGGTCATGCCGGTCGCTTCGTCGGCGCGCTCTTCCATGGTGCGGCCTTCGACGAGGTCCTGGTACTTCACCACGCCCGAGGTTTCGGTGATGATCGGCAGGGTGAACGGGTCCCACTCGGCCAGGCGATCGCCTTCGTTGATGATCGCGCCGTTCTCGTGCAGCAGGTGCGTACCGTAGGGCACCTTGTGGATCGCCCGTTCGCGCCCGTCGGTGTCAACCACCACGATCTCGCCGTTGCGGGCAAGGCTGAGGCGGCGGCCACGCTTGTCGGTGATCGTCGGGATATCGCGATACTGCACGGTACCGTCGCAGATCGCCTCGAGGTGCGACTGCTCGTTCACCTGCGCAGCGCCACCGATGTGGAAGGTACGCATGGTGAGCTGAGTGCCGGGTTCACCGATCGACTGGGCGGCGATGACGCCGACCGCTTCACCGATGTTGACCGGCGTACCGCGAGCCAGGTCGCGGCCATAGCAGGTGCCGCAGACGCCCTGTTCGGCCTCGCAGATCAGCGGCGAGCGGATCTTCACCGCCTGCACGCCGGTGCCTTCGACAAGGGCCGTGGCCGCTTCGTCGAGCAGCGTGCCCTTGGCGACCACCAGGTTGCCGTCCTTGTCGGCGATGTCCTCGGCCAGGGTACGGCCCAGGATACGCTCGCCCAGCGAGGCGATGACCGAACCACCCTGCACGATCGCGCGCATTTCCAGCGCCCGTTCGGTGCCGCAATCGTCGACCACGACGACGCAGTCCTGCGACACGTCGACGAGACGGCGGGTGAGGTAACCCGAGTTCGCGGTCTTCAACGCGGTATCGGCCAGACCCTTGCGGGCGCCGTGAGTCGAGTTGAAGTATTCAAGGACGGTCAGGCCTTCCTTGAAGTTCGAGATGATCGGCGTCTCGATGATTTCGCCCGACGGCTTGGCCATGAGGCCGCGCATGCCTGCGAGCTGCTTCATCTGCGTCGGAGAACCACGAGCACCCGAGTGCGACATCATGTAGATCGAGTTGACCGGCTTCTGGCGGCCGTTCTCGTCCTTCGGCGTCGCGCGGATTTCGTCCATCATGGCGTTCGCCACCTGGTCGCCGCAACGGCTCCAGGCGTCGATCACCTTGTTGTACTTTTCCTGCTGGGTGATCAGGCCGTCCTGGTACTGCTGTTCATAGTCAGCCACCAGTTCCTTGGTCTTCTCGACCAGTTCCACCTTGCTGTCGGGGATGATCATGTCATCCTTGCCGAAGCTGATGCCGGCCTTGAACGCGTGGCGGAAGCCCAGCGCCATGATGGCGTCGGCGAACAGCACGGTGTCCTTCTGGCCGGTGTGGCGATAGACTTGGTCGATGACGTCGCCGATTTCCTTCTTGGTCAGCAGCTTGTTGACCACGTCGAAGGGCACGGTGTGCGACTTGGGCAGGCATTCGCCGATCAGCATGCGGCCCGGGGTGGTTTCATAGCGCACCATGCGCTCCACGCCGTCTTCGCCGGTCTGCGGCACGCGGGCAACGATCTTGGTGTGGAGCGTCACCGCACCCACTTCCAGCGCCTGGTGCACTTCGGCCATGTCGGCCAGCAGCATGCCCTCGCCCGGCTCGCCTTCGCGGTCCATCGAGAGGTAGTAGAGACCGAGAACCATGTCCTGCGAAGGCACGATGATCGGCTTGCCGTTGGCGGGCGACAGGATGTTGTTGGTCGACATCATCAGCACGCGCGCTTCAAGCTGGGCTTCCAGCGAAAGCGGCACGTGGACGGCCATCTGGTCACCGTCGAAGTCGGCGTTGAAGGCCGAGCAGACGAGCGGGTGCAGCTGGATCGCCTTGCCTTCGATCAGCACGGGTTCGAAGGCCTGGATGCCAAGGCGGTGCAGCGTCGGCGCGCGGTTCAGCAGAACCGGATGCTCGCGGATCACCTCGTCGAGGATGTCCCAGACTTCCTTGCGTTCCTTTTCGACCCACTTCTTCGCCTGCTTCAGGGTCATCGACAGACCCTTGGCATCGAGGCGGGCGTAGATGAACGGCTTGAACAGTTCGAGCGCCATCTTCTTGGGCAGGCCGCACTGGTGCAGCTTGAGTTCCGGACCCGTCACGATGACCGAACGGCCCGAATAGTCGACGCGCTTGCCGAGCAGGTTCTGGCGGAAGCGGCCCTGCTTGCCCTTGAGCATGTCGGACAGCGACTTCAGCGGGCGCTTGTTGGCACCGGTGATCACGCGGCCGCGGCGGCCGTTGTCGAACAGCGCGTCAACCGCTTCCTGCAGCATGCGCTTTTCGTTGCGGACGATGATGTCCGGCGCGCGCAGCTCGATCAGGCGCTTGAGGCGGTTGTTGCGGTTGATGACGCGGCGGTAGAGGTCGTTGAGGTCCGAGGTCGCGAAACGGCCACCGTCCAGCGGCACCAGCGGGCGCAGTTCGGGCGGAATGACCGGCACGACATCGAGGATCATCCATTCGGGGCGGTTGCCCGAATCGATGAAGCTTTCGACGACCTTGAGGCGCTTGATGATCTTCTTGGGCTTGAGTTCGCTCTTGGTCGTGGCGAGCTCTTCCAGAAGGTCGGTGCGTTCCTGCTCGAGATCGAGATCCATGAGCATCATCTTCACCGCTTCGGCGCCGATGCCGGCCGAGAAGGCGTCTTCGCCGTACTCGTCCTGGTATTCGTACAGCTCGTCTTCGGTGATCAGCTGGTACTTCTCGAGCGGCGTCAGGCCGGGTTCGGTGACGATGTAGCTTTCGAAGTAGAGCACGCGCTCAAGCTGCTTGAGCTGCATGTCGAGCAGCAGGCCGATGCGCGAAGGCAGCGACTTGAGGAACCAGATGTGCGCGACCGGTGCGGCCAGTTCGATATGGCCCATGCGCTCGCGGCGCACCTTGGTGACAGTGACTTCGACGCCGCACTTTTCGCAGACGACGCCCTTGTACTTCATGCGCTTGTACTTGCCGCACAGGCACTCGTAGTCCTTCACCGGGCCGAAGATGCGGGCGCAGAACAGGCCGTCACGCTCGGGCTTGAAGGTGCGGTAGTTGATCGTTTCCGGCTTCTTGATTTCGCCGAAGGACCACGAGCGGATGCGTTCCGGGCTCGCGATGCCGATCTGGATCTGGTCGAAGGTTTCGGGCTTCGCCATCTGGTTGGTGAACTTGGTCAGGTCGTTCATGGTTCTTTTCCCTTACGGGTGAAATTCTGTGGGCGGAGTGGCTGGAAGGGGCGGCGCCGGCCGCCCCGTTCCGCTTATTCCGCAGCCTCCGCGTAGCCGTCGTCGTCGCTCTCGTCGGCCAGCGAGGAGAGGTCGATGTTGAGGCCCAGCGAACGCATTTCCTTGACGAGCACGTTGAAGCTTTCCGGAATGCCGGCCTCGAAGGTGTCGTCGCCCTTGACGATCGCTTCGTAGACCTTGGTGCGGCCGACCACGTCGTCCGACTTCACCGTGAGCATTTCCTGCAGCGTATAGGCCGCGCCATAGGCCTGGAGCGCCCAGACCTCCATTTCACCGAAGCGCTGGCCGCCGAACTGCGCCTTACCGCCCAGCGGCTGCTGGGTGACGAGGCTGTAGGGCCCGATCGAACGCGCGTGGATCTTGTCGTCGACAAGGTGGTGCAGCTTGAGCACGTACTTGTAGCCGACAGTAACCTTGCGGTCGAAGCGATCGCCGGTGCGGCCGTCATAAAGGTCGACCTGGCCCGATTCATCGAGGCCGGCCAGACGCAGCATGTCGGTAACGTCCTTTTCGATCGCGCCGTCGAACACCGGCGAGCCCATCGGCACGCCGCCGCGGATCGATTCGGCCAGTTCGATCACGCCGGCATCGCTGCGGGCGTCGATCTCGTCGGCGTAGTTGTCGCCGTAGATCGTCTTGAGCACCGAACGGACCGCTTCGGGCGGCTGTCCGGCCTGCGGGTCGGGATTGGCTTCGCGCCAGGAATCCAGCGCCTCGCCGATCTGGCGACCAAGGCCGCGGGCAGCCCAGCCCAGGTGGGTTTCGAAGATCTGCCCGACGTTCATGCGCGAAGGCACGCCCAGCGGGTTGAGAACGAAATCGACCGGGGTGCCGTCTTCGAGGAAGGGCATGTCTTCGGCCGGCAGGATGCGGCTGATGATACCCTTGTTGCCGTGACGGCCGGCCATCTTGTCGCCCGGCTGCAGCTTGCGCTTCACCGCGACGAAGACCTTGACCATCTTGAGCACGCCCGGGGCGAGTTCGTCGCCGCGTTCGAGCTTTTCCTTGCGATCCTCGAACTTCTCCTGGATCGCCTTGACGGCGTCGTCGTACTGGCCCTTCACGGCTTCGAGCTGGCCCTGCATGCGGTCATCCGCAACGGCGAACTTCCACCATTCGTGACGCTCGATCTCGGCGAGGTTTTCCTCGGTGATCGCGTCGCCCTTCTTGAAGCCCTTGGGAGCTGCCGCAGCCACCTGGCCGACCAGCATTTCGCGCAGGCGGTTGAAGGTTGCACGGTTGAGGATCGCGCGCTCGTCCTCGCGGTCCTTGGCGAGGCGTTCGATTTCCTCGTTCTGGATGGCGCGGGTACGGTCGTCGATCTCGATGCCATGGCGGTTGAACACGCGCACGTCGACGATGGTGCCGGCCACGCCCGGCGGCAGGCGAAGCGAGGTGTCGCGCACGTCGCTGGCCTTTTCGCCGAAGATGGCGCGCAGCAGCTTTTCTTCCGGCGTCATCGGCGATTCACCCTTCGGGGTGATCTTGCCGACCAGGATGTCGCCCGGGTGCACTTCGGCACCGATGTAGACGATGCCCGCCTCGTCGAGGTTGCGCAGGGCTTCCTCGCCGACGTTCGGGATGTCGCGGGTGATGTCCTCAGGCCCGAGCTTGGTGTCGCGGGCCATGACTTCGAATTCCTCGATGTGGATCGAGGTGAAGACGTCTTCCTTAACGATGCGTTCGCTGATCAGGATCGAGTCTTCGTAGTTGTAGCCGTTCCAGGGCATGAACGCGACGAGCACGTTGCGGCCCAGGGCCAGCTCGCCCAGTTCGGTCGAGGGACCGTCAGCCAGGATGTCGCCGGCCTCGACCACGTCGCCCACCTTCACCAGCGGGCGCTGGTTGATGCAGGTCGACTGGTTCGAACGCTCGAACTTCTGGAGCCGGTAGATATCGACGCCCGACTGGCCGGGTTCGATATCGCCGCTGGCGCGGATCACGATGCGGGTCGCGTCGACCTGGTCAACCACGCCCGAACGCAGCGCGCCGATGGCAGCGCCCGAATCGCGCGCCACGGTGGCTTCCATGCCGGTGCCGACGAACGGCGCTTCGGCGCGGACCAGCGGCACGGCCTGGCGCTGCATGTTCGAGCCCATGAGCGCGCGGTTGGCGTCGTCGTTTTCCAGGAACGGAATGAGCGAGGCGGCAACCGAGACGAGCTGCTTGGGGCTGACGTCCATCAGCGTGATGTGTTCACGCGGCGCCATGACGAATTCGCCGTTCTGACGGGCCGAGACCAGTTCCTCGACGAAGGAGCCGTCCTCGTTCGTTTCGGCCGAAGCCTGCGCGACCGTGTGCTTCTGCTCTTCCATCGCCGAGAGGTAGATGACGTCCTTGGTCACCTTGCCGTCGATCACCTTGCGGTACGGGGTTTCGATGAAGCCGTACTTGTTGACGCGGGCGAAGGTGGAGAGCGAGTTGATCAGACCGATGTTCGGGCCTTCCGGCGTTTCGATCGGGCAGATGCGGCCATAGTGCGTCGGATGGACGTCGCGGACTTCGAAGCCCGCGCGCTCGCGGGTGAGGCCGCCCGGTCCGAGCGCCGAGACGCGGCGCTTGTGGGTGACTTCCGAGAGCGGATTGGTCTGGTCCATGAACTGCGAGAGCTGGCTGGAGCCGAAGAACTCGCGCACCGCGGCCACGGCGGGCTTGGCGTTGATCAGGTCGTTCGGCATGACGGTCGACACGTCGACCGAGCTCATGCGTTCCTTCACCGCGCGTTCCATGCGCAGCAGGCCGACGCGATACTGGTTTTCGAGCAGCTCGCCCACCGAACGGACGCGGCGGTTGCCGAGATTGTCGATGTCGTCGACTTCGCCCTTGCCGTCCTTCAGGTTCACCAGTTCCTTGACCACGGCGAGGATGTCCTCGGTGCGCAGGGTGGTGATGGTGTCCTCGCACTCAAGGGCAAGGCGCATGTTAAGCTTGACGCGGCCGACGGCCGAGAGGTCATAGCGGTCTGCATCGAAGAACAGGCCTTCGAACAGGGCTTCGGCGGTTTCGCGCGTCGGCGGTTCGCCGGGGCGCATGACGCGGTAGATGTCCGACAGGGCATGGTCACGATCAGGCGACTTGTCGGCCTTGAGCGTGTTGCGGATCCACGGACCGGTATTGGTGTGGTCGATGTCCAGCAGTTCCAGACGGTCGATGCCAGCCTTGTCGAGAATGTCGAGGTTCTCGGGCGAAACCTCGTCGCCCGCCTCGATGTAGATGCGGCCGGTCTTCTCGTCGATCAGGTCGCGTGCGGCATAGCGGCCGAACACTTCCTCGGTCGGGATGAGCAGTTCCTTCAGGCCGTCCTTCTCCGCCTTGTTGGCGGCGCGCGGGCTGATCTTCTGGCCGGCGGGGAAGATCACCTCGCCCGACTTGGCATCGACGATATCGAACTGCGGCTTCGAACCGCGCCACTGTTCGACGACATAGGGCACGCGCCAGCCGCCTTCACCGCGATCCCAGGTGATCGTCTGGTAGAAGTGGTTGAGGATTTCCTCGTCGTTGAGGCCCAGCGCGTGAAGCAGCGCGGTGACCGGCAGCTTGCGCTTGCGGTCGATGCGGACGTTGACGATGTCCTTGGCGTCGAATTCGAAGTCCAGCCACGAACCGCGGTAGGGGATCACGCGGGCGGCGAAGAGGTACTTGCCCGAGGAGTGGGTCTTGCCGCGGTCATGATCGAACAGCACGCCCGGCGAGCGGTGCATCTGCGAAACGATGACGCGTTCGGTGCCGTTGATGAAGAAGGTGCCGTTCTCGGTCATGAGCGGCATGTCGCCCATGTAGACGTCCTGCTCCTTGATATCGAGGACCGAGCGGGTTTCCGTTTCGGCATCCACCTCGAACACGATCAGGCGCAGCGTGACCTTCATCGGCGCGGCGTAGGTGATGCCGCGCTGGCGGCATTCGGTCACGTCGTACTTCGGGTCTTCCAGCTCGTAGTGGACGAAGTCCAGCTCGCTGGTGCCGGCGAAGTCGCGGATCGGGAAGACCGAGCGCAGGGTCTTTTCCAGGCCCGAGACATAGCCCGTGGCGGGATCGGAGCGGAGGAACTGCTCGTACGATTCGCGCTGCACCTCGATGAGGTTGGGCATCTGGACGACTTCGTGGATGTCGCCGAAGATCTTGCGGATGCGCCGCTGGGACTGGCTGCGGGGAGCCGCACCGTTTGCGGCCTGGGCCTTCTTCGCCATGAGGGGTCTTGCCTCTTTGCTCTAAAATGCCGGAAATCCGGCGGAAAAACTGTGCCACGCGCAACGAATGGCACCATCAGGAGACGACAAAAGGCCACACAGCACACGCACCTTTCCCCACGGGGGAACGGGCATGGCCTGCAGCCTGTCGCGTCAGATGGAAAACCCGCCGCCTCCTTCCGTGGGAACCCCCTGCGCATGGGGAACCCTTGCTCGAAGCGCCGAGCGAGGGGCCGCCTATAGGCGCGAGGGGCCTTTGAGTCAAACGCCGGGCGCGGTTTTCGCGGCTCAGGCCGGGGCGAGCGATGTGCTGCCAGCGCGCCCGATCCGCAGCCGTTCGAGCAGGGCGCGGTGGACCGGCCGCTCGAAGGCGAAATGCACCACCAGTCCCAGCGCGATGCCGCCGGCCAGCACGAAAGGCAGGCGCAGCATCGGCGGCGCACCCAGGCGCAGTTCCAGCCCGGCGAAGGCCAGGAGGACGAAGAACTGGCACAGGTAGATCGAATAGCTCGCATCGCCGAGCAGCATGGCCCAGCGCCAGCGCGGCAGGCGGCCGGTCTGTTCAAGCCACAGCGCCAGGCAGAGCACGGGCACGAACAGCCCCATCAGCAGAGGGCGTTGGGGGTTGCCCGGCACCCCCAGCAGCCCGGCAGCAAGCAGCCCGATGCCCAGCGCGCCCAGCAGCGCGAAGATTGCCGCAAGACGCGCGAGCCGCACCCGCCGCTGCCACGCCACGGCCACGACAATGCCCGCGACGAACTCCAGCTTGACCGGATCCAGCCAGAAGGCCGCTGCCGGCGATGACGGAGCCAGGACAATGCCCGCCGCCACCAGCAGGCAGATCGTCCCGCCAACCACCCAGGGCAGCCAGCGGCACGGCAGGAACAGGGCAGCGGCGAAGAGCGCGTAGAACTGCATCTCGTGGTTAAGCGTCCAGCCCAGACCGATCACCGGCCGCGCCATTTCGGGGTTCCATGCGCTTGCCACCGGCACGAACAGGAAGCTTGCCAGCGCCTGCCACCAGGCGATCGGGTAATGGAACATCGGGATGTAACGGGCGGTCAGAACGGCCAGCAGGGTCAGCAGCCAGTATAGCGGCACCACCCGCACGATGCGCCGGATCATGAAGGTGCGCGGCGTGGTCTGCTCGCCCGTGGTGACGATCATGATGAAGCCGCTGATCAGGAAGAACAGGTCCACGCCCGCGCCGAGCGCCTGCACAGGCCCGCCCGCCGGCCCGACGCCGTGGGTTACCAGCACCATCAGGGCAGCCAGAGCGCGCAGGTACTGAACGCTGACAAGCGTGTCCGGACCGGTGCCGAAGGGACCGCGCGCCGGTCGGGATGGGTCAGCCTGCATCGGCGCGCCATTCCACGCCGGCAAGGCCAGGGCAAGGGCCGAAGCATCCGCGCTTTTTCGAGAATCGATGCATCACATATTGTTTTTCGATATTATTGATTGACAATAAATGCGACTCGGCTTATTGAATATCGATATTGAGATTATCGGAGAACGATCAATGACCGCAACCAAGTCCCCTCTCGCCGCGCTGATGGCCGCCGTGATGGTCTTCGCGCTCTGGGCCCCGACGATCAGTCCCGCCCGCCTCACCAGCGATGCCGCGCTCGCGCTGCACACGCTGGCATGACCCCCGTTCAAGGAAACCCCGCCATGAAATCCGCCATGAGCCCGATCCTCGCCCGCGCCACCGCCATCGCCATTGCCCTGCACGTCTCGACCCTGCTGTGGGCAACGACGCTGGCCCCGGCCGTCGCCTGATCGTCCTGCCTGATCGCCCCCGATCCTGCACCTGCCGGAGGACCCCGTGGACCAAGACAACATCGCCCCTCCCTCCGCCCTGCCCCGGCGCGACTGGCTGCTGACATCGGCGCGCGTGCTGGTGAACATGATCATGGTGCTGTCGGCCATCTTCGGCAGTATCCTTGCCATCGTCGCCGTCAGCCTGCCGTTCATGCAGGACGAGGTGATCGTCCGCATCTCGCATCATGCCGTGAGCAACCCCGGGCCGGGAATCGTCCTGGCTATCGCCGTGCTGCTGGCGTTCTTTGCCGCCTTTCTGGCGCTGGCCTATTTCTGGCTGCGCGAACTGCGCGCGATCATCGACAGTGTCGGCTCGGGCGATGCGTTCAATCCCGGCAATGCAACCCGCCTTGAACGCATGGGCTGGATGAGCGTGGTCGCACAGGTCGCCTCGATCCCGGGCGGCGCACTGGCCGGATATCTCACGCACATGTTTCGCAGGGGCGGTCTCGACGTCGGCATCGGCCTCGGCGGCATCCTGATGGCGCTCCTCCTGTTCATCCTTGCCCGCGTGTTCCGCGAAGGCGCGAAGATGCGCGAAGACCTGGAAGGGACCGTGTGATGGGCGAGGAAACCGAAGAACGGACGCGCATCGTGGTCAGGCTCGACGACCTGCTCCACGCCCGCCGCATGACGCTCACCGAACTGGCGGCCAAGGTGGACATCACCCTCGCCAACCTGTCGATCCTCAAGACCGGCAAGGCCAAGGCGATCCGCTTCTCGACGCTGGAAGCGATCTGCGAAGTCCTGGAATGCCAGCCGGGCGACCTGCTGGGCTTCGACAATGGCGGGCAGGGCGCATGAGCTGCCTTCCCGCCTGAAATTCGCCCGGCTGGCGAACCCCGCCCCCCGCGCCGGCCGATGGCAAAAGGGCGGCGCCTTCCCCCCAAGGCGCCGCCCTTTGACGTATGGCGTATCGGTTGGCGAAAGGGCCCTCAGAACACCCCGGGGATCAGGCGCCACTTCACCTGCTTCATGTATTCGGCGTAGGCCGGGTCCTGGCTCAGCACGCGCTCCTCGGCAAGGATGCGCAGGATCTGCGCCCACCAGCCGATGGCGTAGATCACGATGTTGAGCGGCCAGAACATCAGCAGCAGCAGCGACAGGTGGACGATGCCGTAGCCCAGGTACATCGGGTGGCGGACATAGCGGTAAGGGCCGGAAATCTTCACTCCGCGGTTGGCCGGCGCGACACCGAAGGAGCGGCGCAGCACCAGCTTGGCCCACAGCTGGAACAGGTTGCCGCCGATGAACAGCAGCACGGCCAGCGGCACCAGCGCTTCCACCAGCACCACGCCCGGCACCACCAGCAGGCCGGCGCAGGTGGCGGTCATGGCCAGCAGCCAGTCGCCCAGCCGCATCGACAGCTTCTCGGTCGGGCGGCGGATCAGGGTGAAGAAGGCGATGGTCGATTCCGAAAGCAGCAGCAGCGGCGCCCAGGGATTGTCGGAAAACTCGACGCGCCAGGCGAGGATGCCCCACAGGATGACGATGGCCACCTGCTCGGCACGGTCGGCAAAGCGCGGGGTAAGCCACGAAGGCGCCGCGCTTCGCACCTGGCTTTCAACGGTCGTAGTCATGGCACCCCTTCACGGACAATCACGTAGAAGGCGGGATGGCAGCATATGGTTAACGAAGCGTTGAGCCGCGCAGATCCTTGACTCGTGCGGCCATGCTGCTAATGGCGCGGACCTGACCGGTGGCCCCGTGCTGCCGATCATCCGTCCGAGACAGTTGCTGGTGGCTTCCACCTTAATTTGCAGCCTAGACGGGGAAAAGAGATTCCACGGCCCTTCGCCCGATTGCGGGTGCGGTGCCAAGTCTGCGGTTTTCCGCAGCTCCTTCCCCCATCGACGGACTCGCCCCGTGTGCTTCGGCGCATGGGACAACGTAGCCGGTTGCAGGGGCATTTCCCGTGCAGCCATGTGTGAAGGAGTAAGGCATGGATCGTTCGCAGAAAGCCGAATCGGTCGCTTCGCTCAACGCGGTCTTCAACCAGGCCGGCGTGGTGGTCGTCACCCGCAACCTGGGTCTCTCGGTGGCGCAGTCCACCGAGCTGCGCACGAAGATTCGCGATGCGGGTGCGACTTACAAGGTTGCGAAGAACCGTCTTGCCAAGCTTGCCATCCAGGACACGAACTACGTCGGCATCGGTGAATTCCTCACCGGCCCGACGGCGCTGGCTTCTTCGGAAGATCCGGTCGCGGCGGCCAAGGCCGTTGTCGAGTTCGCCAAGGCCAACGACAAGATCGAAATCGTTGGCGGTTCGATGGGTACCCAGGTTCTGACCCCCGAAGGTGTCAAGGCGCTCGCCTCGATGCCCTCGCTCGACGAACTGCGCGGCACCCTCATCGGGCTTATCCAGGCGCCTGCCACGAAGATCGCCCAGCTCACCACCGCTCCGGCGGCGAAGCTGGCCCGCGTCTTCGGCGCATACGCCAAGGCTGCTTGATAAGACGCATTCAACTTTCCACCGGAACATCCCTGTTCCGGCCACATCAATCTGGAGTGAAACATCATGGCCGATATCGCCAAGCTTGTTGAAGAACTTTCGAAGCTGACCGTCCTCGAGGCGGCTGACCTTGCCAAGGCCCTGGAAGAAGCATGGGGCGTCAGCGCCGCTGCTGCCGTTGCCGTTGCTGCCCCCGCTGGCGGTGGCGCTGCTGCTGAAGCGGTCGAAGAAAAGACCGAATTCGACGTCATCCTGACCGGCGACGGCGGCAACAAGATCGCCGTCATCAAGGAAGTCCGCGCGATCACCTCGCTCGGCCTGACCGAAGCCAAGGCGCTGGTGGAAGCCGCTCCGAAGGCGATCAAGGAAGGCGTTTCGAAGGCTGAAGCCGACGACATCGCTGCCAAGATCACCGGCGCCGGCGGCACCGTCGAAGTCAAGTAAGACTTCGCGAGTTCTCGCAAACAGGAAAGGGCGGTCCTTCGGGGCCGCCCTTTTCGTTCATCCTCCTCTCATCGGCCCTGCAGCAAGGCGCGAAGCTCATGTCCCGTCCGGTTGTCCTGATCGCCCTTGCCCCGCTGCTGCTGGCCCCCTCGGCCCTGGCAAAGCCCGCCGCGCCCCTGCCGCTTCCCGGCCTGCCGCTGGAATACCCGGCAGACCTGCAGGCGCGGCTGAATGACGCGCGCCGTTATGCCGGGTTCCTCGATAATTGCGCGCTGCACAAGGTGCCGCTGGCCACCCGCCGCCGCTATACCGACCTGGCAGACCGGCTGGACAATGCGATCGGGCGCGACCGCGGCATCTGGGGCATGCAGGTAAAGGGGCACGATCTCGATGCGCGGGGTGTCGAGGCTTTCTGGCGCGATACCACGCAAAAGGCCTTCCCCACCTGCACGGTCGCCACGCTAAACCAGTCCGCCACCCGCGCGGTCTCGGCCATTGCCGCTTACGAGGCGGCATCGGCGGCGCGCACCGCGCCCATGGCGCAGGGTCTGTGGATCGGCCCGGTGCGGGCCTGCAAGGCGGGCGTGGTGGCAAGGCAATCGGGCCGTGCTGCGCCGGGTACCATGGCGCTGACCATCGCCTTCGATCCGCGCGGGGCAAAGGCGCTGCGGCAGGTCTCGCAGAACTCGCTCAACCTGCCGCTCGATATCCGGCTCGACGGCCGGATCGTCATGCAGCCGATCCTGGGCGATCCGCTGGAAAGCGGGCGCATCCAGGTGCCTTTCGCCAGCGAGGGCCAGCTTGCCCGCGCCAGCGCGGCAATCGCCGAGCCCTGTTGAGCCCGGCCGAGGGCGGGCGCTATTTCAGCGTCTTGAGGAAATCGATCAGTTCCTTGCGTTTGGCCGCATCGGGCTGGCCGGCATAGACCATCTTGGTGCCCGGCACCTTGGCGCGCGGATCGGCCAGGTAGGCATCGAGCGTCGCTTCGTCCCAGGTCAGGCCCGAGGCGGTCATCGCCGGGGAATAGGCATAGCCCGTCATGCTTCCCGCCTTGCGGCCGACCACGCCGAACAGCGTCGGGCCGACGCCGTTGGCATCGGGCTTGATCGCATGGCAGGCGGCGCACTGGCCGAAAGCGGCAGGGGCAGAGGCAAGGCTCGGGCCGGTTTCGGCCGGGCTCGGCGCGGCAGGCGTATCGGCAGCGGTCTCGGCAGGGGCATCGGCCTTGTCGGCACCGCCACCACAGGCTGCCAGGGCGAGCAACAGGGCAGGGGCAAAGAACTTGCGCATCGGGCGCTCCTTGTTGAACGGGGTGCGCCTCCATGCGCCGCGCCGGATTTTCCGTCAACGCCCCGCCACGCGCCTTCTGTGCATCCGCGCTTTCCCTTTGCGCAACCAGCGCCTATCCGGTCCGGCTCCATGGCGCAGACCGGCACCCCTTCTCCCATGCGCGCGGAAATCGGCGCGACCCTGCGACTGGCGGGGCCGCTGGCGCTTGCCAACCTGTTGCAGATGGCGGTCTATGCCAGCGACGTGATCTTCGTCGCCCGGCTGGGGCAGGAGGCGCTGGCGGCATCGAGCCTGGCCGTGTCGATCTTCATGCTGGTCAATTGGGGGCTGCTGGGCCTCACCGGCGCCGCGGCCCCGCTGATCGCGGCAGAGCTGGGGCACAAGCGGCATTCGGTGCGCGAAGTGCGCCGCACCATGCGCATGGCCCTGTGGCTCAGCCTGCTCTGCGCGGCGGTGGGCATGGTAGTCTGCCAGTTCGGCCACGCCATCATGCTGGCCACCGGGCAGGACCCGAAGATCGCCGCGATGGCGCAGGAGTTCCTGACGATCCTGAGCTTCGCGCTGCTGCCGATGATCGTCGGCAACGTGCTGCGCACCTTCGTTTCGACCATGGGCAAGCCGGTGTTCGCCACGCTAATCACGGCGCTGGCGATCCTCGTCAACGTGATCGGCAACTTCGCGCTGGTCTTCGGCCATTTCGGCTTCCCCGCGCTCGGCCTGCCCGGCTCGGCGCTGTCCAGCCTGATCACCGCCGTGATCACCATGCTGGCCTATATCGTCGTCATCCAGACCGACCGGCGGATGCGCCGCACCCATATCTGGGGGCGGATCTGGCGGCCCGAATGGTCGCGGCTGAAAACCATGGTGCGGCTGGGCATCCCCATTGCGCTCACGGTGATGGCGGAAGGCGGGTTGTTCGGATCGGCCGCTTACCTGATGGGCAACCTGGGCGCGGCGGAACTGGCGGCGCACACCATCGCCCTGCAAGTCGCCGCCGCCTTCTTCCAGATCCCCTATGGCATCGGCCAGGCCGCGACGATCCGCGTGGGCTATCACTATGGCGCGGGAGACCGGCAGGGCGTGGCGCGCGCGGGGCTTGCGGTGTTCGGCGTCTGCCTTGCCGCCCAGGTGATCGCCATTGCCGCCATGCTGGGCGCGCCGCGCCTGATCATCTCGGCCTATGTCGATCCCGATGCGGCCGAAAACGCGCAGGTGGTCGCCTTCGCGCTGCAATACCTCGTCATCGCCGCAGCCTTCCAGCTGTTCGATGGCGTGCAGACCGTTGCGGCAGGCGCCCTGCGCGGCCTGCAGGATACCAAGTGGCCGATGATCATCGCGCTTTCGGGCTACTGGCTGGTCGGTTTCGCCGTTGCCGCCTGGCTCGGCCTCGGCACCCCGCTGGAGGGGGTCGGCGTGTGGATCGGGCTGATGGCGGGGCTGGTCGTGGTGGCCGCATTGCTGGGCTGGCGCTGGTGGCGGCGCGAGCGGCTGGGGCTGGTTCCGGCCTGAAATTTTTTCCCTGCGAGTCACCTTGACGCAGGATGAACCCCCACCCATATGCGCCCCGCTGGCACTCTCGAAGGGGGAGTGCCAAAACCATGTCAACCCATTGAGAGGAAATCACCAATGGCATTCCGTCCCCTGCACGATCGCGTGCTGGTTCGCCGCGTCGAAGCTGAAGAAAAGACCGCCGGCGGCATCATCATCCCCGATAACGCCAAGGAAAAGCCCGCCGAGGGCGAAATCGTCGCCGTTGGCGAAGGTGCGCGTGACGAAGACGGCGATCGCATCGCCATGGACGTCAAGGTGGGTGACCGCGTGCTGTTCGGCAAGTGGTCGGGCACCGAAGTCAAGGTCGATGGCGAAGACCTGCTGATCATGAAGGAATCGGACATCCTCGGCATTCTCGGCTGAGCACCGTCCACCTCCAATCCATCCAGATAATTCAAGGAATTCACAATGGCTGCCAAGGAAGTCCGCTTTTCGCGCGATGCGCGCGAACGCATCCTCAACGGTGTCGATATTCTCGCCAATGCGGTGAAGGTCACCCTCGGCCCCAAGGGCCGCAACGTCGTGATCGAGAAGAGCTTCGGCGCTCCCCGCATCACCAAGGACGGCGTCTCCGTCGCCAAGGAAATCGAGCTCAAGGACAAGTTCGAGAACATGGGCGCCCAGATGCTGCGCGAAGTGGCATCGAAGGCCAACGACGCTGCCGGTGACGGCACCACCACCGCCACCGTGCTGGCCCAGGCCATCGTGCGCGAAGGCATGAAGTCGGTCGCCGCCGGCACCAACCCGATGGACCTGAAGCGCGGCATCGACCTCGCCGTCACCAAGGTTGTCGAAAACCTCAAGGGCCGCTCCAAGCCCGTCGCCGGTTCCAACGAGATCGCCCAGGTCGGCATCATCTCGGCCAATGGCGACCGTGAAGTCGGCGAAAAGATCGCCGAAGCCATGGAAAAGGTCGGCAAGGAAGGCGTGATCACCGTGGAAGAGGCCAAGGGCCTCGAATTCGAACTCGATGTCGTCGAAGGCATGCAGTTCGACCGCGGCTACCTCTCGCCCTACTTCGTGACCAACGCCGAAAAGATGCTGGTCGAGCTCGAAAACCCCTACATCCTCATCCACGAGAAGAAGCTGTCGAACCTGCAGTCGATGCTGCCGATCCTCGAAGCCGTGGTGCAGTCGGGCCGTCCGCTCCTCATCATCGCCGAGGACATCGAGGGTGAGGCACTGGCCACGCTCGTCGTCAACCGCCTGCGCGGCGGCCTCAAGGTCGCAGCCGTCAAGGCTCCGGGTTTCGGCGATCGCCGCAAGGCCATGCTGGGCGACATCGCCACGCTGACCGCCGGCGAAATGATCTCCGAAGACCTCGGCATCAAGCTGGAGAACGTCACGCTCGCCATGCTCGGCCAGGCCAAGAAGGTCACCATCGACAAGGACAACACCACCATCGTCGACGGTGCCGGTTCGGCTGACGACATCAAGGGCCGCGTCGAACAGATCCGCGCCCAGATCGAAGTCACCACCAGCGACTACGACCGTGAAAAGCTGCAGGAACGCCTGGCCAAGCTGGCCGGCGGTGTTGCCGTGATCAAGGTTGGCGGCGCGACCGAAGTCGAGGTGAAGGAGCGCAAGGACCGCGTCGACGACGCCCTGCACGCCACCCGCGCTGCGGTTGAGGAAGGCATCGTCCCCGGCGGCGGCACGGCCCTGCTTTACGCCACCAAGGCCCTTGAAGGCCTGGCCGGCGCGAACGAGGACCAGACCCGCGGCATCGACATCGTCCGCAAGGCGATCCAGGCTCCGATCCGCCAGATTGCCGAGAACGCCGGCCATGACGGCGCGGTTGTCGCCGGCAAGCTGCTCGACCAGTCGGACGAGAACCACGGCTTCAACGCCGCGACCGACACCTACGAGAACCTCGTGGCTGCCGGCGTGATCGACCCGACCAAGGTTGTCCGCACTGCCCTGCAGGACGCCGCCTCGGTCTCGGGCCTGCTGATCACCACCGAAGCCGCCATCGCCGAAAAGCCGGAAGACAAGCCGGCAATGCCGCCGATGGGCGGTGGCATGGGCGGCATGGGCGACATGGGCTTCTAAGCCCGGGTCCATCCCGAACGGAAAACATGGGCCGGGGGAGCAATCCTCCGGCCCTTTTTCGTGTGACAAGGCGGGGTGCAGCCGGCTTAGCCGGCCAGGGCGGCGATGCGATCCTGCACCACCTGACGTGCCAGGGGCCCCAGATCGGTCCACCCCGACACACCAAGCACCTGGATGATTGCGCGCAGGTGCTTCTTGAGCGCTTCCTCGCTGATCGAGAACTGCGCCTCGCAATCCCTGCGGGCACCGCCCAGCATGGCGAACAGGGCGATCGACTTCTGCAGGTAGGTCAACGGCAAGGCAGCCACATGGTCGGCGACGATGGCATCGGCCGGTACCTGCAGGTCGAGCGAGACGGACATGTTGGTGGCGTGCATGTCGTCTCCCTGGGCGAGCGAGCGGATCTTTGTCGCCGTGGCGACCAGCCGCCCGTCTGCCATCGGCAGGTGCAGCGATGCCGGCCCGCCCTGCGCCAGTTGCGCGGCAAGCTGCATGGCAAAGCCCGGGGCCTTGCGCACTTCGCCGACGATCGGCACGTTCTGGCGCAAGAGGTGCCCTCGCATCAGCAGGCGTTCGGCCGGCTGGTTGATGGCCAGCAGTCGGGTTGCCTCGAGATCCGTCACGAAGTGCGCCGTGCGATCGGAGGCGGATAGCCAGTGCACGCCTTCGCGCCGTTCCGCGGCTGCCTTGGCAAGCAGCTTCTGGACCGGTTCGACCGCTTCAAGTTCGCGCTTGCCGAAGGGGCGGCCTTCGCCGTTGAACAGGAACATGGCCGCCACACCCCGCCCGGCCACTTCGATGCGGATATCCAGGCTGTAATGGTGGCCCAGCGGTTCGCAGAGGTAGCGATAGACATTGCAGGACTGGAACGCCGCCACGCCCTCGGGTGTCACCAGCTTGCCGATCAGCGGCCCCACCGACTCTGCCAGCGACATCATGTTGGGCTCGTCAGGCGATGAGAACAGTTCCTCGAAACGGGTGACGAACAGGTCCTTGAGTTCGGCCGTGGCGCAATCGTGGTAGAAGCCGGCAGCCTCGCCATCCCCGCCTTTCCAGAACATCGTTGCCGATGCCGAGCCGACATAATGCCGGATGATATCGCAGGCGCTTGCCGCGATCGCTTCAAGCCCGGCACCGCTCGAACAGAGCAGGTCCAGGTGTTCCAGCATCCTCCGCCGCGCCAACGCACCCTGGGATTTCGGGTGCCGCCCCCATTCGCTCGACATGGCCTGGGGCTATATGCAAGTGCATGATCGCACAATAGAAAATACCGAACCCCTCCCCCTTGGGGGAAGCATATTGCTTCCACGTTCGGGGAATTTTTCCCCGGCAGGGCCCTGTCTATCGGCAAAGGCAGCCGGCCTTGGCCGGCACAGGGATATTCTACTCAGGGGAATACGATGAACAGGATGATTGCGAGCTTGATGGTTGCAGCGGCATTCGTGCCGGGCGCGGCACTGGCCGATGAGGGGCGCGGTTTTTATGGCAGCCTCGAAGCTGGCGTTAACGCGGTCAGCGACGTGCCGGTGACGATCTACGATGCCGACGGCACCTTCGGTGTCGCCAACGGGACAAAGGACACGGTCGAAGGCAGCTATGACCTGAAGTCGGCCGCGATGTTCGGCGGCACGCTGGGTTACGATTTCGGCACCGTTCGCGCCGACCTGCAGATCGCCTATGCCCGCAATTCCATCCGGGCCGTTTCGCTGGCCAAGGTCAACGGCACGGCGGTGACGCTGACTGGCGCCGATGCGACCGATTTCTGCGATTACATCGAATATACCAATTGCACGCTCAGCGGCACCAATACTGTCAACTTCGCATCCGGCCCCAAGCTGCGCCAGCTTAGCGCCATGGCCAACCTGTGGTTCGACATCCCCATGGGCGGCAAGGTGGAGCCCTACATCGGCGGCGGCCTTGGCGTGGCCGGCTTCGAGGTGGACGGCGAAGGCAAGGGCAAGTTCGCCTGGCAGATCGGTGCGGGCGTGGCATTCAAGCTCTCGGACTCGATCGCGCTCACCGCGGACTTCCGCCACCGCCGGGTCAGCAAGGTCGATGTCGCCTATGATGCGGTGTCGGGCTACCAGCTCGGCAAGATCAAGACCACCAGCTACGGCCTGGGGCTTCGCGTCGGCTTCTGAGATTCACCGACTGCCACAGTCCGGGCAAGGAAGGGCCGGGGGAGCAATCCTCCGGTCCTTTTTCATGTGGCCGTGCGGCGGGCCAATGTGTTGCATATTTGTGCGTTTTAACCCCTGCCGAGAGGGCAAACCGGAGTGGCACTCGTTAATTTTTTGCAACATAAGGCACGGTTTTCTGCGGTTTTTTGCATTTTCTCGCGCGCCCGGTGCATTTCACCGCTAGCCTCTTGGCGGCGAAATTGTAAACTGTAGAGCATATGTAAACCTCCTCGGACTAGGTTTTGCAGCGTGAAAACGGGACTGACTTTGCGATTGCTGACGGCGCTTTCGGCGGCCTCACTGGCGGCCATGGCTCCGGCCCACGCCGCCTCCGCCGGCTCGCTCGAAGCCGAATTCGACAGCATGTTCACCGCTGCCGCGCCGAAGGTGCGGGCAGAGGTTGCTGCCCCCCGCATCACTGTGCAGCGCTCCGTTGCGCCCAAGGCAAGCGCGCAGGCCGCGCCGCTGGTGGCACTGGCCCCGGTCAACCCGGCCCCTGCCATGCCCAGTTTTGCCAACCCCTTCGAAGCCTCGATCGCGGCGCTGGCGGAAGGCTCGCAGGGCCGCATCGGCGTTGCCGCGCTCGATCTCGACAGCGGCCGCGCGGTTACCGTGCTGGGCGAACAGGCCTTCCCCATGGCCTCGACCAGCAAGATCGCCATTGTCGCCACGTTCCTCGCCGGCGTCGATGAGGGCCGCTTCAAGCTGTACGACCAGTACCCGCTGCTGGTCCCCGTGCCGTCGAAGAAGTTCTCCAGCGCGCAGGCCCCGGTCCGCCAAGGCACGATGATGAGCGCGCTGAGCCTGATCGAGGCGACCATCACCCGCAGCGACAACCAGGCAACCGATGCCCTGCTGGCCGCAGTCGGCGGGCCGCATGCCGTGACGCGCTGGGTCCATTCGCGCACCGGCATCACCGATTTCCGCATTGACCGCACCATCGCCACCCTGGTGCGCGATGATGGCGCGGTGAACCCCGCGGTTTCGATCGACAAGCGTGACAGCGTGACCCCGCTGGGCATGGTTCGGCTGCTTTCGGGCATCTACCGCCGCGAATGGCTGAGCCCGATGTCGAGCGACGTGCTGCTGGGCGCGATGAGCCGCACCGTCACCGGCAAGCACCGCATCCGCGGCCTGCTGCCGCAGGGCACGCAGGTGGCGCACAAGACCGGCACGCTTTCCAACACGGCCAGCGATGTCGGCTTCATCAAGACGCCCGACGGGCGCAACCTGGCGGTGGCGATCTACGTGACCGGACAGGGCGGCAAGCCGCAGCGCGATGCCCGCATCGCCGCGATCGCCCGCGCGCTCTACGATGGCTACCTTGCCGAGGCAGCCAGCTCGCGCCGTGCCGCGCTGCGCTAAAGCCAGCCACTCGTCCCCGACAAAGAAAAGGCGCGCCCGGCGATGACCGGGGCGCGCCTCTGAGGCTTCTCAGGATAAAACAGCCTTACTGGGCGACCTTGTCCGCCGCCGCCTTCACCTTGTCTGCGCCTTCGCTGACCTTGGCCGCGCCGGCCTTGATCGCGTCTTCGCCCGCAGCCTTCACGTCGCCGGCCGCTTCGCCAACCTTGTCGGCCGCCTTGTCAGCCGCTTCATCGACCTTGGCAGCGCCGGCATCGACGGCACCCGAAGCCTGTTCGACCGCGCCCGAGGCGGCATCGCCAACGGCATCGGCGGCGTTTTCATTCTTCGAGCAGGCAGAGAGGGCAAGGGCAGCCGAAGCCGCGGTAGCGAGGAAAACGATCTTGCGCATGGGCAATAATCCTTTGTTGCGTCTGGACCCGGCCAGCAGCCCCGCGTGATGCGACTCCGCCAGCCCGGGGCGAAAGCTGGATCGTGCCGGGGGGCGAGTCAATCCGCCAAATCGCCCTGTCCGCAATCTCGCAAGTGCAACAAAAGACAAAAGAAAAGGGCGCGCAGGCCAAGCCTGCACGCCCCAATTCTTTGCCAGAAGGCGAAGATTACATCTTCGGAGCTTCGCTGGCAGCAGCCGAAGCGTCAGCAGCCGGAGCAGCCGAAGCGTCAACAGCCGGAGCCGAAGCTTCGGTGGTGGCAGCTTCAGTGGCTTCGGTGGTGGCTTCCGGAGCAGCTTCCTGGCCCTTGCAAGCCGACAGAGCGAAGACGCCGGCAACAGCGGCGGCGAGAACGATCTTGCGCATGTATCGTAATCCTTAAGCGAGTGGACCCCGTTCGAACCCTTGGCCCAATGCCGCGAATCCTCCCGGTAAAGCCTACCTATCCAGTAGACTTCGCGCGGACAAATAATGCGGTTCGCTGCAGGATGCAAGCACTTGTCGCTCAGACGCCAGTTGCGTCGAGCCAGTGTGGCGGTTTTCCGCCGATTCTTCCCCTATCGCACGTAAATGTGGCAGACGTATGGCCACAGGTTTTCCCCAGCGCTCGGGTGGCATCGGGGGGCAATGCTGCTAGAGATTCGACCATGGACGCCAAGCAGCACCTCTATCTCGTCGATGGCTCGGCCTATATCTTCCGCGCCTATCACCGCCTGCCGCCGCTGACCAATCCGCACGGCGTGCCGGTGGGGGCGGTCTATGGCTACACCACCATGCTGTGGAAGCTGGCGGAAGACCTGAACAAGGCGGACGGCCCGACGCACCTGGCGGTGATCCTCGATGCCTCGGGCAAGAGCTTTCGCAACGACATCTACGACCAGTACAAGGCCAATCGCCCGCCCCCGCCCGAAGACCTGAAGCCCCAGTTCCCCCTGATCCGCGACGCGACCCGCGCCTTCAGCCTGCCCTGCATCGAGGAGGAAGGGCTGGAAGCGGACGACCTCATCGCCTCCTACGCCCGCGCCGCCACCACGCGCGGCTGGGACGTGACCATCGTTTCCTCCGACAAGGACCTGATGCAGCTCGTCGGCAAGTGCAAGCCGCAGGAGGGCGATGGCGAAGCCTGCATCGACATGCTCGATACGATGAAGAACCAGCGGATCGACGTGGCCGAAGTGGTCGAGAAGTTCGGCGTGCCGCCCGAACTGGTGGGCGATGTGCTGGCCCTGATGGGCGATTCGGTGGACAATGTCCCCGGTATCCGCGGCATCGGCCCCAAGACGGCGACCAAGCTGATCCAGGAACACGGCAGCCTTGAAGCGGCACTGGCCGCAGCCCCGGCAATGAAGCCGTCCAAGCTGCGCGACAACCTGATCGAACATGCCGAGATGGCGCGGCTTTCGCGGGTGCTGGTGCAGCTGAAGGAAGACTGCCCGCTGCCCGTGCCGCTGGAAGATTTCAAGCTGGGCGCGATCCCGCCCGATCCGCTGGCCGCCTTCCTTGGCGAGCACGGCTTCCACAGCCTGCTCAAGCGGCTGGGCGACGGGCGCGGCAGCCCCGAGCGGCGGGTGGACCTGAACCCCGCCAAGCCCGTCACCGCCGGAGCCGCCCCCGCGCCCGAGGGCAACCGCCAGCCCCTGCCGGACATGCCGGCGGTGGACCATGCCGCCTACGAATGCGTGCAAACGGTTGAGCGGCTTGCGGCCTGGGTGGAGCGCGCCCTTGCCGCCCGCCTGGTCGCCTTCGATACCGAAACCAGCGCGCTCGATGCCATGCAGGCGGACCTTGTCGGCATCAGCCTGGCGCTCGGGCCGAACGATGCCTGCTATATCCCGCTGGGCCATGGCGGCAGCGACATGTTTGCCGAAAGGCCGCAGCAGGTGGACCGGGCCAAGGCGCTGGCCCTGCTCAAGCCGCTGCTGGAAAGCGATGCCGTGCTGAAGGTGGGGCACAACGCCAAGTACGATCTCAACGTGCTGGCGCGCCATGGCGTGGCCGTGGCGCCGCTTGACGATACCATGGTGATATCCTTCGCGCTCGATGCCGGCCGCGCGATCGACGGGATCGGCGGCGGGCACGGCATGGACGAACTGGCCCAGCGCCACCTTTCGCACACATGCATCGCCTTCAAGGACGTGTGCGGCACCGGGCAGAAGGCGATTTCCTTTGCCGAAGTGCCGATTGCCCGCGCCACCGAATATGCCGCCGAGGATGCCGATATCACCTGGCGGCTGCACCGCGTGCTCAAGCCGCGCCTCAGCCATGAAGGCGGCACGCGCATCTATGAGCGGGTGGACCGCCCGCTGGTGCCCGTCGTCGCGCAGATGGAGCGGCACGGCATCAAGGTCGATCGTGACCGGCTGGCCGGCCTTTCCGCCACCTTCGCCGCCGAGATCGCCAAGCTTGAGGGAGAGGTCCACGCGCTCGCCGGGCAGGAATTCACCATCGGCAGCCCCAAGCAGCTTGGCGAGATCCTGTTCGACAAGCTGGGCTTCAAGGGCGGCAAGAAGGGCAAGAGCGGCCAGTATTCCACCGACCAGTCGGTGCTGGAAGGGCTGGCCGGCGAAGGTGCGGAGATTGCCACCAAGGTGCTGGAATGGCGCCAGCTGACCAAGCTGCGCTCCACCTATACCGAGGCGCTGCAGGCGGCGATCAACCCGCGCACCGGTCGTGTCCACACCAGCTACAGCCTGGTCGGCGCGCAGACGGGCCGGCTGTCCTCCACCGAGCCGAACCTCCAGAACATCCCGATCCGCACCGAGATCGGCCGCCAGATCCGCGATGCCTTCGTTGCCGAGCCGGGCCATGTCCTGATGGCCGCCGACTACAGCCAGATCGAGCTGCGCCTTGCCGCGCACATGGCCGACGTGCCCGAACTGAAGGAAGCCTTCGCCCATGGCGAGGACATCCACGCCCGCACCGCGCAGGAGCTGTTCGGCACGGTAGACCGCGAAACGCGCGGGCGCGCCAAGACGATCAACTTCGCCATCCTCTACGGCATCAGCCGCTGGGGCCTCGCCCCGCGCCTCGGCGTGACGGCGGACGAGGCGCAGGCGATGATCGACCGCTATTTCGAGCGCTTCCCCGGCATCCGCCGCTACATCCACTCGACCATCGAGCACGTGCGCGAAAAGGGCTATTCGGAAACGCTGTTCGGCCGCAAGACGTGGTTCCCGCGCATCTCCTCGTCAAACGGGGCCGAGCGGCAGGGCAGCGAACGCGCGGCGATCAACGCGCCGATCCAGGGCACCAGCGCCGACATCATCAAGCGCGCCATGGTCCGCATGGGGCCTGCGCTCGCCGATGCGGGCCTGCCCGATGTCAGGATGCTGCTGCAGGTGCATGACGAACTGGTGTTCGAACTGCCCGAAGCCGACGTAGCGGCGGCCCGGCCGGTGATCGAACGCGTAATGGCCGAGGCTGCCCTGCCAAGCGTACAGCTTGACGTGCCGCTGGGCGTGGAGATCGGCACGGGGACAAGCTGGGGGGCGGCGCACTAAGGCACCGCCCGCCCGTTTTCACCCGTGCTTGCGCTCGCGCTTTGGCTCTACCATGCCCGGGGCGAGGAAGCCGATCTGCGGCACGGCCATGGCGCGCTTCTTCAGTTCGCCCTTCATCCGGCCGTATTCGGCTTCCATTTCGGCGGTAACGGTCGCCCGGCTGTCGGCCAGGGCCGCGCCGAAGTCTTCCATGGTGACGGCCTTCACCTTCTCGCCGGCGCGCCGGATGGCGTTGAGGCCGGCGCGGCGCACCACGTCCTCAAGGTCGGCACCGGTGAAGCGTTCGGTTTCCAGCGCGACAAGGCGCAGGTCCACGTCCTTGGCCAGCGGCATCTTCGCGGTGTGGATGCCGAGGATCTGGATCCGGCCTTCCAGGTTGGGCGTGCCGACATAGATCAGCTCATCCAGCCTGCCGGGGCGCATGATCGCCGGATCGACGAGACCGGGGCGGTTGGTCGCGCCGATCAGGATCACCGACTGCAATTCCTCCAGCCCGTCCATCTCGGCCAGGATCGTGTTGACCACGCGGCCGGTCACCTGCGGTTCGTTCGCGCCGGAACCGCGCGCAGGCACAAGGCTGTCGATCTCGTCGATGAAGATCACGCAAGGCGCAACCTGCCGCGCACGGGCGAACAGGCGGCTGATCTGCTGCTCGCTCTCGCCATACCACTTGGACAGCAGGTCGGAGCTCTTGATCGAGATGAAGTTCGCCTCGCTCTCCTTGGCCACGGCCTTCGCCAGCGGGTCTTGCCGGTGCCGGGCGGGCCATAGAGCAGGAAGCCCTTGGCCGGGCGGATGCCCAGCCGGTGGAAGGCCTCGGGGTGCTTGAGCGGCAGTTCGATGCCTTCGCGCAGCCGTTCCTCTGCCTCGGGCACGCCGCCGACATCGTCCCAGCCGATGTTCGGCACCTGCACCATCACTTCGCGCATGGCGCTGGGCTGCACGCGCTTGAGCGCCTCGACAAAGTCGTTGCGCATGACGCACAGCTTTTCCAGCACTTCGGGCGGCACGGTCTGCGCCTCGAGGTCAAGCTCGGGCATGATGCGGCGCACCGCCTCGATCGCCGCCTCGCGGGCGAGAGCCGCAAGATCGGCGCCGACAAAGCCGTGCGTGGTGCGCGAAAGCTCGTCGAGATCGACATCCTCGCCCAGGGGCATGCCGCGGGTGTGGATGCCGATGATCTCGCGCCGGCCCTTCTCGTCGGGCACGCCGATCACGATCTCGCGGTCGAAGCGGCCGGGGCGGCGCAGCGCCTCGTCGATTGCATCGGGGCGGTTGGTGGCGGCGATCACGACCACGTTGGAACGCGCGTGCAGCCCGTCCATCAGCGTCAGCAATTGCGCGACCAGCCGCTTTTCCGCCTCACCCTGGACGCCGGAACGCTTGGGCGCGATCGAATCGATCTCGTCGATGAACACGATCGCGGGCGAATTCTGTGCCGCCTCCTCGAACACCTCGCGCAGGCGGCGCTCGCTCTCGCCATAGGCCGAGCCCATGATTTCCGGCCCGTTGATGGTGATGAAGTGGGCATCGCTTTCATTGGCGACGGCGCGGGCAAGGCGCGTCTTGCCGGTTCCCGGCGGGCCATGGAGCAGCACGCCCTTGGGCGGATCGACCCCCAGGCGGGTGAACAGTTCGGGATAGCGCAGCGGCAGTTCCACCATCTCGCGCAGCTGGCGGATGGTATCGCCCATGCCGCCGACGTCATCGTAATTGACATCGGCGCGGCTGTCGCGGGCCTCCTCGTATTCCTCGCGCAGTTCCACCTCGGTGTTCTCGTCGATGTGGACGATGCCCTTGGGCATGGTGGAAACCACCATCAGGCGGATCTGGGTGAGCGCATAGGCCGGCGCGTTGAACATGCGCGCCACCTGCGGCGGCATGTCGCGCACCTGCTGCTGCCCGGCCGTGGCGACAAGGTCCCCGGCCAGCAGCGGGCGCTGGAAGAAGTTGCGGCGCAGCGCCTCGGACGGGCCCTGAAGGCGCATCTCGCGCTGGGCGGGGGCAAAGATCACGCGGGTGGCCGGGCGCGATTCGGCGCGGCGCACCTCGACGTGGTCGCCCGAGCCGACCTCGGCATTGGCGCGCTGGAGGCCGTCGAGCCGGATCACTTCCAGCCCTTCGTCCTCGGGATAGGCCAGCAAAACGCGCGCCGGGGTGGACCGCTTGCCGATCACCTCGATCACGTCGCCCTCGGTCACGCCGAGCGCGGAAAGCGTGGACTTGGGCAGGCGGGCGATGCCGTGGCCGCTCTCCTCCTGCCGCGCCGCCGCGACCTGGAGCTTCACGCTGGTTGCTTCCTTGCCCTTTGCTTCGGCCATGAAATCGTCCTTGTGGCTGCCTGTCCCCGGATGGGGCATGACAAAGCTAGGAACTGCAAAGGCCTATTGCAATCGGACGGCATGGCAGAGTGCGGCCCGGCGGGTGGGGACCGGGGCGGAATCCCGCTGCCCCGCGGCAAAGCGCAAAAAAATGGCCCGGGCGTTTCCGACCGGGCCTTTGGAAGTCTTTGGGAGAGGATGCCTGAAAGGCCCGCCCTATATGGGTCAGGGCCCCTTATTGTGCAAGTGCGAAATGTGCGTAGTCAGTTGCAAAGATCGCAAGAGTAATTTCAGCCCACGGAAATCTTGGGTTTTTTAACGCCAAATGAACAAGGCGCACCCACCGGGAGAGGTGGATGCGCCTTGTTGCAACTGCTTTTGCTGCATTGCAGCAGGGATTTAGTGCGCCAGCAGCAATGCCGGACCGTGCTTCATTTCCAGCATCGAACGGGTCACCCCGCCGAACAGGAACTCGCGCACCCGGCTGTGGCCGAAGGCGCCCATGATCAGCAGCTGGGCATCGCGCATCTGCACTTCGCGCAGCAGCGTTTCCTCAACCGAGCCGATCCGCGGCAGCACCTGCATCTCTGCCGAGACGCCATGGCGCGACAGGTATTCGACGGCATCAGTGGCGGGCCATTCGCGCGGCGCATCCTCGACCGTGATCACCGTCACTTCGCCGCAGCCAGCGAGCAGCGGCACCGCGCCGCGCAGCGCGGCCGCCGCCTCGGCACTGCCATCCCAGGCGATGCAGGCGCGGGCGAGCGGGAAGGCCAGTTCGCGCTCGTCGCTGACGGCGAGCACCGGGCCGCGCATGGCCAGCGGCAGGTCACCGGCCAGCGGATCCCCGCGCGAGACGATGGCGATATCGGAAAGGCGGGCGGACTGGCTCATCGCATCCAGCGGCTCGGCTTCGGCGCGCATGACCGAACAGGGCACGTCGGCGCGCGAAAGATGTGCCTCGATCTCCTGGGCATAGGCATCGTCGTTGCGCACGGCCTCTTGCAGGGCATCGGTGGCAACCATGGCCCCGCCCATGGCATCGACGGCGGTAAAGCGCATCACCGGCGTATCGACCAGCAAGGTGACGTGGCCTTCGGTCATGCGGGCGAGCGAGAGGGCGGTATCGATCCGTCCGCGCGCAGCGTCGGACCGGTCGGCAAGAACGAGAATGGAGCGCATCGGCGAATACTCCCAAGGTTGCGGCCGGTTCCCGCCGGCCTGGATCGTGCGACCTTTTGCATCTTGCAGTGCTGGGCGGGACGATACCATGACTCAGGTCAAATACCGAGACCCCGGTTGCACAGGCCGCAGCGGCAAGTGCGATGGGCGCAATTGCTCCGCCCGGATGGTTCGGCTAGTCAGGGGGAAGTTTTCCCGATGCCTTCGATTCCGGAGCGAGAATGAACAAGCTTTATCCCGACGCGACCGCTGCCCTCGACGGCCTCCTGCGCGATGGCCTGCTGATCGCCAGCGGCGGCTTCGGCCTTTGCGGCATCCCCGAACGGCTGATCGACGCGATCGCCGCATCGGGCGTCAAGGACCTGACCTTCGCCAGCAACAACGCCGGCATCGATAACGAAGGCATCGGCAAGCTGCTGCGTACGCGGCAGGTGAAGAAGATGATCTCTTCCTACGTGGGCGAGAACAAGGAGTTCGAACGCCAGTTCCTTTCGGGCGAGCTGGAAGTGGAATTCTGCCCGCAAGGCACCCTGGCAGAACGCATGCGCGCCGGCGGCGCGGGCATTCCCGGCTTCTACACCAAGACCGGCGTCGGCACGGCCGTTGCCGAGGGCAAGGAAGTGAAGGAGTTCGACGGGCAGGAATACATCCTGGAACGCGGCATCTTTGCCGACCTGGCCATCGTCAAGGCATGGAAGGCCGATACCACGGGCAACGTCGTGTTCCGCAAGACGGCGCGCAACTTCAACGTGCCCGCCGCCACCTGCGGCAAGGTGACCGTGGTCGAGGTGGAGGAAATCGTCGAGCCGGGCAGCCTCGATCCCGATGCGATCCACCTGCCGGGCGTCTATGTCCAGCGGCTGGTGCTGGGCGCGCCTTACGACAAGAAGATCGAATTCCGCACCGTGCGCGAGCGGGAATCGGCCTGATGCGGGGGGCGGGGGCGCTCAGGGCAGGCCTCGCCGTGGCGGCGCTGATGGCGCTGCAAGGCTGCGTTGCCGCCGCCATTCCCGTGATTGCCGGTGCCGCGATCACCAAGACCCAGGTCGATGGCGAATCCGGCAAGCCCGACGCCTCCGTGCCGCCCAAGGAAGTCCGCAAGGCGGTGTTCGTGGGCGAGGAACCGCCCAAGGCCAGCCTTGCTCCCACGGTGGTGACCAGCCCCGTGGCGGTGGAACCGGCGCAGGCCGGCCCGCGGATTTATACCGTAACCGAACAGCAGCCACCGGCGCCTGCCAGCGCGCCTGCTCCGGCGACGACCGTGAGCAAGGCGGCCTATGCCACCCCCGCCCCGGTCAGCATCGCGCCGCAGGTGCTTGGCCCGGCACCCAGGCCGATCGACCCCGCCCCGGCAGCAAAGCCCGCAGAAGCGCCGCGGTCCGCAGCCCCGGTCATTGCCGCCGCCGCGCCAACTGCCGAGCTGGTGCCGAGCGCGCCGAAACCGCCCATGGGCAAGTCCGCCATGCTGCCGCCGGCACCCGAGGCCATCCCGGTTACGGGCAAGAGCTCGGGCTACCTCGGCCTTACCTCCTATGCGCTCAGCCGCGTGAACTCGCCGCAGGCCGATGCCGTGCTTGACGTGATCGATGCCAACGATCCGCTTTCCAGCCCGCGCCGTGCCCAGTGCGGCAAGCTGCAACCGGCGGTGATGATCGATCTCGATCCGGGGCTCGACGTGTTCAACCCCGCCGCCGCCGCGCCGCAGCCCGGCCTGGCAGAGGCGCTTTCCGCCATGCGCGCGGCCGGGATCACCGTGCTGTGGTCCAGCGCCCTGCCGGTGGAACAGGCCGAACAGGTTGCCAGCGCGCTGGCCCGCACCGGACTGGACCCGAGCAAGACCGATCGCCTGCTGCTGCTCAAGGGGCCCGGCGATCGCAAGCAGGCGCGCCGCCTTTCTGCCGCGCGCAACTGGTGCGTGCTCGCCATGGCGGGCGACCGTCGCGGCGATTTCGACGAAGCCTTCGATTACCTCAAGGATGCCGAGGCAACGATCCCGGCCGACCGCCTGTTCGGCAACGGCTGGTTCATCGCCCCTGCCCCGCTTCCCTGATTGCCCTTTCCCGATTGCCTAAGGACCTGACAGACAATGACCACCCATGACAGCCTGACCAAGGGCTGGAGCCGAGACCAGATGGCCGCCCGCGCCGCGCAGGAGCTGGAAGACGGCTATTACGTGAACCTGGGCATCGGCATCCCGACGCTGGTGGCGAACCATGTTCCCGAAGGCATCACGGTGACGCTGCAGTCGGAAAACGGCATGCTGGGCATCGGCCCCTTCCCCTATGACGACGAGGTGGATGCAGACCTGATCAACGCCGGCAAGCAGACGATCAGCGAACTGCCGCATTCGGCCTATTTCGACTCTGCTCAGTCCTTCGCCATGATCCGCGGCGGGCACATCGACCTGACCGTGCTGGGCGCGATGGAAGTGGCCGAGAACGGCGACATCGCCAACTGGATGATCCCCGGCAAGATGATCAAGGGCATGGGCGGCGCGATGGACCTTGTCGCCGGCGTCAAGAAGATCATCGTGGTGATGGAACACTGCGCCAAGGACGGCAGCGCCAAGTTCATCCCGGCCTGCACCCTGCCGCTTACGGGGCGCAACGTGGTGGACATGATCGTGACCGACCTTGCCGTGTTCAAGCGCGACGATCATGCTTCGGCCTTCCGGCTGGTCGAACTGGCTCCCGGCGTGACCGCCGAAGAAGTCCGCGCCCGCACCAGCGCGCACTACGTCGAATAACACCAGTCCAAAGCGGAGAGACCCCATGAGCAGCCTTGCCGACATTCCCCTGACCCGCATCGATGGCAGCTTCGATACGCTGGGCGATCATCGCGGCAAGGTGCTGCTGGTGGTCAACGTCGCCTCCAAATGCGGGCTGACCCCGCAGTACGAGGGGCTGGAAGCGCTCTACCGCCGCTTCAAGGACCAGGGCTTCGAGGTGCTGGGCTTCCCGGCCAACGATTTCGGCGGACAGGAACCCGGCTCGAACACCGAGATCGCCGATTTCTGCTCGGTCAACTACAACGTCTCGTTCCCGCTTTTCGCCAAGGCGGACGTGACCGGCCTGGAAAAGCAGCCGCTCTATGCCGCGCTGACCGCCGAAATGCCAATGAAGCAGGGCGATGCGGCTGCCTGGCGCGAGAAGCTGCGCGGCTATGGCATGACGCCGACCGAGGACCCGGAAGTGCTGTGGAACTTCGAAAAGTTCCTGATCGGCCGCGACGGGCGAGTGGCGGCGCGGTTTTCGCCTGCGGTGACGCCGGACGACATGGCGCTGGTCGGTGCGATCGAGGTAGAGCTGGCCAAGGCCGGCTGAGCCCTCAGTACACCCCGAACATCTTGGCGCTGGCGACCAGAAGCACTGCGCCCAGCGCCCGCACCACCCAGGGCGCGGTCAGGCGGATACCCAACGTGGTGCCCGCCAGCCCGCCCAGCAGCACGGCCCCGGCATAAAGCGGCAATTGCGGCGGCAGGGCCTGCACCTGCGCCACATTGCCCGCCAGCCCGGCGACCGAATTGGCGAGGATGAACAGCGCCGCAACGCCGCTTGCCGGCTTGGGCAGCGACCAGGCCATGAACAGCAGCAGCGGCGAGAGAAATATGCCGCCGCCGGTGCCGGTGATGCCTGAAAGCAGCCCGATCCCCGCGCCGCACAGCACCG
This sequence comes from Novosphingobium sp. TH158, assembly GCF_002855555.1. Taxonomy (NCBI): domain Bacteria; kingdom Pseudomonadati; phylum Pseudomonadota; class Alphaproteobacteria; order Sphingomonadales; family Sphingomonadaceae; genus Novosphingobium; species Novosphingobium sp. TH158. The sequence continues at coordinate 2,438,390 of NZ_PKRT01000001.1, read as the reverse complement.
CCAGCCAGACCGGCGGATCGCGCCATTCGGCCTGCGCCTTTACCGGCCTTGGCCAGAGCAGGCGCAGCCCGGCATAGAGCAGCACCGCGCCGACCAGCGGGCGGTAAAGCTCTGCCGGAACCTTCAGCCCGCCACCGATGAAGGCAAAGGGCAGCGATCCGGCAAGGAAGGGCCAGAGCGTGCGCCAGCGGAGCTGCCCGGCGCGCGCAAAGCGCAGCGAGCCCAGCCCCGAAACAACGAGATTGAGCACCAGCGCGGTAGGCTTCATCACCGGCTGCTGCACGCCGAACAGCGCCATCAGCGCGATATAGGCCGATGCCCCGCCGTGGCCGACGCTCGAATAGAGCGTCGCTCCGATCATCATCGCCAGCGCAAGGAGGTAGTCGGTCTGGCTAAAGTCCAAGGCCGCTCTCTCCCCGCCGGCCGGATCAGCCCAGCGCCGCCTTCAGGTCGTCCACCAGGTCAGTGCGTTCCCAGGGGAACAGGTCGCCCTCGGCCTTCTGGCCGAAGTGGCCATAGGCGGCGGTCTTGCGGTAGATCGGCTTGTTGAGGCCCAGGTGGGTGCGGATCGCACGCGGAGTCAGGCCGCCCAGCTTGGCGATGCCCATGATCGCCTCTTCGATCTTGTCGTCGCCCACCGTGCCGGTCTCGTGCGTGTCGACATAGAGCGACAGCGGCTTCGACACGCCGATGGCATAGGCCAGCTGGATCGTGCAGCGCGTGGCATAGCCGGCCGCGACGATGTTCTTGGCGAGGTAGCGGGTGATATAGGCCGCCGAACGGTCAACCTTGGTCGGGTCCTTGCCGCTGAAGGCGCCGCCGCCGTGCGGAGCCGCACCGCCATAGGTATCGACGATGATCTTGCGGCCGGTGAGGCCGGCATCGCCATCGGGTCCGCCGATCTCGAAAGAGCCTGTCGGGTTGATGAAGTATTCGGTGTCGCGCAGCAGCACCGGCGGGATGACATCGGCAATCACGCGCTTCACATAGGCGTGCAGTTCGGCTTCCTTCTCGCCCTCGTCATAGCCCTTGGCGTGCTGGGTGGAGACGACCACGGCGGTGGCGGCCACCGGCAGGCTGCCTTCATAGCGCAGCGTCACCTGGCTCTTGGCGTCGGGCTCAAGGAACGGAGCCGCGCCCGAGTGGCGATCCGCCGCCATGCGGGCCAGGATCTTGTGGCTGTAATCCAGCGTTGCCGGCATCAGGTCGGGCGTTTCGTCCGTCGCATAGCCGAACATGATGCCCTGGTCGCCGGCGCCTTCATCCTTGTTCGCGCCCGCGTCCACGCCCTGCGCGATATGGGCGGACTGGCCGTGCAGGCGGTTGATGAATTCCAGCTTCTCCCAGTGAAAGCCGTCCTGCTCGTAACCGATTTCCTTCACCGTGCGGCGGACGGTAGCCTCGATCTCTTCCTTCGCGCCGGGGGCCCACTCGCCGTTTTCGTACACGCCCTTGCAGCGGATTTCGCCGGCCAGGACGACAAGCTGGGTGGTAGTCAGCGTTTCGCAGGCGATGCGCGCTTCGGGGTCCTTCGACAGGAACAGGTCGACGATGGCATCGCTGATCTGGTCGGAAACCTTGTCCGGGTGGCCTTCGGAAACCGATTCGGAAGTGAAGAGGTACGATTCGCGCATGGTCGATCCTGATATAAAGCAATCGTTATATGTCTTGCTACCTAGCGGCCCGCGCGGCGCAAGACAAGCAGGCTGAAGGCAAGAAGAACTGCTGCCAGGACAAGCGGCAATACATTGCCGAAGCGTGCGAAAAGCGTCGGCACGTGCGGGGGCGGCACTGTTCCGTCGAGCCGCCCGGCCACGAAGCGCGGCAGCTGCTGGCGGACGATGCCATCGGCGTCGATCACCGCGCTGATGCCGTTGGTGGTCGAACGCAGCACCGGCAGCCCTTCCTCGATCGCGCGCAGACGGGCCTGGGCAAGGTGCTGCGGCGGCCCCCAGGCACCGAACCAGCCATCGTTGGACGGGTTGAACACATAGTCAGGCCGGTCGGCGCGGTTCACCACCTCGCCAGAAAAGACGATCTCGTAGCAGATCTGGAAGCCTGCCTTGCCATAGGCGCCGAAATCGGCCGAACGCGGGCCCGGACCGGGCAGGAAATCAAGGCTGCCCGCCACCAGCCGCGACAGGCCCAGCGGTTCGAGCAGGCTGCGCATCGGCAGGTATTCGCCATAAGGCACAAGGTGCGCCTTGGCATAGGAGGCGCGGATCGCCCCTTGCCCGTCAAGCGCGGTGACGACGTTGCGCGCGCCCAGCACGGCATCGCCCGCCATCTCGAGATCGACCGCGCCGGTCAGCAGCAGCGCGCCCGGTCTGATCACCGAGCCGATGCGGCGGCGGGCCAGCACCGGATCGGCGGCATAGGTGGTTTCCTGATAGAAATAGCGGGGATAGCCCTCGCGCAGGTAATCGGGAACGCCGCTTTCCGGCCAGAGCACCAGCCGCCGCGCATCGCGGTCCTGTGGCAGCGAGAGTCGTGCCAGCTTCTGAAACTGGTCCTCGAAGGCGGCGGGGTTGGCGATGTCCTGCTGCGGGATGTTGGGCTGGACCAGCGTGTAGGGAATGCGGCCCTGCGGCTCGGGGATCGTGCCCTTCACCAGCATCGCCGCCACCGTGGCGGCAAGCCCCAGCGCCGGCAGCGCGCCGCGCCGGTTCCTGCCGAGCGCAAGGATCAGGCCCGAGATCAGCACGACGAGGCCCGAAAGCCCGTAAGTGCCGATCCAGCGCGTGACCATGGCCAGCCCCTGCCCCTCGTGCGGGCCGAGCAGGGCAACGCCCAGCGGGTTCCAGGCAAAGCCGGTGAACACCCAGCCGCGCAGCCATTCGGCCACGATCCATGCGCCCGCCAGCGCGATCACCAGCGCCAGCGGCCGGCGGCGGGCATGCCATGCGGCCAGCGTTGCCAGCGCAGGATAGACCGCGAGATAAAGCGAAAGCAGGAACACCGCGATGCCGCCCAGCCACGCAGGCATCTGCGCCTGATAGCCAAAGGCGGTGGCGATCCAGGTATTGCCCACGGTGAAATGGCCCACGCCCCACAGCCAGCCGGTCAGCAGCGCGCGCTTGCGATCGGGCGCGCAGGCAACGGCGACGACAAGCCAGGCCAGCGAGACCAGCGTCAGCGGCCAGAGATGCAGCGGCTCGAAACCGCAGGCGGCAAGGGCGCCGAACAGCGGCGCCAGCAGCAGCGGGCGCGACAGCAGGCTTTCAGCGATACGGGCAGGTGCAACCATCGGCCACGCTTGTGGCGGGGTTCACCCGGGGGCGCAAGGTGGCGCGGGCGGCGCACCGCCCGCGAAGCGCGCGGAAATTATTCCGCCGCTTCCTCGGGCGCAGCTTCGGCCTTGGGCTTGCGGGTGCGACGGCGCGGGGCCGGTGCTTCCTCGCCAGCCGGTTCGTTAGCCGGAGCTTCGTCACGCGATGCGCCGATGGCCGGGGGCAGGATCGAGGCATCGAGCGCGGCAGGCGCATCGTCCTCGCTGCGTTCGCGGCGCGGACGGCGTTCTTCGCGGCGGGGCTTCAGCCCGCGATTGCCCGAACGCTCGCGCACGAAGGGGTTTTCCGCCGGTTCGAAGATCGAGGCCGGATCGACGTCAGCCGGGGCCGCTTCGCCCTCGTCGGCATCGTCTTCCACCGCGCGCGGCTGGCGTTCTTCACGCGGCTGGCGCTCCTCGCGGGGCTGGCGTTCTTCGCGGGGCTGGCGATCTTCACGGCGGTTGTAGACCGGCTGGTCGAAGGTCGGGAAATCGCCGGGTGCGGTATCTTCCACCGCATCCTCGCCTTCATCAGACCCTTCCTGCCAGCGATCGTCGCGGCGGGCGCGCTGTTCTTCCTGGCGCTGGCGCTGGTCGGCAATCACGCGGAAGTAATGATCGGCGAACTGCAGGTAATATTCCGCCTGGACGCGATCACCGTTGAGGTGCGCATCGTGCGCCAGCTTGCGGTATTTTTCGAGCATCTGGGGCGCATTGCCGCGCGCCCGGCTGTCGATCCGGTTCAACTGCTGGCCGCCGCCACCGTTATTCTGGCGATTGCCCCGGCCGCGCCGGCGGTTATTACCACGATTGTTGTTCAAGGGTGAGTAATCCTTCACCGTTCCCGCCGCGCCACCTGGAGCAACAGGGAATCGTCCTTGCCTGCACCGCGCAAAAGCGCGGTGTCCCGACATCTGCCATGTACCAGGCCTTATCGCCAAGTCTTTGCAAATGCTGGAATTAGTGCCTGCGGGACGCGAAAGCATTCACATCCAACCGCTGGCTGACTTCCGGTCTAGGCGCTGGCGGACCCTTTGCCAAGGGGAAATTCCGCACTTTGCGCCATTTCGAGCACGCGCGGACGCCCGGCAAGGTCGCGGTGGAGCCGGGCGGAGAGCCCCGCTGCCGCAGCGATGGCGCTGACCGCCTCTGCCTGGGCATGGCCGATCTCCACCAGCGCCGCACCGCCGGGCGCAAGCAGCGCGGGCAATTGCGGCACCAGCACGCGGTAATCGTCCAGCCCTTCCGGCCCGGCGAACAGTGCGCCGGCGGGTTCATGCCCGCGCACCGAGGGATCGAGCTCGGCCGCATCCTCGACATAGGGCGGGTTGGCCAGGACCAGGTCGAACCGCCCCAGCCCGTCCGCCCAGCCCGGCGCGTGCCAGTCTGCCGCCGCCATCGTGGCGCGCGCGGCAAGGCCAAGGCTTTCGGCATTGCCCCGCGCCACGTCGAGCGCGGCGGCGGAGCGATCAATCCCCACGCCCTCGGCGCGCGGCAGGCCGGCCAGCACCGAAAGCAGCAGGGCGCCCGATCCGGTGCCGCAATCGAGCACGCGGGCCGCCTGCGGCCGCGCGGCCAGCGCCGCATCGACCAGCACCTCGCTGTCGCCGCGCGGGATCAGCACGTCCGGGGTGATGCGGAAGGCGTGGCCGTAGAACTCCTGCTCGCCGATGATATAGGCCACCGGTTCGTGCCCCATGCGGCGCATGACCAGCCGGGCGATCCCCTCGGGAACCGGCATGCGCATATGCTTCAGCAGCATGTCCGAGCGGGACACGCCCAGCACATGGGCCATCAGCAATTCGGCATCGAGCCGGGGCGTATCGGAAACCGAAGCCAGCGCCTCGGCCGCTTCACGGATGGCGAGGCCGACGCTCACTCACTCCCCCATCGCCGCCAGCCGCTTGGCCTGGTCCTCGGCGATCAGCGCGTCGATCAGTTCGCCCAGGCCCGGCCCTTCGAGGATTTCGGGCAGGCGGTGCAGCGTCAGGTTGATGCGGTGATCGGTCACGCGGCCTTGCGGGAAGTTGTAGGTGCGGATGCGTTCGGAACGGTCACCCGATCCGACCATCGCCTTGCGCGCGGCGGCTTCCTCGCCCTGCGCCTCGTCGCGCATCTTTTCGTACAGGCGGGCCCGCAGCACCTGCATGGCCTTGGCCTTGTTCTTGTGCTGGCTGCGCTCGTCCTGGCAGATCACCACGAGCCCGGTCGGCAGGTGGGTGATGCGCACGGCGGAATCGGTGGTGTTGACGTGCTGCCCGCCCGCGCCGCTGGCGCGGTAGATGTCGATCTTGAGGTCCTTGTCCTCGATCTGCACGTCAACCTCGTCCGGCTCGGGCAGGACGGCGACGGTGGCGGCGCTGGTGTGGATGCGCCCGCCGCTTTCGGTTACCGGCACCCGCTGCACCCGGTGGACGCCGCTTTCGAACTTCAGCTTGGCGAAGACACCGCTGCCGGCAACGTTGGCCACCACTTCCTTGTAGCCGCCGATGTCATTGGCGTTGACCGAGACGACCTCCACCCGCCAGCCCTGCTCGGCGGCATAGCGTTCGTACATACGGAACAGGTCTGCGGCGAACAGCGCCGCCTCATCGCCCCCGGTGCCGCCGCGGATTTCCAGCATGGCGGGGCGGCTGTCAGCCGAATCGCGCGGCAGCATGGCAATGGCGAGCTTGTGCTCGGCCTCAGGCAGTTCGGTCTTGATCCGGGCCAACTCTTCCTCGGCCAGTTCGCGCATCTCGGGATCATCGAGCGTCGCGAGGCTGGCGAGCTCACCACGCATGGTGGCCACTTCCGCGGCAGCCTTGGCAACCGGTTCAAGCTCGGCATAGTCGCGGCTGGCGGCGATGAACTCCTTGCCCTCAAGCGTGCCCGAAGCCAGCCGCGCCTCCAGTTCGGAAAAGCGCGCGGCGATCTGGGCAAGGCGGGCGTCGGAGACGCTCATCAGCGGTTGAGGACCAGAGTCTCGACAGCAGTGGCTGTCTCGCCGCCGTCGCCACGGATGCGAAGTGCGGTCCCATCCTCGCTGACGGGGAACGAGATCAAGGTGTGCGACGGGATCTTGGCGGCCTTGTCAAAGCGCTTGCGCGGCGAGCCGGTCGAAATCGTATCGGTGACATAGCCAGCTTCGCGCAGCTTGCGGGCCAGGTGCACGGCTTCGTGCAGGCGGTTGTCGTCTTCCACGACAAGGATCGCGTCGAGTTGGGCTTCGCCCTTGTCGCCAACCAGCATCGCCAGCCGCTCGATCCCGGCCGCCCAGCCGACTGCGGGCGTGTGCGGGCCGCCAAGGCTTTCCAGCAGCCCGTCATAGCGTCCGCCGCCCAGCACCGTGCCCTGCGCACCGAGCCGGTCGGTGACGAATTCGAAGGCGGTGTGGCGGTAATAGTCCAGCCCGCGCACGAGGCTGGGGGCGCGGGTCCATTCCACACCAGCAGCGTCCAGGCCGGCGGTGACCCGGCCGAAGAAGTCCTGCGCTTCTGCCGAGAGGAAATCGTCGATCTTCGGCGCATCGCCGACGAAGGCCTTGTCGCGCGGGTCCTTGGAATCGAGGATGCGCAGCGGGTTCTTTTCGAGGCGCTCCTGCGAATCCTCGGAAAGCTCGCCCGCAACCGCGCGGAAATAGTCGACCAGCGCGGCGCGCCAGGCCTCGCGGCTGGAACCGTCGCCCAGCGTGTTGAGCTGCAGCGTTACGCCATCGGCCACGCCCAGTTCCTTGAGCAGCTGGTCGGCCATGACCAGCAGTTCCACGTCGGCCTGCGGTTCCGCCGCACCGATGATTTCGGCATCGATCTGGTGGAACTGGCGATAGCGGCCCTTCTGCGGGCGCTCATAACGGAACAGCGGGCCGTGCGTGGCCACTTTCAGCGGGGCGTGCTGCTGCCAGCCGTTGGTCAGGAAAGCGCGGGCAAGGCCGGCGGTGAATTCGGGGCGCAGGGTCAGCGAATCGCCGCCGCGGTCCTCGAACGAATACATTTCCTTGGAAACGACGTCGGTCGTCTCGCCGATCGAGCGGCTGAACACTTCCGTCTTTTCGAACACCGGCATTTCCACCCGGCGGAAACGGTAGAGCTTGCGCACGCGCTCGAAGGTTTCGACCACGAAGGCGAAAGCCTCGGCATCTGCGCCGAAAATGTCCTGCGTGCCGCGAATGGCCTGTGGGGTCTTGCTCATGGCCCGCGCGCTTAGACTTTTTTGCCACCCGGTGGAAGCGGCACCGGCCCGGGCCGCTTCCCCGCCTGCCCGGCCGCTGGCGACACCCCCGTGAAAGTCCCTGTTGCGAAGCGCGAATCATCGCGGCAGATAGTTCGACATGAAATCGGTTCTCGCGGTCGCCCCGCTCGCAGCCCTGCTGCTTTCCGCCCCCCTCCTTGCCCAGCCGGTCGAGCGTTCGGCGCCGATGGCCGTGGCGATCCCCGAAACCGTGCCCGACGCGCGCGACATTCCCTATCCCGGCGGCACCATGCTGCTGGATATCGACGCCAGCGATACCGTGCGCGCCGCCTTCCGCGTTCGCCAGACGATCCCGGTTGCCCCCGGCACGCGCCGGCTGACGCTGCTGTTCCCGCAGTGGCTGCCGGGCACGCACGGCTCGCGCGGGCCACTGGCGGAGCTGGTGGACGTGAAATTCTTTGCCGGCGATACCCCGCTCACGTGGAAGCGCGATCCGGTGGAGGTCTATGCCTTCCACGTCGACGTGCCCGAAGGGGCGCGCGCGGTCGTCGCCCGGTTCGTCCATACCAGCCCGCTCCAGCCCAGCGAGGGCCGCGTGGCGGTGACGCAGGAAATGCTCAACCTGCAATGGGAAAAGATGAGCCTTTACCCCGCCGGGCACTATGTCCGCCGGATAAAGGTGAAGCCCAGCGTCACCTTCCCCGCCGGCTGGCAGGTGGCCACCGCGCTCGATGGCAAGGAGGTGGCGGGCAACCGCGTGACCTGGGCGGAGACCGATTACGAAACGCTGGTCGATTCGCCGATCTTCGCGGGCAAGCACTACAAGGCGTGGGATCTCGGCCAGAAGGTGACGCTGCACGTGGTGGCCGACAAGCCCGACCAGCTCGCCGCCAAGCCCGAGCACATCGCCCTGCACCGCAACCTGGTAACCGAAGCGCGCCTGGCCTTCGGGGCCAACCACTTCGACCATTACGAATTCCTGCTGGCGCTGACCGACCGCATGGGCTCGATCGGGCTGGAACATCACCGGTCCAGCGAGAACCAGCTTGAGCCTGATGCCTTCACCGAGTGGGACAAGAACGAATACGACCGCAACCTGCTGCCGCACGAATATGCCCATTCGTGGTCGGGCAAGTTCCGCCGCCCGGCCCGGCTGTGGACGCCTGACTATCGCCAGCCGATGCAGGGCGACCTGCTGTGGACCTATGAAGGGCAGGACCAGTTCTGGGGCACCGTGCTGGCGGCGCGGTCGGGGCTTCAGGGCAAGGACATGGTGCTGGCCATGCTGGCCAACTGGGCTGGCGTGTTCTCCGAACAGCCGGGCCGCGGCTGGCGCTCGGTGGAGGATACCGGCATCGATCCGGTCTTCGCCGCGCGCAAGCCCAAGCCCTTTGCCAGCCTGGCCCGCGGCGAGGAATATTACCGCGAAGGCGCGCTGATCTGGCTCGAGATCGACCAGGTGATCCGCGCCGGCACCGGCGGGCGCAAGTCCATCGACGATTTCGCGAAACTGTTCTTCGGCATGCGCGATGGCGACTGGGGCCAGCTCCCCTTCGAGGTGGACGAGATCATCGCCAAGCTGAACGCCGTCCACCCCCATGACTGGAAGACCTTCATCGACACCCGCATCAACCGCCCCGACCAGCCCGCGCCGATCCGCGGCATCGAACTGGGCGGCTATCGCCTGGTGTGGAAGGCCGAGCCCAACCCCTTCGACAAGGCGGCGATGGCCGAGGGCAAGAACCTCAACCTCTATCACTCGCTGGGCGTGAATATCGACAAGGACGGGCGCGTCACTTCCACCCGGTGGGACAGTCCGGCCTTCAACGCCGGGATCGTCACGGGCGCGCGGATGCTGGCGGTGAACGGCGAAACCTATGACGCAGACAGCCTGAAGAAGGCGATCACTGCGGCAAAGGACGGCGCACCGCTGGACCTGCTGGTGCAGCGCGGCACGAAGTTCCAGACGGTGAAGCCGGATTACCGCGGCGGCCTGCGCTGGCCTTGGCTGGAACGCGCCGCACCGGGAACCCAGCCGACCGGGCTCGACCTGCTGCTCGCACCCAAGCGCCCGGCTGCACCCGGCAAATCAGCAAAATGAGCGGGGAACGCCAGACGCTCGGCAACCGGCTCGGCCCGCCGCGCTTCCTGACGTTCCTCCTTCTCCTGCCGCTGGGCTATTTCGGCTGGCACCTGATCGAGCCGGCCGCGAAGTGGCAGGACGCCCTGGCGATGGGCTTCGATTTTGCCGCCGCGCTTTTCCTGCTGTCGCTGCTGCCGCTGCTCAGGGACCGCAGCCGCGCCGAGATGCGCCGCCATTCGCAGGAGAACGATGCCAACCGGCCGCTGGTCCTGCTGATCACCCTGGTGGTGACCTTTGTCATCCTCGCGGCGATATCGGGCGAGCTGGCGGGGGCCAAGGCGGGCGATGCCACGGCCATGACCCGCCTGATCGTGACCCTGGCGCTGACCTGGCTGTTCGCCAATTCGGTCTATGCGCTGCACTATGCCCACGCCTGGTATGCCGGTGCGGCCGAAGATGCCGAGGGCATTGCCTTTCCCGGCACGAAAACCCCCAGTTACAGCGACTTCGCCTATTTTGCCTTCACCCTGGGGATGACCTTCCAGACCAGCGATGCCGATATCACCTCGCCGGCGCTGCGCCGGGTCGTGCTGCTGCACTCGATGGCCGCCTTCGCGTTCAACATCGGCATCATTGCCTTCACGATAAACGCGCTCGGCTGAAGATTTTTGCCGGTAATTCCGGCTCATTCCTGTTGCAGCGCAGCATGAGCGAGGCTAGGGGCCGCGCATCATGCGTATCGACCTGATCCCCGTGGGCGACAATCCGCCCGAGAGCCTGAACGTCATCATCGAAGTGCCCGTCGGCGGCGAACCCGTGAAATACGAGTTCGACAAGGAATCGGGCGCCCTGTTTGTTGACCGGATCCTGCACACCCCCATGCGCTACCCGGCGAATTACGGCTTCGTGCCGCATACGCTGTCGGACGATGGCGACCCGATCGACGCGCTGGTCGTGGCGCGCTCGCCCTTCGTCCCGGGCTGCGTCGTGCGTGCCCGCCCGATCGGCGTGCTGCACCTGGAAGACGAGCACGGCGGCGATGAAAAGCTGATATGCGTGCCGGTCGATTCGACCTTCCCCTACTATTCCGACGTGGGCGAGCAGAAGGACCTGCCCTCGATCGTGCTGCAGCAGATCGAGCACTTCTTCACGCACTACAAGGATCTCGAAGCCGAGAAGTGGGTGCGCGTCGGCAAGTGGGGCGATGCGGCCGAGGCCAAGCGCCTGGTGATCGAGGCGATCGAACGGTACAAGGCGTCGAAGTAATCGCTTCGACGTCCGAACCAGTGTTCGGTTAATGTTCTTGACAATTTGAACCAAATGGGTTAACTGCCTCGCGCGACGGGTGCGGGGCGGTGAGCTCTCGCCTCCACCCCGCCAAGTGGCCGGCGCCCCCATCGCGGAGGCGTCCGCAAACCAGGGATGCGAGGAGCGGCCGACGATTCTTCGGCCGCGCAACATCGGGGTATGCCCCGGATGCCGGCAGCAGTTTGGCGAGCCCGCCCTGCCGCAGCCTCGCACGACAGGGCCGAGCCGTCGGGATCACAGCGTTTCGCCCGCCAGCCGTTCGCAAGCAAAGACAACGCAAGCCAAGCCTGTTCGGTTCAGGCAAAAAACCCCAGCGCCGGCCAGCCCGTCCGCCCGTGTTCACAGCCCCGATTGCCCCGATCCGCCTGCTGCGGAGGACGTTGTGTGGGTTATGGGTTTCTCGCAGAGACGCAGATGCAGCAACGGGCGCAGAGAGGGTACTCTGCGCCGCAGGCTCTTGTATCCATCGCCCCGTCCCGCTGCTCGGAAGTAGCGGGGCAAAAGGGGGCTTCGCCCAAGGCGCTACACCTCTGCGTTCTCTGCTTCCTCTGCGTCTCTGCGAGAACCCTGAAGACCTGCGAGAACCCTGAAGGAAAGCCGCCCCTCAGCTCACCACGCGGCCACCGTTCACGCCGATGGTCTGGCCGTTCACGTAACCCGTATCCTCGTGGCACAGCCAGGCGCAGGCATTGGCGATATCGTTGGGTTCGCCCATGCGGCCCACGGGGATCGCCTGGAGCAGCTGCTGTTCGGGGATGGGAAAGCGATGGCGGTTGGCTTCGGACATGATCGTGCCCATCACCGAACCCGGCGGAATGTTGTTCACCGTGATGCCCAGCGGCCCCAGTTCCTGCGCCAGGGTCTTGGTCATGGTAACGACGGCGCCCTTCGATCCCGAATAGGTCGTCATGCCCACGGCACCGGTCTGTGCCGAGCTGGACGAGATCATCACCACGCGGCCCCAACCCTTCGCCTTCATGTCGGGCAGGACTTCCTGGGTAACGATGATCTGGCCGAGCACGTTGATCTTGTAGACCACTTCCCAGCGGTCCTCGTTGATCTCCTCGAAGGGCACGAAATCGGTGACGCCGGCATTGTTCACCACGATGGTGATCGGCCCGAAGGTTTCGCGCAGCTGCTGCACCGCCGCCTTCACCTCTGCCCGGTTGGAAATGTCGGCACCCAGGGCAATCGCTTCTCCCCCGGCATCGCGGATCGCCTGCACCGTATCGGCGCAAAGTTCCGCCTTGAGGTCGAGCACGCCCACCGCAACGCCATCGCGGGCCAGCCGCTTGGCGCAGGCCGCGCCGATGCCTGCCTGTGCGCCGGTTACGAGTGCTACCTTGTTTGCCATCAGTCTTGTCCTTTCGATCAGTCCGGAATCGCCGCGCCGTGGGCGAGGATATGCGTGCCCGAAACCCAGCTTGCCGCCGGGGAGGCGAGGAAGGCGACCACTTCGGCCACCTCGCCCGCCGTGCCGATGCGGCCGAAGGGCGATTTCTTTTCGAAGTGTTCGCGATAGCCGGGCGGGCAACTGTCCATCATGCCCGGCGCGGTCGGCCCCGGGGTGACAGTGTTGACCGTAATGCCCCGCTTGCCCAGTTCCTTGGCCCAGCTTTCGGTCATGCCCTTCACCGCCATCTTGCAGGCGGTGTAGATACCGGTGCCGGCCATCGGATATTCGGCCATGACCGATGCGAAGTTGATGATCCGCCCGCCGTCCGCAAGGCGCTTCGATGCTTCGGAGGCGACGAACAGCGGACCCTTGACGTTGACGCCGATCAGCCAGTCCACCTGCGCCTCGTCCACATCGGCAAGCGCACCGCCGGCGCTGACCCCGGCGCAGTTGACGACGATATCGAGCCTGCCGAACGCCTCGTCGATGCGGGCGAACATGGCCTTGACCTGGTCGAACGAAGTAATGTCCGCCTTGACCGCGATGGCCCGGCCGCCCGCCTGTTCGATCGCGGCGACGACTTCCTCGGCCCCGCTTGCGCTGGCGGCATAGTTGGCGACGATCGCCGCGCCATCGCGCGCCAGCCGCTCGGCCAGCACCTTGCCGATGCCACGCCCAGCGCCGGTAATCAGCGCGACCTTGCCTTCAAGCACTCCTGCCATAGCGGCGACTCTCCCTGCGACGTTGATTTAACACCCGTTCAGCACCGCGCAATGGCCGGCCTGCCGCTGCGGCGATCAGTCCGCAGCCAGCCGGTCGAGGAAATCGGCAACGGCTTGCGGGTGCGTGAGCATGACATCGTGCGGCGCGTCGATCGTCTCGACGAGATCGCCTGCGAGCAGGCGCTGGCGGAACTTTTCCGGGCGGTGCGCCATGGTGCCGGCGCAGTTGAGCATGGCCGTGGGGATGCGCGCCAGCGCCTCTGCACCGGTCAGGCGCAGCGGCTTGGTAAAGCAGGCCCAGGGGTGCGGAGTCAGCCGCGCAAGGGCACTTTCGGCGAGCGCGCCGGTGAGGCCGTAGATCGCCAGCGCCCGTTCATCGGGCCACAGCCCCAGCGGCACGCCATCGACCTCGACCACGTCCTCGGCCAGCACGGCAAGGCCCGGCGAAATGTCGAACAGCGCCTCGCCATCGCGGGGCAAGGGGGCATCGACATAGGCAAGCCGCGCCACCCGCTCCGGCGCGCGGTCCGCCGCCCCGGTGATGACCAGCCCGCCATAGGAATGGCCCGCCAGCACCACCCTTTCGGGCGCGAGCGAGGCGAGCAGCGCGGCCACTTCGGCAATGTGGGTTTCCAGGTCTATGCCGGGCCGCAGCTCTGCCGCGCGTTCCGCCACGCCGACCAGCGTGGGCGCATGGACCGCATGTCCTCGTGCCCGCAGCAGGTCCGCCACCGGCTGCCAGCACCAGCCGCCGTGACCGCCACCGTGTACGAGGACGAAGGTTGCCATGGCCGGTCAGTGCGCCGCAACTGGCTGCATGTCCACCACCCAGCGCACCGAGCGGCGCATCGGCTCGATCCCGTCATGCGGGCTGCCCGGCGGCATGTGGTGCGAATTGGCATAGACCGTCATCGGATCCCCGCCCGCCAGCGAAACCAGCCGCTGCACGCCGGCAAGGGCAAAGGCATCGCGCAGTTCCGCGCGGCGGCTTTCGGGATAGAGCCCGACGGTCTGCGTGGTATCGTCGCACCACTTGATGACATCGAGCAGGCTGTCCACCGGCACGAAGTTCACCACCCGGTTGTTGAGCTTGTCGTAGAATTCGACCCGGTCGTTGAACTTGGAAACAACGAAGCCGCCGTTCAGCGTATCGCCCTCGACGTGGTAGAAATCGTCCTCGTCGCGCACGGCATCCAGCTCGGCTTCCAGCTCGCGGTTGCGTTCGGTGAAAGGCACGGAAAGCAGCGGCGGCAGCTTGGCATAGGCGGCGACCATGCGGCGGCCCAGCTCGGCAATGCGTTCGATCGAATCCTCGTCGGTGTCGCTTTCGACATAGACGATGCGGGTGTTGGCGCAGGCGGTCTGGTTGTAGAACCCGGCGAGCGTCGCCAGCCCCACGGCCACCTCGTCAAGCGCGGCATCGCTTTCCAGCCCCTCGCGCCCGACCATCGACATCGAGTATTTGGGGTTGAGCGCGGTCAGGTCGATCCCCGGCTGGAGGAACTTCTGGATGTGCCGGACAGAGCTCATCCCGCCCCAGGCGGTGATCTTGTCGATGCGGCTGGTGCGGACGATCTGCGAATCCATGAATTCGTCGCCGCCCTTCCAGTAGGCAACGGCGATGTGCTTCGTCACCGGATGGTCCGGCGCCAGCCCGATCAGCGTGCGGGCAATGGCATTGGCGGTCAGCGGATCGTTCGACGGCGACTTGATCAGGATGTCGGACTTGGTGAGCCCGGCGCGGGCGACGGTCATCGCGGCGACCACCGGAACATTGCCGGCGGTGATGTGCAGCTGGCGCGTACCGACCGCCCGGATGCTGACGTTATCGAACCTGCCGTCGCCCGGCACCCAGCCATCAATGTAATCAAGGCCGATGGTCTTATCGACCATGGCCAGCATCATCGCCGGATCGAACATCTGGGGCAGGGCATCATAGACCCCGCGCAGGATCGGCTCGGCCAGCCCACCCGCCTGCAGGGCCAGCTCGAAGCTTTCCTGCAGCAGGGGATTGTCCTCCAGCTTCAGCCGCTTGCCGAGTTCGGCCAGAAGGTCGACGATCTCGGCCATCGGCGTATCGTGCAGGTCGCGCAGGCGCGCCGTGTTGCCCAAAACGAGGTCGTGGATGTGCTTGTGCGGATCGGCCTGGCGGAAGGAGGCCCCGCCGCGGCCCTTGAACTCCACCGCATGGTCACCCGGCATGATCAGCTGGCCGCGCGCAATGATGGGAATGTCACGCATGGCGCTCACGCCTCGCCCTGCACGAAGGCCATGAATTCATTGTAGGCGGCCTGCGAACCGGCGCAGGTGATCTTGTCGTCACCGCCCTCGTTCTCGGCAAAGCGGCGGATGGTCTTGGCAATGCGCGGGCTCTTCCAGCCGCAGGAGCAATCCTCTTCCCAGTGGATCGTCACCTCGTCGCCCGAGGTGAAGCCGCCCCAGTAGGACTGCGGGATCGGATCGACGAGGACGAGGCGCCCCTTCTGCACGCCTTCGCGCGGCAGCGCGTTGCCATCGGTATCCATCAGCAGCGGCACCGAATAGGGCGGCAGGTGGAAGAAGCCGTGATCGCACAGCGGGGCATTGCCGATGCATTCGGAGAAGCCGTACTGGTTGCCCAGCTTGTCGACCCCGAAGAAGTATTTCACCTGGTCTTCCCAGTCGTCGGGCGCATCCTTGTAGCCCTTCATGCCGCCACCGCCGGTAAGGATCGAGCCGGGGGCGAATTCGCAGCGCATGCCCTTGTCCAGCCCGGCCTTCGCCACGCGATAGAGATCGGCAAAGGTGCCGCCGACCTTGACGCGCTGGCCCTTGTACTGGCCGATCAGCTTGCCGAACCACGCCTCCATGTCGGCATCGCGGCGACGGCCCTGTTCGAGCATGGCCTGCCGCTGTTCGAGCAGCGCCGGATCGAGGCCCAGGCTCATCACCTCGCCCTTGTCCTCGGCGGCCTGCAGGCGGCCCGAAAGCGCCATGAGGTCCGCCGGGATGTGGCTGTCGTACAGCGTGTGATAATGCTCCTCGCCGCCGGCCATCTCGACGTTGAACAGCGTCATCATCTTGAGCATGGTCTGGTAGCCGCCGCGATAGGTGGGCGAGAGCGTGGGCAGCTTCACCTTCCACGGATCGATCCCGTTCGAGGCATAGTTGACGTTGTAGAAGTGGTATTTCCACGGCCCCAGCTCGTCATAGGAGCGCGGCACGAACGACAGCTTGCCGGTGGTGCCGCTGGAATAGGTGACGAGCATGCCATAGGCCTCGAGCCGGGCGAGCCATTCCTCGATCGTGGTGAGGCCGGTGAGGTCCACCTTCGTCAGGTCATGGGCGGTCAGCTTGTCGAGCCAGGTTGTGAGCTTCGCGAAATCGCGGTTCTCGATGATCTGGATCGGGTAGTTCTTCAACACGCGGTGATCGAAGCAGACGGGCAGCACGTCCTCGATCCGGTCGATCTGCTCCACCCCCTGCCGGTCGGCCAGCTTCTTCAGCGCGGGGATGCGGTTGCGCAGCCGGGCAAAGCTGATCCGCACGGCTTCAAGCTGGAGCTTCTCGCGCTCCTCGCGCGGGATCGACATGAGGTCTTCCCAGCTGCGATAGGTCCAGGCGCCCGGATTGTCCGGCAGCAACGAAATCGACATGCGACTCTCTCCACGCGAGTGATCTTCCTTGCGGGTTTTGATCCATATGGATCATAAGTCAAGCATCAGGCTTCGATCGGGCGGATCACCAGCTGGTCAAGGTAGCGCACCACATCGGCCTCGGAGATATCGGGCCGGCGCATCAGCCACCAGGCGAGGATGTCCACCGCGCCGCGCACGGCAAAGTGCACGCGCAGTTCCAGCGGTGCGCCCGATCGCGCCGGCGGCCGGCTCTCCGCCAGCTTGCGCGCGGCACTGCCGAACTGTTCGCGCAGGACCGCCCCGCCAACCTGGTTGAGCAGCAGCGACCACAGCTTGCGGTTCTCGCCGACGTGGCGGACAAGGTCGCGCGCCGCCTGCCGCCGGTCATCGCCGAACAGCAGCGGCAGCCCGCGTTCGAGCAGCGGCCCGACCGCGTCTTCGGCGATGGCCCGCAGCAGGTCTTCCAGCGTGGGATAATGGCGGAAGAAGGTGGCATAGCCGACCCCGGCCCGCTCGGTCAGCTCGCGCACCGAAACGGCCGACAGCGGCTTTTCCTCCAGCAGGTCGAGCAGGGCTTCCTGCAACGCCTTGCGTGACCTGACCTTGCGCGCGTCCATGCCGCGCGTGATGGCCTGCCCGTCGCCTTTCGGCAAGGTGCCCCGGCCGGCTGTGCTCAGTCGCGCAGCAGTTCGTAGTCTCCCGCCGCATCGATCCGGGCCGACCAGCCGGGATAGACGACGATGGTGGTGAAGGTCTCCTCGATGATCGCGGGCGAGGGAACGACATGGCCCGGCGCAAGGTCCGCGCCGCGATAGACCGGCACCGGGCCGAAGCCCTGGCCCAGGTTCGCCCGCCGCACCTCGGCCGGTCGCGGGGCGGGCATGGGCGGCACCGCGCCGCCCGCTGCCGCGGGACTGGGCGTCATCACCCGCGTGGCGAGGCGCAGGCCGGTGATCTCGGGCAGTTCGCCTTCGCGCACGTGGTTGTATTCGGCCATGTGCCGCGCGTTGAACGCGGCCATCGCGCGGCCACCCAGGCCCTCGTCGATGAACGAGAGGTCGCCCAGCGCGCCTTCGGGGGCGACATCGAAGGTCAGCGAGAAGTTCTGGCCGGGATAGCGCATGTTGACGCGGTAGCTGGCCAGCACGCTTTCGCGCGCAAAGCCGGCTGCGGTGAAATAGCGCTCTGCCCGCTCGCCCAGTTCGCCCCACAGGCCGCGCAGCCGCGCATGATCGAGCGCATCGACCCGCGCGATCAGCGAGCGTTCCTCGTCGATTGCCGGATCGGCCACCAGCGTGCCAAGCGCGGAGAAGGTGGGCGAGGCGCGCGGCACCAGCACCCGCGCGATGCCCAGGTCTTCCGCCTGGATCGCGGCGAAGGCCGGGCCATTGCCGCCATAGGCCAGCATCACCAGGTCCTTGGGGTCGATGCCCTTGCCTGCCGTGGTGCGGCGCACGCCCTGGCTCATCTGGGCATTGACCACGCGCCAGCAATCGAATGCGGCCTGTTCGGCACAGGTGCCCATTTCGGCGCCGATGCGGGCAAAGGCCTCCTCCACCCCGGCTTGCGACAGGCGGAACGAGCCGCCGGCAAAGCCCTCTCCGGTGGAAAGGATGCCGAGCATGACGAGGGCATCGGTGATCGTCGGCTCGGTGCCGCCGCGCCCGTAGGCGATGGGGCCGGGCTCCGATCCGGCCGAGCGCGGGCCGACGTGCAGCGCGCCTGCGTGGACGTGGCAGATCGAGCCGCCGCCCGCCCCCAGCGTCTCCACTTTCACCATCGGCACGCCGATCAGGTAGCGATGGTGCATGTTCCAGCCGGCCTCTGCCGGAGCCTCGCCGCCCAGCACCAGGCTCATGTCATAGGAGGTGCCGCCCATATCGACGCAAAGCAGGTTCTCGCAGCCCTTCGCCTTGCCGACATGGGCCGAGCCGATCACCCCGCCGGCCGGGCCGGAGGCGAGCACGCGGATCGGCGAGCCGGCGATGTAGTCCACGCTCATCACCCCGCCGGATGCTTGCATAACCATCAGCTGGCCGGGATAGCCCGCTTCGCGCAGCCGCTCCACCAGCCGGTCGAGATAGTGCTTCACCCGCGGCGCGACGAAGGCGTTGACCACGGTGGTGCTGGTCCGGTCATATTCCGGCGCGCGCGGCAGCACTTTGTGGCTGAGCGACAGGGGCACGCCGGGCAGTTCCTCTGCGGCAATCTCGGCCACGCGCTTCTCGTGAGCACTGTTCACATGGGCAAAGAGCAGCGAGACGGCGAGCGATTCGACGCCCTGCTTGCCCAGCTGGCGACAGGCATGGCGCACGCTTTCTTCATCGAGCGGCTGGTGCACCGTGCCATCGTGCAGCACCCGTTCCTTCACCGTCAGGCGGCGGCGGCGCGGGGCGATCTGCTTCGGGGGAGCGAGGCGGACGTCCCAGATATCCTCCTTGAAGCCGCGCCGATACTCGATCTCGTCGCGGAAACCGGCCGTGGTGATCAGGCCGGTCAGCGCGCCGTTCATCTCGATCAGGGTATTGTCGGCCACGGTGGTGCCGTGGACGATGGCATCGCAGCGGGCGAGGAATTGGCCGAGCGACAGCCCCTCCTTGCCCGCCAGCACTTCCAGCCCCTGCATGACGCCGAGCGAGCGATCCGCGGGCGTGGAGAGGTTCTTGTGCAGCGTAACCGCGCCATCCTTCAGCAGGGCGAAATCGGTGAAGGTGCCGCCGATGTCGATGCCGACACGGTAAGTCATGCGCGCATCTCCCGCCGCAGGGCCTCGGTCGCCGCGTGGTCGACCGCGAGGGTATAGTCCTCGAGACTGCCGGTCAGCACCACGCCATACCGGTCGCGCGCCGCGGCGAGGCTGACATATTCGTCGAGCACGTCCTCCTTCACCGCCTCGGGATCGCGCAGCAGGGCCGGGCCGAAGCCGGCACCGCCGCCATGCTGGTAAGCGATCACCGCCCCTGCCGGCAGCTGCGCCTGGGCGGTGCGTTCGATCCTGTACTCGCTGGGCGAGCCGACCTCGAACCGGTTGCTGTAGGGGATCGCATCATCGCCGCCGCACATGCCGCGCAAGGGGTGGTCGGCGCTGACCATCCAGGCCATGGCCATGGTGGGCTCCAGCACCTGCTTGACGTTGAGGCTGCCCGGCGCCCCGCGCCATTGCCCCGCGCCGCCGCCATCGGTGGTCATCTCGCGGCTGATGTTGAGGATGGGAAAGCGCGCCTCGGCGTCTTCCGCCTCGGAGAGCAGCAGGTTGCCAAGGCTCACCGGACACGATCCCCAGCCGTCGATCCCCTGCACGGCGGAGGAGTCCATCGAGCGGCAATCGACCCCCTGGTCCATCCACATGCCCGCCGCGTTGAAACCGATCACGGCATTGGGCATGCCGATCTTGTAAAGCTGCGGCTGCGCCCGTTCGGGCACCACGGCGGAAAGCGCGAGGCAGACCGCCTCGGTAATCTCGCAGGCCGGGTGGAACGAGCCGAGCGCGGCGGGCTTGTTCGGGGGCGGCTGGGCAATGCAGCCTTCGGGGATGACGATATCCACCGCGTCGAAGCAGCCCTCGTTCTTGACGATGGCGGGATCGACCATGGCGACCACCTGCGTCATCACATAGCTGCGCGAATTGGCGAAGGTGTTCCACACGCCGACCAGCTCCTGCCGGTCATCGGTGCCGGTAAGGTCCACGGTCAGGCTGTCGCCCCTGACCGTGCAGGTGACGTGGACCTTCACGTCCGGCGTGCCCAGCGTATCGGCATCGATCAGCACGGTGGCTTCGTAAGAGCCGTCGGGCCAGCGGGAAAACTCCTCGCGCATCCGGCGTTCGGTGTGGGCGATCGAATGGTTGATTGCCGCCTTGATCACATCGGCACCGTGGCGGGCGATCAGCGCTTCCAGCCGCTTCACCCCCTGCTGCACCCCGCCGATCATCGCGGCGAGATCACCCGCGATGGTGGCGAAGCGGTTGTTGCGCACCACCATGTCGAACACGTCCTTGCGCCGCTGCCCGCGGTGGACCAGCTTGACGCAAGGGAACTGCACCCCTTCGGTGAACACGTCGGTCGCCTCCAGCGTGAAGCCGCCGGGATCCTTGCCGCCGGTGTCTCCCTGATGCGCCTGCAGGGTGATGAACAGGATCAGCTCGCCCTCAGGCGAATAGACCGGGGCATAGACGCAGTAATCCGGCAGGTGCCCGCCGCCGTGATCGGGATCGTTGGACAGCAGCACGTCGCCCGCGCCGATGTCGTAATCCTCCATGTTCATCAGCGCCCAGCGCACCATCATCTGGTTGACGAAGGTCAGCTGCGGCGTGCCGATGGCCCCCATCGCCAGCCGGCCATGGGCATCGACAATGGCGGCGTTGCGCTCGTTCGACTGGTTGATGATCGGCGAGGATGCGGCCCTGCCCAGGTGCGTCGCGCTTTCGAAGCATACCGTCTCGAAAGCGCCGCGGATGATGTCGGCGGTGACGGAATCGATCTCTGCCCCTGTCGGCAGCGGCCCGCGCCGGGCGGCGAGCTTGCGGTTCAATTCGAAGGACATCGCGGCCTTCCCTCTCCCGTTATCGGGCCAAGGGTTAGGCTTTCGCTCGCGCCGGGCGCTCTACTGGGGGCGAAGTTCCATCGGCAGCAGGCGAATCGCTCAGGCGAGGACCTGCTTCAGCCCGTCGACGACATATTGCGCCGCCAGTGCCGCCAGCAGCACGCCGAGCAGCCGTGTGATGACCGCTTCGACATGCTTGCCCAGCAGCTTCATCAGCGGCCCGGCAGCGGCCAGCGCGGCGAAAGTCAGCACGACCACGGCAAGCATGGCGCCCAGGATGACGAGCGTCTGCTCGGTCCCTTCGGCGCGGGCCATCAGCAGCATGATCGTGGCGATGGAGCCCGGCCCGGCGATCATCGGCATGGCCATGGGGAAGACCGAAACATCCTCCACCTCGGGCGTGCCGAGCAGTTCCTCGGCCCGCTTTTCACGCCGTTCGGTGCGTTTTTCGAACACCATGTCCATGGCGATGAAGAACAGCATGATGCCGCCGGCGATGCGGAAGGAATTGAGCTCGATATGCAGCGCGCCGAGCAGCTGTTCGCCGAACAGCGCGAAGAGGATCAGGATCAGCGCCGCGATCAGGCAGGCGCGGGCCGCCATGCTCACCGCCTGCCGCCGGCTCGCCCCGGCGGAAAGCCCGGCATAGATCGGCGCGCACCCGGGCGGGTCGATCACCACGAACAGGGTGACGAAGGCAGAGAGGAAAAGGTCGATCAAGCCGGGCCTATTCCTTCACCGGCGCATCGACCGATTCGATCAGCGCGGGCTGGTCGGAACCGTCCTTCTTCCATGACACGGAAAGGTTGCGCGCCCCGCTGGGATCGACCGTCACTTCCCACCACAGGGTACCGTCAAGCGACTTGCCCGAGCGTCCCGCAGGATCGAGCGGCGGCAGGTCCTTTGCCTTCACCTCTTTCGCCTTGGCCGGCGAACCCGCCGGTCGCTTGCCGCGATCGGGGCAATCGGCGGTCTGGCCGGAGAGCATTTCCGGGGCGATCAGCGGCTCCTTCAGCTCGTCGCCGTGATCGAGCACCCACTTGTACTTGCCGTCCTTCTGGCGCTGCCAGATGGTGGTGAAATAGCCGGTGCCCTTGTCCGACTGCCAGGCGCCGTGGCTGACCATCAGCGATCCGTCGCAGCTCGACCAGACGATATGCGGCTGCCACTTCACCGGGCGGGCCGGGTTGGCGCGGCCTTTCAGCCACTGCTGCGCCCAGACCATCTGCGGCACGAACATCACCGCATCGGGCGCGGCGGTGGCGGCAAAGGCGGTCCACTGGCCCTTGTCCTGCGCCAGCTGGGCAAAGGCGATCTCGGCGGCGATCACCGCCGAGGGGTTGGCATAGGAATTGCGCGGCCCACGTTCGCGCGGGCGCTCCTGCGCGAAAGCCCCGGCGGACAGCGCCACCAGGCCCAGCGCAAGCAGCACCTTCTTCACAGCGAGGACTCGTCGAAATCCACGCCCGCGTTGCGGTGCGCGGCAACCAGCGTGTTGCGCAGCAGGACGGCGATGGTCATGGGGCCTACTCCTCCGGGGACCGGGGTGATGGCGCCGGCGACCTGAATGGCCGATGCATAATCAACATCGCCGACCAGCCTGCCCTTGGGCGAGGCCTCCAACGGCGGCAGGCGGTTGATGCCCACGTCGATCACGGTGGCGCCGGGCTTGATCCATTCACCCTTGACCATTTCCGCACGGCCCACGGCGGCAACCACGATATCGGCGCGACGGACAACCTCGGGCAGGTCCTTGGTGCGGCTGTGGGCCACGGTGACGGTGCAGCTTTCGGCCAGCAGCAGCTGCGCCATCGGCTTTCCGACGATGTTGGAGCGGCCGATCACCACGGCATCGAGGCCGGAAAGCGAACCCAGCTTGTCCTTCAGCAGCATCAGGCAGCCAAGCGGCGTGCAGGGAACAAAGCCCGGCAGGCCGACCGAGAGCCGCCCGGAATTGACCACGTGGAACCCGTCCACGTCCTTGTCCGGGCTGATCGTGGCGATCACGTTCTGCTCGTCGATATGGCCCGGAAGCGGCAGCTGGACGAGGATGCCGTCCACCGCCGGATCGGCATTCAGTTTTTCGATCAGGGCCAGCAGGTCATGCTCGCTGGTATCCTCGGAAAGCCGGTGTTCGAAGCTGGCCATGCCGCATTCGACCGTCTGCTTGCCCTTGCTGCGGACATAGACCTGGCTTGCCGGGTCTTCGCCCACCAGCACCACGGCGAGGCCCGCCTTGCGGCCCGCATGGACTTCGAACTGCGCCGCCGCCACCGCGATCCGCGCCCGCAGGCCCTCGGCGAAGGCCTTGCCGTCAATCACCGCGCCCGCCATCACAGGGTCGCCGCCGCAACGTTGCCCAGGATCGTCATAATGACCTGCATCAGCACGATCAGCAGCAGGGGCGAGAAATCGACGCCGCCGGTATCGGGCAGCACGCGCCGGAGCGGCTTGAGCAGCGGTTCGAGCAGGGCGTTGAGCGCCTGCCAGATCGACATGACAAACTGGTTGCGCGTGTTGACGACATTGAAGGCGAGCAGCAGCCCCAGCACCATCATGACGATGAGCAGGGTCTGGATCACGTAGAATACGATACCGACGATATCGTAGATCGTGTTGAACAGCACCGGGGGACCTTTCCCATTGGATTACCCGGCGCTGATAGCCGAGCCTAGGGACCAAGTCACGCGCGGCAATGGTTTCCCGACGCGGAAAATCAGGCGCGGATCAGCGTGCCTGCACCCTTTTCGGTGAACATTTCGAGCAGCATGGCGTGGCTGACCCGGCCATCGAGCACCACCGCCGCCTCGCACCCGGCCTCGACCGCGTGGACGCAGGTTTCCAGCTTGGGGATCATGCCGCCGGAGATCGTGCCGTCCTGCTGCAGGCGGGCAATGTCCGCCGGCTTGAGGTCGGTCAGCAGGTTGCCCGCCTTGTCGAGCACGCCGTGCACGTCGGTCAGCAGGAACAGCCGCGCCGCGCCCAGGGCACCGGCAATCGCGCCGGCCATGGTATCGGCATTGACATTGTAGGTTTCGCCATCGTCGCCCACCGCGATCGGGGCGATCACCGGAATCATGCCGGCGGCGCAGATGGCATCGATGATGCGGGTGTCGATCGTCGTCGGCTCGCCCACGAAGCCCAGGTCGACCACGCGTTCGATCTGGCTGTCAGGATCGCGCGCGGTGCGCTGCGCCTTGGTGGCGGTGACAAGGCCGCCGTCCTTGCCGGAAATGCCCACGGCCTTGCCGCCGGCCCCGGCGATCCAGCTGACGATCTGCTTGTTGATCGCGCCCGAGAGCACCATTTCGGCAATGTCGGCGGTTTCCTTGTCGGTCACGCGCAGGCCGTTGATGCGCTGGCTTTCGACGCCCAGCTTCTTGAGCATGGCATCGATCTGCGGACCGCCGCCGTGGACCACCACCGGGTTGATCCCCACCGCGCGCAGCAGCACCACGTCCTCGGCAAAGTCATGCGCCAGTTCGGGATCGCCCATGGCATGGCCGCCGTACTTCACCACGAAGGTGCGCCCTTCGTAGCGGCGCAGGTAAGGCAGCGCCTCGACGAGGGTTTCGGCCTTGGTCAGCATTGCGGGATCGTGGGGATTTGCCATGGCCCGGCCCTTTAACCGCTTTTCAGCTTGCGTCCACCCGCTTCGCCAGCCGCACCGCCGCCCAGATGATCAGCGGCACGACCACGGCGGAAAGCACCACCTTGGCCACCATCTGCCCGACCATCAGGTTCAGGATCGGCCGTTCGCCAAGGAACGAGACCGAGATGAAGATCAGCGTATCGACGATCTGCGAAAGGGCGGCGGCGATGAAACCGCGCACCCCGGCATTGCCCGCCGCGCCGCGCAGCTTGTCGAAGATCCAGATGTTGAGCGTGACCGACACGCCATAGGCCAGGATGCCCGCCGCCATCATCCGCCACGACTGGCCGAGGATGATCGGGAAGGCTTCCTTGGCCGGCGGATACATGTCCGGGTCCATCGGCAGCTTGAGCACGAACAGCGTCAGCAGGATCGCGCCGACCAGCGGGGCGAAGCCGAAGCGCACGAACCGGTCCGCCATGGCCTTGCCGTGCATCTGCGCCACGGCGCTGGAAATGCCGACGAGGATCAGGAAGGGAAAGATTCCCGCCTCCACCGCCAGCGGCCCGATTGCCACCTGCTTTGCCCCCAGCACGCCGGCGATGGTCACCATGCCGCCGTAGAACAGCGCAAGGAACAGGAGCGAGAGCGGCAGGGCGCGGGGGTTCGTGTCTGTCATGGCGGCAAGGTCTAGCGAGGATGCCGCGGCTGGGGAAGGGTGCGGCGCGGGGGCTATCCACCGCCGAGATCGGCGATTAGGCTGCGCGGCGAAAACCGAATGGGGAGCACCGGTTCCATGCACATCCTCTACAGCATCCTGGGCATTGCCCTGATCCTGCTTGTCGCCTTCCTGCTGTCATCCGATCGCAAGGCGATCCGCCTGCGCGTGGTCGGGGCGGCCTTTGCCCTGCAGGCCGGCTTTGCCGCACTGGTGCTTTACGTGCCCTGGGGCAAGGCGGCGCTGGAAGGCGCGGCGGCGGGCGTGGACATGCTGATCTCCTATGCGCGCGACGGGGTGAACTTCGTCTTCGGGCCGCTGGCCAAGCCCGAAATCGGCGGCGCCAGCTTTGCCATCGGGGCGCTGCCCGCAATCATCTTCTTCGCCGCGCTGATCTCCGTGCTCTACTACCTCGGCGTGATGCAGCTGATCATCAAGTGGATCGGCGGCGCGCTGGAGAAGGTCACTGGCATCACCAAGGTGGAAAGCCTTGGCGCGGCGGCCAACATCTTCGTCGGCCAGTCGGAAAGCCCGCTGGTGATCCGCCCCTACATCGCCGCGCTGACCCCCTCGCAGCTGTTCTGCATGATGAGCGTGGGCATGGCCGGCGTGGCCGGAACCATCCTGGCGCTTTACGCCAGCATGGGCATCAGCACGGTCTATCTTGTCGCCGCCGCCTTCATGTCGGCACCGGGCGGCATCCTCATGGCCAAGATCATCATGCCCGATCCGCGCGGCGAACAGCGGGTCGAGCCCGACGAGGTCGCCATCGGCAGCTTCGAGGAGGAAGAGCCTGCCAACATCATCATGGCCGCCGCCCAGGGCGCGCAGACCGGCGTGAAGCTGGCGGTTGCCGTGGGCGCCATGGTGCTGGCCTTCGTCGCGCTGGTGGCGCTGGCGAACGGAATGCTGAGCGGCGTGGGCAACTGGATCGGCCTTCCCGGGCTGACCTTCGACCGGCTGGTCGGCTATGTCTTCGCCCCGGTGTTCTACCTGATCGGCAACCCTGATTGGTCCGAAGCGCTGCGCGCCGGGGGCTTTTTCGGGTCCAAGGTGGTGCTGAACGAAGTGGTCGGCTTCCAGGGGCTGACCACCACTGGCGCGGGCCTGTCCGAACGGATGGTGGCGGTGGTCACTTTCGCGCTCTGCGGCTTTGCCAACTTCTCCTCGATCGCCATCCAGATGGCGGTTACCGGCGGCCTTGCGCCCAGCCAGCGGCCGATGATCGCCAAGCTGGGGATCAAGGCGCTGGCAGCGGGCAGCCTTTCCAACCTGATGAGCGCGGCGCTGGCGGGGCTGTTCATCGGCGCGTGACGCCGGGGCCTGTCCGCGCCTGATCCTCCATTCCGGAGGAAAACCCCGCATTTGCGCGTATGGAACTTTGGCCGCTCCGGGCGTTCTTGCCCGGGGCCATGGCCTTTGCAACGATCACCGCCGCCGCCCTTTTCGCGCTATGCCCGGAAGGCCCCCGCACCACCTGCGTCGTCGATGGCGATACCTTCTGGCTGGCGGGCGAGAAAATCCGCATGGCGGATATCAACGCCCCCGAAACGCACGGCGCGCAATGCCCGGATGAACGCCAGCGCGGCGAAGCGGCAACCCGGCGCCTGATCGTGCTGCTCAATGCCGGGCCGTTCGAGCTGGTCGAGGGCACCCGCAGCCACGACCGCTATGGCCGGCGGCTGGCAACGGTGACGCGGCGCGGCCAGTCGATCGGGCAGGTGCTGGTCAGCGAAGGGCTGGCCGAAACGTGGAAGGGGCGGCGCTCCGGCTGGTGCAGCTGAGCCCGCGAAGTCCCTCGGAAATTTAGGCCTCCCCCTCCGTCATATGCTGCGTGCGGGATCGGAGGGGGAGGCAGCGCGGGCAGTGGGCAGACCGCCCCGCGCGGGGAAGCCGGGTCTAGTCGTTCGCCTTGCGCGGCCGGCGCTTGCCGACGCAGGCCGGATCGCCCGCATCGCCAGCCATCAGCACCATGCCGGGCTGCGCCTGCTGCAACGCCTGCGCCTGCGCCGGGCAGGCATGAAGTTCCCGCGCCGCGACCAGGCCGGCCAGCGCAAGCGCCACGAAAGCGCCGGTCAGGGCCAGGCCGCGACGACGGGAACCTGAGGAAAGGAAGAGCGGGGACTGCATGGAAGGCAGATTCGCCCCGGGCGGTTAGGATGGAGTTCCCGAACGCGGTGAGGACCTGTGGTTGTGGCGTTAGGGATGTTTGTTGGCCAAGCGATCAGAAGCCCAGGCCAGCCGTGGCCGGGTGGTGGAACGAGCCTGCGCCGTGGAAGGCGCGGCGGGCGAAACGCCAGCCCTCGCCCGTGCGCACCAGATCGTCGACATAGACGCCGCCCACCATCACCACCTCGTCGCGCCCGGCGAACTTGCCATTCTCGCGGATCACCGAACGCGCCCGCGCCTTGTCGCCATCCAGCTCGATCACCGCCGGGGCATTGACCTGCACGAACCAGTCGAACAGCCGGTGAAAGCCCTGCATGCCCTTGAGGATCGCCTCGCGTCCGGTCAGCGTCAGGCCGGAAGCGGCAACGTGCCACTCGCCGTCATCGGCGAAGGTGGCGATGGCAAGGTCCCAGTCGGGCTGGCTGACGCCAAGGGTATAACGGTTGATGAGCTGCTGGATTTCGTAAGCGTCGGTCATGGCTGGCGTTCCTCTTTTGCCCGCCATCCTTGGCACTATCGCACGGCGGGGTCGAGACGGTGCTCGCGCGCCCGGTTGCGCAAGGGATGAATGCTGCTAGTCCTCGCAGCTTCGACACACGGAGGTGCCCGCCACTTGAGCCTGGACCTTGCCGCGATCCTTGCGCTGGCGCTGATCCTGCTGCTGTTCGGCGTGGCCGCGCTGGTCGAGCGCAAGGCCGAGGCGCTGCGCCACACGCCAAGGCTGCGCCACCTTGCCTATACCCTGGCGCTGGGCGTCTACTGTTCCAGCTGGACCTTCTACGGCGCGGTCGGCAGCGCGGTGCGCGATGGCTGGACCTACCTGCCGATCTACCTTGGCCCGATCCTGCTGCTGGTTGCCGCACCGCGTTTCCTGCGGCGGCTGGCGCACAGCGTGGCAGACGAACAGGCCGCCACGGTTTCCGATTTCATCGCCGCGCGCTTTGGCCATGACGTGGTGGTGGCGCGGCTGGTCACGGTGATCGCGCTGCTTGGCACGGTGCCCTACATCGCCCTGCAGTTCCTCTCGATCGGCAATGCCTTTGCCGTGGTCTCCGGCCAGCAGGTGGGTGGATCGGCCATGCTGGCGGCGGCCTGCCTGCTCACCGTCTTCTCCATGCTGTTCGCCGCCCGGCGCTTCGAGCTGGCCGGGCGCAGCGAGGGGCTGCTCTTCGCCATCGGCATGGAATCGCTGATCAAGATCGCGGCGCTGGTGCTGGTCGGCTTCCTCGCCGTCTGGCTCTTGCTCGCCGAGCCCTGGGCCGTGGTGCGGCAGGGCGCGGCGGTGCTGGGCGAGCGGTTCGCGCCGGGTCGGCTGTCGCTCGACGTCGCGGTGATCTTCCTGATCTCCACCATGGCGATCATCGTCCTGCCGCGCCAGTTCTACATGGGGCTGGCAGAGGCGCAGTCCCCCGACGACCTGCCGCGCGCACGGCTGGGGCTGGCGGCCTACCTGCTCGCCATGGCGCTGGTGGTGATCCCGATCGCACTGGCCGGCACCACGGAGATCGGCAGCCGCGAGTCGGCCGACGTCTACGTGCTGCTGCTGCCCGCCGAATCGGGGCACGGCGGCATCGTGGCCATTGCCCTGCTGGGCGGGATCAGCGCGGCGGCGGCGATGGTGATCGTCGATTCCTCTGCGCTCGCCACCATGGTCTCCAACGACCTTATCTTCCCCACAGTGCTGCGCGGCAAGCGGGCGCTGGAAGGCGGGGCGATCGGGCGGCGGATGCTGCTGGTGCGGCGCCTGTCGATCGCCGGGATCATCGCGCTGGCGCTGGCCTGGGCCATGCTGGTTTCGGCGCGGGAATCGCTCGCGTCGATCGGGCTGGTGGCCTTCGCCGCCATGGCCCAGTTCACCCCTCACCTGATCCTCGCCGTGCAGGGCGCGAACCGCGATCCGCTGGCGGCCCGGGCGAGCCTGGCGACGGGGCTGGTGGTCTGGCTCTACACCCTTGGCCTGCCGCCGATCCTGCCCACAAACCTGCTCGATGGGCTGGCGGCGGGGCCGTTCAATCCGCTGCGCCTGTTCGGCATCGGGCAGGCATCGCCGCTGGCCCATGGCGTGATCTGGAGCCTTGGCGCCAACCTTTTGGTCTATGCTCTTGTCGCCGCGCGCCACTCCCGGCCGCGCCCCCTGCCCAAGATCCTGCGCACCCGGCGCGTCACCGATCTTCAGGACCTGGTGCAGCTGACCGCCAGCTTCGTCGGGCAGGAGCGCGCCGACAGGGAATTTCCCGCCGAACGCGCCGGCAAGCCGGTCAACCGCCGCTGGGCCAATCGCGCGCAGCAGCTGATCGCCGGAGTGGTCGGCTCCTCGTCTGCCCGCGCGCTGGTAACCTCGGCGCTCGCTGGCGGGCAGATGAGCCTGCAGGACGTGACGCGGCTGCTGGACGAAGGCGGGCAATCGCTGCGCTTCTCGCGGCAGCTGCTGGCCGAAACGTTCGAGAACATCGATGCGGGGATCAGCGTGGTCGATGCCGAACTGAACCTCGTTGCCTGGAACAGCCGCTATGAGGAACTGTTCGACTATCCGCCCGGGCTGGTGCGCGTCGGCGTGCCGGTGGCAGACCTGATCCGGCACAACGCCCAGCGCGGCGATTTCGGGCCCGGCGATATCGAGTTCCACATCGAAAAGCGCCTGAACCACCTGCGCCGGCGGCTGGAACACGCCTTCGAGCGGCGGCGCAAGGACGGGCGGGTAATCAAGACCGTGGGCGGGCCGATGTCGGGCGGCGGCTATGTCATGTCGTTCACCGACATCACCGAAGAAGTGCGCATGCGCGACGAGCTGGAACACACGCTCGACGAGCTGGAGCAGCGCGTCAGCGAACGCACCCGCGAACTGTCCGAGGCAAACCGGCGGCTGGCCAAGGCCGACCGGGAAAAGACACGCTTCCTGGCCGCCGCCAGCCACGACCTGCTGCAACCGCTCCACGCCGCGCGCCTGTTCACCGCGGCGCTGGAGCGCGAGACCGAAGGACCGGGCCGCAAGCTGGTGGGCCATGTCGAAGGGGCCATCGGCGCGGCGGAAGACCTGCTGCGCGCGCTGCTCGACATATCCAAGCTCGATGCCGGCGGGGTCAGCCCCCGGCCAGAGCCGGTGGCGCTGCAGGCCTTCATCACCGCGCTGGCCGAAAGCTTCCGTCCGCTGGCCGCGGAAAAGGCGCTGGACCTGCGCGTCGGCCCGTGCCCCGGCGTGGTGGAAACCGATCCCGGGCTGCTGCGCTCGGTGCTGCAGAACCTGCTGACCAATGCCCTGCGCTATACGCCCAGCGGCGGCATCCTGATCGGCACCCGCCGCCGCGGCGAGGAATGGCGCATCGACGTGATCGACACCGGCGTCGGCATCGCGCCCGACCAGTTCGATGCGATCTTCGGCGAGTTCACCCGGCTGGGCGAGGTCGAGGTGGAAGGGCTCGGACTGGGGCTGGCGCTGGTCGAACGGATCAGCCGCGTGCTCGGCGGGCGGATCGACCTTGCCTCGGTCCCCGGCAAGGGCAGCCGCTTCAGCCTGATCCTGCCGGTGCATGACGGCGCGGGGCCGCTTGCCGGCGCCCCGCAGGCACGGGCGCGGCAGGCAAACGCGCGGCCCTTGACGGTACTGGTGATCGACAATGACGAGCGGATCGTCGCGGCGACGTCGGCCCTGCTTGACCGGCTGGGCCATCGTCCGCTGGGCGGGCACACCATCGCCGATGCCCTTGCCCGCTGCGCCGGGGCAGACCTGATGCTGGTCGATTACCAGCTGGACGATGGCGAGGACGGGCTGACGCTGATCGAGGCGGTGCGCAGGCGCCATCCCGGCAAGCCGGCGCTGCTGATTACGGCCGAAAGCGGGGCGCAGATGCTGGAGCGTGCGGCGGCGATGAAAGTGCCGGTGCTGGCCAAGCCGGTCGATCCCGCCATGCTCCAGCGGGTCATGGCGGAATTATCAGTGCCTGAGGTCGAGGCCTAGCGAACGCGCAACCAGGGCTGCCTGGGTGCGGTTGGAAACGTCCAGCTTGCGCATGATGGCGGTCATGTGCGCTTTCACCGTCGCCTCGCTGATGCCCAGCCCGTGGGCGATCTGCTTGTTGAGCTGGCCATCGAGCACCGCCAGCAGCACCTTGAACTGCATCGGCGTCAGCTCCGCCACTTCGCGGCGGATCGCATCGAGCGGGGTCTGCGGGCTTTCGGCGGCGGCGCGCACGGCCTTGCCGCCCAGCGCCTGGGCAATCGCCGCCTCGATCTGCGCAAGGTCGCTGTCCTTCCGCAGGAAGCCGATGGCCCCGAACGAGCGGACCTCATCCGCCGCGACGCTGGCCTCGGCGCTGGAAACGACAAGGATCGGCACCGAGGGGCATTCGGCATGAAGCATGGCGATGCCCGAATAGCCGACCGCGCCGGGCATCTTCAGGTCGAGCAGGATCAGGCGCAGGTCCTGCGCCCCGGCAACAGCCTGGGCCGCGGCGGCAAGCGTTCCTGCCTCGACAATGCGGGCATCGGGCAGCACCCGCGTTACCGCCAGCGAAAGCGCCTGGCGGAACAGCGGATGGTCGTCGGCAATCAGTACGGTTTCGCTCACGCCTTCTCCAGCTGCGGCCTGTTGGCCAGAAGATGATCGACAACCGACGGATCGGCAAGGGTGGAGGTATCCCCCAGGTTCGATACGTCGTTCTCGCCGATCTTGCGCAGGATGCGGCGCATGATCTTGCCCGAACGGGTCTTGGGCAGGCCGGGCGCGAACTGGATCACGTCCGGCGTGGCGATCGGCCCGATCTCGTGGCGCACCCACTGGACCAGCTCCTTGCGCAGCGCCTCGTCCGGTTCGACATCGGCATTGGTCGTGACGAAGGCATAGATGCCCTGCCCCTTGATGTCGTGCGGCATGCCCACCACGGCGGCTTCTGCCACCTTGGCATGGGCCACCAGCGCGCTTTCGATCTCTGCCGTACCCATGCGGTGGCCCGATACGTTGATCACGTCATCGATGCGGCCGGTGATCCAGTAATAGCCATCCTCGTCGCGGCGGCAGCCATCGCCGGTGAAGTACTGGCCCTTGAAGGTGCTGAAATAGGTCTGGAAGAAGCGATCGTGATCGCCCCAGACGGTCCGCATCTGGCCGGGCCAGGAATCGGTGATGACCAGGCAGCCATCGCCCGGCCCCTCGATCGGTACGCCCTCGTTATCGACCAGCATCGGCTGGACGCCGAAGAACGGGCGGGTGGCCGAACCCGGCTTCAGCGCCGTCGCGCCGGGCAGCGGGGTGATCATGGTGCCGCCGGTTTCGGTCTGCCACCAGGTATCGACGATGGGGCAGCGCCCTTCGCCCACCACCTTGTGATACCACTCCCAGGCTTCGGGATTGATCGGCTCGCCCACCGAGCCGAGCAGGCGCAGGCTCTTGCGGCTGGTGGCCTTCACCCATTCGTCGCCCTCGCGCATCAGGGCGCGCAGGGCGGTGGGGGCGCCGTAGAAGATCTCGACGCCGAACTTGTCCACCACCTGCCAGAAGCGGCTGGCATCGGGGAAGTTGGGCACGCCTTCGAACATCACCGTCGTCGCGCCGTTCATCAGCGGACCGTAGACGACATAGGAATGGCCCGTGACCCAGCCGATATCGGCGGCGCACCAGTAGATCTGGCCGGGACGGTAATCGAACACGTATTCATGCGTGATCGACGCCCAGACGGCATAGCCGCCGGTGGTGTGCAGCACGCCCTTGGGCTTGCCGGTGGAACCCGAGGTATAGAGGATGAACAGCGGATCTTCCGCGCCCATTTCCTCTGGCGGGCAAAACGTGGATTGGGCGGTCACTTCCCCCGCCCAATCCACGTCGCGACCCGGCACCATGGCCACATCGGCCCCGGTGCGACGGAAAACGATGACCGTATCGACCGCCGGGCAATGGCCCAGCGCTTCATCGACATTGGCCTTCAGCGGCACCTTCTTGCCCCCGCGCAGGCCTTCATCGGCGGTGAGGACGACCCGGCTGTCGCAGTCCTCGATACGCCCGGCGAGCGCTTCGGGGCTGAAGCCGGCAAAGACGATCGAATGGATCGCGCCGATCCGCGCGCAGGCCAGCATGGCAACGGCCGCTTCCGGGATCATCGGCAGGTAGATCGTTACCCGGTCCCCCTTCTTCACCCCGCGCGCCTTGAGCAGGTTGGCAAAGCGGCACACGTCTTCATGCAGCTGGCGATAGGTGATGCGGCGTTCGGGCTCGGCCGGATCGTCGGCCTCCCACAGGATGGCGATGGCATCGCCGCGTTCGGCCAGGTGGCGGTCAAGCGCATTGACGCAGAGGTTCAGCGTGCCATCGGCGAACCATTCGATGCCGAAGTCGGCCTCGGCAAAGCTGGTCCTCTTCACCTCGGTAAAGGGCCGGATCCAGTCGATCCGCTGGGCCTGCTCGCGCCAGAAGTCCTCCGGCTGTTCGACCGAGCGACGATACATCGCATGATAGCGCGCCTCGTCGATCAGCGCGGTTTCGGCCCAGGTGCCGGGTACGGGATAGAGCGCTTCCGCCATGGTCAGACTCTCCTCTCTGCCGTTGGTTTTGCCGGACACCTTTAGAGCCCCCGCGCCCCGCGTGGACCTAGACCAAGGTCGTAGATGGCAGACCATGGTCGGGGTGGTTGCCCTGCACGGCAGGGGGCAGGCTGGCGGGAACCCCAGGTCCAGACGGTGGGCCACAACCACCCGGCCGGGGCTGTTGAGGAGAGGGATGCAATGAACAAGGGGATCAAGGCCCTGGCCTGTTGCCTGCTGGCGGGATCGGCACTTGCCGCACCGCACGCCGCACTGGCCCGGTCAACCAATTCAGTCGAGGCGCGGCTTGACCGGCTTGAGGCGGAGCTCAGCGCGCTGCGCGCCGACCTGGCCAAATCGCGCGCCGAAACCGACGCCGCCGTGCAGCGCGCCAATGCCGCAGAGGCCCGCGCCAGCCTGTCCGAAAGCCAAAGCGCCGGCGCCATCCAGCGCGTCGCGGCGCTGGAAAGCAAGCCCGCGCCTGCCCCGGCCGCGCCGCCGCCACCGGCGGACGGTTTCCGTTCGGGCAACACGACGATCAAGCTGGGCGGCTATATCAAGCTGATCGGATCGAGCACCCATTACAGCGACGGCGAAGTGGCGACCAATTCAACCGGCCGCGATTTCTACCTGCCGCAGACCATCCCCACGGGGGGCCAGCCTTCGGCGCACGATACCGATTTCACCGCCAAGCAATCGCGCTTCTGGCTCAATCTCGACAGCACTGTCGCGGGCCACGCGCTCAAGGGCTATCTCGAGTTCGACTTCCAGACATCGCCCGGCACGCAGGGTTCGCAGCGCACGACCAACGGCTATAACCCGGCGCTGCGCCGCGCGTTCATGCAGGTCGATCGCTGGACCTTCGGGCAGGACTGGTCGACCTTCCAGTACACCGGCGCCCTGCCCGAAAGCACCGACTATGTCGGCGGCGCGGAAGGCACCGTCTTCGTCCGCCAGCCGCTGATCCGCTACAGCGCGCCGATGGGCGGCGGCACGACCCTGCACCTTGCGGTCGAAAACCCCGAATCGGGCACGGCGAGCTTCGGCGCACCGGCGCTCAACGAAAACGGCGATGACCGGCTGCCCGACTTCGTCGCCCGGCTGGCCTATGCCGGCAAGATGGGCGAACTCTCGCTCGGCGCGCTGGCGCGGCAGGTGCGGGTGGAGAACAGCGGCGTTGCGGCCAGCGCGGGCGGCTTCGGCGTCTCGCTGGGCGGCAAGCTGTTCCTCAACGACGAGAAGACCGGCGATGCCCGCTTCATGGTCACCTACGGGCGCAACATCGGCCGCTATGTCGGCCTGAACTTCGCGCCCGACGCGGTGTTCGTGCCCGGCACCAACAAGCTGGAATCGGCCAGCGTGCTCGCCATGATCGGCGCGGTCCGCCTGCCGCTGATGCCGGGCGTGCGCGTCAACCTGATGGGCAGCTACCAGACGGTCGACTATGCCGATGCGCTGACCGCCGCCAGCCTCGCCACGTTCAACAAGCACGCGTGGAGCGCGGCCGCCAACCTGTTCTACACCCCGGTGAAGAACGTCGACCTGGGGCTTGAGTACCGCCACGGCGAGCGCAAGCTGGTCGGCGGGGCCGAAGGCTCGACGGATCGCATCGACGTGGTCGCCAAGTACAGCTTCTAAGGATAACAAACGGAGAGGGACGATGGAATTCCATGAAACAGCGGCGGATGTCGCCGCCTTGCCCAAGCATCACACCGCCACCCAGGACGAGAAGCTGGTCATTGCCGCCAGCTCGCTGGGCACCGTGTTCGAATGGTACGATTTCTACCTGTACGGCCTGCTCGCCACGATCATTTCCGCCCAGTTCTTCTCGGGCGTGAACGAGACGACCGGCTTCATCTTCGCGCTGGCCGCCTTCGCCGCCGGCTTCGCCGTGCGCCCCTTCGGCGCGCTGGTGTTCGGACGGATCGGCGACATGGTCGGCCGCAAGAACACCTTCCTCGTCACCATGGGCCTGATGGGCCTTTCCACCTTCGTGGTCGGCATGCTGCCGTCCTACGCCTCGATCGGCGTGGCCGCGCCGATCATGCTGCTGGCCATGCGCCTGCTGCAGGGCCTGGCGCTGGGCGGTGAATACGGCGGCGCGGCAACCTACGTTGCCGAGCACGCACCCAACAACAAGCGCGGGCTTTACACCAGCTTCATCCAGACCACGGCCACCCTTGGCCTGTTCGCGGCGCTGCTGGTGGTCATCGGCACCCGCACGCTGGTGGGCGAAGAAGCGTTCAAGGACTGGGGCTGGCGCGTGCCGTTCCTGGTTTCGATCGTGCTGCTCGCCGTTTCCATGTGGATCCGCATGCAGCTGAACGAAAGCCCCGTATTCCAGAAGATGAAGGAGGAAGGCACCACTTCGAAGGCGCCGCTGACCGAAGCCTTCGGCCAGTGGAAGAACGCCAAGTGGGTGCTGATCGCCCTGCTCGGCGCCGTCGCCGGCCAGGCAGTCATCTGGTACACCGGCCAGTTCTATGCGCTCTTCTTCCTTGAGAAGACGCTGATGGTCGATGGTGCCACCACCAACATCCTTACCGCCATCGCGCTGGCCATCGGCACGCCGTTCTTCGTGTTCTTCGGCTGGCTGTCGGATCGCATCGGCCGCAAGGGCATCATCATGGCCGGCTGCCTGCTGGCGGTTCTGACCTACTTCCCGACCTTCAAGGCGCTGACCTCTGCGGTGAACCCGCAGCTGGCCGCCGCCCAGGTCAATGCACCGGTCACGGTCATCACCAACGATGCCGAATGCTCGCTGCAGTTCGACCCCGTCGGCAAGAACAAGTTCGACAGCAAGAGCTGCGACATTGCCAAGGCGCTGCTCGCCAAGTCGGCGGTCAGCTACACCTCGCAGGAAGCTCCGGCAGGAACGGTCGCCCAGATCAAGATCGGCGACAAGACCTTCACCGCGCCCGATCCGGCGCAGGTGAGCGGCGATGAACGCAAGGCCGCGATCAAGACCTTCACCGAAGAGGTCAAGGCCGCCCTTGCCGCCGCCGGCTACCCGGCCAAGGCCAACCCGGACCAGATCAACAAGCCGCTCACCGTGGCCCTGCTGTTCTACCTCGTCCTGCTGGTGACCATGGTCTACGGCCCGATCGCCGCCCTGCTGGTGGAACTGTTCCCCACCCGGATCCGCTACACCTCGATGTCGCTGCCCTATCACATCGGCAACGGCTGGTTCGGCGGCTTCCTGCCGACCACGGCCTTCGCCATGGTCGCGGCTACCGGCGATATCTACTATGGCCTGTGGTATCCGATCGTGGTTGCCGGCCTGACCCTGGTTGTCGGCCTGCTGTTCCTGCCTGAAACCTTCAAGCGGAACATCGACGACTGATTGCCATCTCCCCAGGAAGTCGCCGCGTCTTGATCCCGATCATGGCGCGGCGCTTCCAGGGGTCCATAGGCGCAGACCCCACCAAACGGAGTAACCCATGACTACCCAGCTCAGCACCCGGTCCGGCATCGCGCTCGACGTGCGCATCGCCAGCGAAGCCGACGAAGCCGCACTCGCGGCCTTTTTCGATTCGGTGAGCGATGAAGACCGGCGCTTCCGGTTCCTCGCCGCGGCAGAGCATGTCAGCCACGAACAGCTCGATCCGCTGATCCATGCCGATCACTACCAGTCGGAAAGCTTCCTCGCCTTCGACAGCGCCAACGGCGCGCTCGTCGGTTCGGCGCTGCTGGCCTGCGACAAGGCGCTGGACACCGGCGAGATCGCGGTTTCGATCCGCAGCGACTACAAGGGCAAGGGCGTGGGCTGGGCACTGCTCGATTTCCTGGGCAGCGAGGCCCGGCGGCGCGGCGTACGCCGGGTGATCGCCATCGAAAGCCGCGACAACCACGCCGCCATCGAACTGGAACGCGAAAAGGGCTTCACCCCTGAACCCTTCGAGGGCGAACCGACCCTCGTGATCCTCTCCAAGACTTTCCGGTAAGCGGGGAGGGCGGCAGATGAGCGAAGCCTACGAAAGCGCCTGGCGCGAAAGCATCGAGGATCGCGAAGGGTTCTGGAGCCGCGCGGCACAGGCGATCGACTGGATTGCCCGGCCGCAATCGGCCTGGGACGATGCCCGCGGCTGGTTTGCCGGCGGCACGCTCAACACCGCCTTCAACTGCATCGACCGCCACGTCGCGGCGGGTCGGGGCGAACAGCCGGCGCTGGTCTATGACAGCCCGGTCACCGGCACGATCCGCCGCTACAGCTATGCCGAGCTTCAGGACGAGGTCGGCCGCGTCGCCGCCATGCTCGCCCGCCTCGGCGTGGCAAAGGGCGATCGGGTGATCATCTACATGCCGATGATCCCGCAGACCGTCTTCGCCATGCTCGCCTGCGCGCGGCTGGGGGCGATCCATTCGGTGGTGTTCGGCGGCTTTGCCCCGCTGGAACTGGCCAAGCGCATCGACGATGCCACCCCGCGCGTTCTGCTTACCGCCAGCTGCGGGATCGAGGGCGCACGCACCATCGCCTACAAGCCGATGGTGGACGAGGCGCTGACCCTTTGCGCGCACCAGCCCGAAAGCGTGGTGGTGTTCCAGCGCGAACAGGTGCAGGCCGAACTTGGCACCGCGCTCGACTGGGAAGAGCTCGCCGCCTCCTGCGCGGCCGATCCCGCGCCCGCCTGTGCGGAAATGGCATCGGACGATCCGCTCTACATCCTTTACACCTCGGGCACGACCGGCACCCCCAAGGGCGTGGTGCGCGAAAACGGCGGCCATGCCGTGGCGCTCGCCTGGTCGATGGCCAACATCTACGGCATCGGTGCGGGCGACACCTTCTGGGCGGCAAGCGACGTGGGCTGGGTCGTGGGCCACAGCTACATCGTCTATGCCCCGCTGCTGGTCGGCGCGACGACCGTGCTGTTCGAAGGCAAGCCCGTCGGCACGCCTGATCCGGGCACCTTCTGGCGCACCATCGCGCGCCACGGCGTCAAAAGCTTCTTCACCGCCCCCACCGCGATCCGCGCCGTGCGCAAGGAAGATCCCGACGCCACCTTCCTTGCCGAGATCGGCACCGGCCAGTGCCAGGCCATCTTCCTGGCGGGCGAGCGCGCCGATCCCGACACCATCGGCTGGCTGGAAGACAAGAGCGGCCTGCCGGTGATCGACCACTGGTGGCAGACCGAGCTGGGCTGGCCGGCGATCGCCAGCTGCTTCGCGCTGGGTGACCTGCGCCGCAAGCGCGGCAGCGCCGGCTTCCCCGTTCCCGGCTTCGAATTCGCCGTGCTGGGCGAGGATGGCCAGCCGGTGCCGACCGGCGAGAGCGGCGCCGTGGCCATCCGCGCCCCGCTCGCCCCGGGAGCGTTCCGCACGCTGTGGAACAACAAGGCCGGCTTCGAGAAGAACTTCGCCGGCTTCCCCGGCTGGTACGAAACCGGCGATGCCGGCCACTTCGATGCCGATGGTTTCCTGTCGATCATGGGCCGCACCGATGACATCATCAACGTCGCCGGCCACCGTCTGTCCACCGGGCAGATGGAGCAGATCGTCTCGCAGCAGGATGGCGTCGTGGAATGCGCGGTGATCGGCGCGGACGATGCGATCAAGGGCATGGTGCCCATCGCCTTTTTCGTCGCGCGCGCCGGGGCGGAGGACGATGCGACGCTTCCCGCCAAGGTGATCGCCGCGGTGCGTGCCGAACTGGGTGCGGTGGCCGCGCTCAAGACCGCGCACATGGTGGCACAACTGCCCAAGACCCGATCGGGCAAGATCCTGCGCAACCTGCTGCGCAAGATCGCCAACGGCCAGCCGTTCGAAACGCCGCCGACGATCGACGACCCCTCGATTCCCGAGGCGATCCAGCGCAAGCTGCAGGAAGCGGCCCAGGGCTGAACGTGCCGGGGGCGGCGGGCGACCTAGTCTGCCTGCCGCCCCTCGCGCAGCCGCTGGTAGAGCGCGCGCGTTTCCAGCAGGTTGGATATCCTGAGCGCCACTTCGATGACATCGAAGGGCTTGGAAATGAAATCCTTGGCCCCCAGCGCCAGCGCCCGGCGGCGGGTGGTGATGGTGGTATCGGCGGTCAGCACCAGCACCGGGCGGAACTCGTCCGGCCGGTCGTGCCGCTTGAACGCCTCGAGCAGCTGGAAGCCATCGACCTCGGGCATCATCAGGTCAAGCAGGACAAGGTCCGGTTCAAGCCGGACGAAGGCCGCCACCGCCTCGGTCGGATCGGTGATCGAGTGGATATCGCCTTAGCCCTCGCGCTCGAGCACGCTGGCCAGCAGCAGGACATTGGCCGCCTCGTCATCGATGATGAGGATGCGGCGGGACCGGATTTCGGCGCTGTCGACAAGGTTGGTGGGCATGGGTCAGACCTTGATGGCCGCTTTGGCGGCAGAAGCGCGGGCGCGGCTGCGCGGGCGCGAAGGCAGGGTGAACCAGAACCGCGCGCCATGGCCGGGCGCCTCGTAGCCGATCTGGCCGCCCATCGATTCCACCAGCCGCTTGGACAGGGCAAGGCCAAGCCCGGTGCCGTCCACCCGGCCCCGGTTCTGCTGGCCCAGCCGGTCGAAGGGGGTGAACAGGCGCGGCACGTCGGCCGGGGCGACACCTTCGCCATCGTCCTCCACCGCGATGCGGATGTCGCGGCTGCGCAGCGCGCAGGACAAGCGTACCTGGCTGCCGGTACGGTTGTACTTTGCCGCGTTGGACACGAGGTTGAGCATCACCTGCACCACCCGCCGCCGGTCTGCCCAGGCGACGAGCGGCTGCGCCGGCGGCTCCAGCACGAAGTGCAGCCCGGCGGTGTCCAGAATCGGCCCGGCCAGCGCATGGACCTCTTCCAGCAATTCGCCAAGATCGAGCGGTTCGATCGACAGCTCCGCCCCGCCCGCCTCGATGCTCGAAATGTCGAGCAGGTCGTTGATCAGCGAAAGCAGGTGGCGGCCCGCCTTCATGATCTGGCTCAGCGCCTCGCGATGGCGCGGCTCCAGCCGGTCCTCGTCGAGTTCGAGCAACTGGCCGAAGCCCAGGATCGCGCTCATCGGCGTGCGCAGTTCGTGGCTGGTGCGGGAAAGGAACTCGCTCTTGGCAAGGTTGGCGGCAATCGCCTCCTCGCGCGCCACCCGCAGCGCTTCCTCCGAGCGGCGTCGGTCGGTCATGTCGCGGGTGACCTTGGCGAAACCGCGCAGCTCGCCCAGTTCATCGTGCAGGGCGGTGATGACGACATTGGCCCAGAAGCGGCTGCCATCCTTGCGCAGGCGCCAGCCCTCGTCCTCTGCCGTGCCGCCCTGCCGCGCGCGGGCGAGCATTTCACCGGGCAGGTAATCGCGCGTTTCCTCGGGATAGAACCTGCTGAAGTGGTGGCCGAGGATTTCGTCCGCCTCCCACCCCTTGATGCGTTGCGCGCCCAGGTTCCAGCTGGTGACGACGCCATCGGGATCGAGCGCGAAGATGCCGTAATCGCGCACCTCCTCGATCACCAGGCGGAAGCGTTCCTCGCTTTCGCGCAGCGCCTGTTCGCGGCCGCGCAGCAGGGCACTGGCCCGCGCCAGCCTTTGCGCCAGCCGGCCGATCTCGTCGGCATCGTCATCGGGCAGGTTGGTCAGCTCCTCGCCGCGGGCGAGGCGGCCGGCATTGCCCTCAAGCATCTTCACCCGCCGGACGATGCCGGTGGAGAACAGGTAGACCGCCGCCAGACTGCCCAGCAGGCCGACCAGCGCACTGACCGCCGTAAGCGTAAGGTAACGCGCGCGCACTTCCTCCACGCGGGCGCGGCGCTCGTCCAGCAGCACCGATTCCCGGCGCTGGATCAGCTCGATCTCCAGCCGCATGGCATCGAGCACGACCTTGTTGGAAACCAGCGCCTGCTCGATCGGCGAAGGCTCACCCTGCCGCGCAGCGGGATCGTCGGCCAGTTCGACGATGCGGCGCAGGCCCTCGCGCTTGCGCCCGGCCAGTTCGTTGATCCGGTCAAAGCGCTGGCGCACCTCCTTGTCGCGGATCGCCTGGTCGAGCCGGGCCATCGTTTCGGGCAGGTAGCTTTCCGCCTTGCGATAGGGTTCGAGGAAGCGATCTTGGCCGGTCAGCGCATAGCCGCGCACCCCGGCGGCGGCTTCGGCCAGCAGGGCGTGGGCCTGATAGGTATCGCGCTGGATCGCCACGGCGCGGCGCACGTCATCCTCGGCGCGCACTTCGGCATTGCTGGCGATGTAGAGCGAAACCAGCGCACCGAGCAGGATGGCCAGCGGCAGGGCGACCACCACCAGCCCCTTTAGCGCCAGCGGGCGATCGGCCCAGAAGCGGGTCAGCGTGCGCAGGGCCATGGCGCGCCTCACTCCGTCACGCCGGCGGCTGCGCGGGCGGCAAGCACCGCGGCCTCGGTCCGGTCAGAAACGCCCAGCTTGGCGATGATCCGCTCGACATGGGCCTTCACCGTCGCCGGGCTGACGGCGAGCACGCGGGCAATCTCCTTGTTGGTGCGCCCGCGCGCCACTTCGCCGAGCACCTCGCGTTCGCGCGGGGTCAGCAGGGCGACGGGATCGGCCCGCGACGCGCGCTGCGGCGGCGGCTCGCGCATGGCGGCGTTGATCAGGCCCAGCGGGATCACGCTCTGCCCCGCCATGACCTGGCTGACCGCGCCGCGCAGTTCACCGATGCTGGCGTCCTTCAGTACATAGCCGCCAGCACCGGCGGCCAGCGCCTCGCGCACATAGGCGGGCATTTCGTGCAGCGAGAGCATCAGCACCCGCGTCGGCAGGCCCAGCGCAGCGATGCGGCGGGTGGCTTCCAGCCCGTCGATTCCGGGGCCCAGGCGCACGTCCATCAGCACCACGTCGGGCACCAGTTCGGCGGCAAGACGCACGGCTTCCTCGCCGCTGGCAGCTTCGCCCACCACCTCGAAGCCATCGTCGCAAAGCACCGCCTTGAGCCCGACGCGGGCCAGCTGGTGGTCATCGACAATAAGCACGCGAACGGTCATTCGGGCCTCGGGAAGCTGGCGGTGACGGTGACGCCGGCGGGCCCGGCCTGCCAGTCAAGCGCGCCGCCGATGGAGGCCATGCGTTCGCGCATCACGTCGATGCCGAACCGCTCGCGCGGTCCCGAAGGCACGCCGGAGCCGCCCGCCGCAGCGCCGCGACCGCCGTCGGCCACGCGCAGGAAGGGCAAGGGGCCGTCCTTGCGGGCGGAAAGCTCGATTGTGACTGCGCAGGGGCCCCCGGCATGCTTGCGGATATTGGTGACGGCTTCCTGCGCGACGCGGAATAGGGCGGTTTCCACGTGCGAGGGCCATGCGGCCACATCGCTGTCGATCCGCACCGTGACGCGGTA
Organism: Novosphingobium sp. TH158; assembly: GCF_002855555.1. NCBI lineage: Bacteria > Pseudomonadati > Pseudomonadota > Alphaproteobacteria > Sphingomonadales > Sphingomonadaceae > Novosphingobium > Novosphingobium sp. TH158. Next base: position 2,395,019 of record NZ_PKRT01000001.1, on the reverse strand, counting down.
TCCCTCGGCCTCGATGCCCTCGCCCAGCGAATGGAGCCCGGCAGCAAGGCCCAGGTCATCAAGGATCGTGGGGCGCAGGCCGCGGATCACCGCGCGCAGTTCGCCAACCAGCTCGCGGGCGATGGCAGCCAGCCTGCCGCGGTCCGCCGCTTCCAGATCACGCCCGCCCGTGCTGGCGCCTTCAAGCATCCGCGCCAGCGCCGTCGCGGTCTGGGCAACGCCATCGTGCAGTTCGTGGCTGACGCGGCGGCGTTCTTCTTCCTGCGCGGTGAACAGGCGGCCGACGACGAATTCCAGGCGCTGTTCGCGGTCGATCCGGTCGATCGTCGCGCCCATCATCTCCAGGTGCAGGCGGCAGGCCTCGCGGTCTTCGGGATCGGCGATGTCGTCGAGCGCGGAGAAGCCCTCGATCTGGACAGCGCCGATCTTGCGATTGCCGCTGCCGGGCGCCGGGATCGGCAGGCCGGGTGCCGCAGGATCGTGGCTGACCGTGCCCTTGCGCGATCCCAGGAAATAGGCGAGCCGCTCGGCACAGCCATCGAGGATCGGTCCGGCAGTGCCCGGTTCGGCGAGGGCCAGCTGGCGGCCGCTGGTGGACATCAGCCGCATCCGCGCCGCCCGCGCCTCTGCCGCGCGATAGAGCTCGCGCAGCTCTGCCACGGTTTCGACCTGAAGGGCCAGGGCAGGCGCGCCTTGTTCCATGCCCGCCCTGATACCCCGCCCGCCGCCTTGTGCATAGGCCATCCAGCCTAGGCCGCGCAGCCAGCCATCCGGCCAATTCTTGCCCGAGTTCCAATTGCCTATCTGCTTCACGACGATTGGCGGAGGCGGTGCAATGCCCCCTTCTCCAGGCGATCAGCCAGGACCCCAAGTTTCAAGGAGCGAACACCATGAAGACCTTCAAGACGCGCCTTCTGGCCCTTGCCGTGGCGCCCGCAGCGGCCCTTGCCACCCCGGCGATGGCCCACAACCACGCCGGTGCCGCCGCCCCCACCGCAACCTATGCGCCGATCACCGTGGCCGAGGTCGAAGCCGCGCAGCAGGCCTGGGGCCAGGCGCTGGTCGCCATTGCCACCGAATATGACACCAAGGGCCATGCCGCCGCCAAGAAGGTGGCCGAACAGGTGCTCGACAGCGCCTATGGCTATGGCATGGGTCCGGTGTTGTTCAAGCCGACGCTGACGGTAACGCCGCAGACCTTCCGCACCTCGCGCGATGGGGCGCTGGCCTACTTCGTGGGTGGCGACAAGACCTATCCCAATGACAGCGGCTTCGCGCTGAAGGGCTGGCGCACGTTCAAGATCGACAACGCCGGCGTGGTCGTCACCGGCAATTCCGCGATCTCGATGGGCAACGTCACCATCTGGGACGCCAAGGGCAACATGACCAAGGTGGACAAGACCTGGGGCTATGTCCGCGGCGGGGACGGCAAGCTGCGCATCGTCCTGCACCATTCGTCGCTGCCCTACTCGCCGAAGTAAGGCAGACCGGGCGGCTGCCGGGTCCTGAGCGGCAGCCGCCCGCCCCATTTCCTCCCGATGGAGCATTCCCCCCATGCTTAAGCGTACCCTTGCGGCATCCGCCGCGCTCGTCTCCGCCTTTGCCCTTGCCTCGCCCGCGCTTGCCGGCAGCAGCGAGGGCAAGATCCAGGTCAAGGCCTTTGCCACCGGCGTGCTGCCCGATGGCAAGATCAGCGCGGTGAAGACCAACACGCTGGGCGCCCCGGCGACGACGCAGTCCAAGGCCAGCGATGCCGTGGTGCCCACGCTGGCGGTCGAATATTTCGTTTCGCCCAACTTCTCGATCGAGACGATCTGCTGCGTCACCCCGCACGACGTCAACGGCCGGGGCGGACTGGCCGGCGCGCGCCTGGTCGACAATGCGATCATCCTGCCGGCGACCGTTACGCTGAAGTACCACTTCGACCTTGGCGGGGTGAAACCCTACCTCGGCGCGGGTCCGACGCACTTCTTCATCTTCAGCGAAGGTGTCGGCGCCGATGCCGCGACGCTGGGCGTGACCAAGGTGGATCTTTCCAACCGCTTCGGCGTGGCGCTGCAGGCCGGCTTCGACCTGCCGATCAACGACCGCGGCCTTGGCCTGAGCGTCGATGCCAAGCGCTACTTCGTCAACACCACGGCGAGCTTCTACAAGGGTGCGGCAGTCGCCCTGGAAACCGACCACAAGCTCGATCCGTGGGTGGTCAGCGGCGGCATCAGCTACCGCTTCTGACCGGAGGGCCGCCCGATGTTTCGCACCGTCTCCGTCATGGCAGGCCTGATCGGCTGCCTCGTCCCACTGGCCGCCCACGCGGCAGAGGAAGATGCGAACATCTGGCTGGCGCAGACCGCCACGGTCGACCTGGGCGGTGGCGGCCAGCTCTGGCTCGAGGCGCAGGAGCGTTTCACCAACGATGCCTCGCGCCTCGGCCAGTTCCTGGTGCGTCCGGCGATCGGCTACAAGCTGGACAAGACCACCACGGCCTGGATCGGCTATGCCTATGTCATGACCGATCCGGTCGGCCCGGTGCGGACCAACGAGCACCGCCTATTCCAGCAGCTCTCGTTCCGCCTGCTGGGCGATGGCAAGGGGGTGACGATCACCGGCCGCACCCGGCTGGAACAGCGCTTCCTTGAAGAGCAGCCGGGCACGGCCTGGCGCCTGCGCCAGCAGTTGCGGCTGACCGCGCCGCTATCGGGCAAGATGCGCGGCGTGGTGTGGACCGAACCGTTCATCGGCCTCAACGAAACCGGCTTCCAGCGCGATGGCCTGGGCCTGTGGCGCAACTTCGCGGGCGTTTCCGTGCCGCTGGGCAAGGCGGTGACGCTCGAGCCGGGCTACCTCAACCAGTGGGTGGTGCGAAACGGTGCGGACCGGGTGGACCACACCGCCAACCTTACCTTGTCAGCCAGCTTCTGACGCGCAACGACAAGAGCAGCTGTTCAGCCCTGAGCCGGCGCCGACCGTGCTGATCGGCTCTTCCCGTCCCGGCGGTGCGCAATGCCGGGGCGATTGTTCCGCAAGGCAGGCGCCACCGTGGAAAAGCCGGTGCGCCGTTATCCGTGCCCAGGCATTTATACGTATATCGCGCAGCTTATCGGGAAGCGTGCCGCGACGGGTCGGCCGGATCGGTCGGCCTGCGCCGGGACGAGGAGTTGAATGTCTGACTGCCTGGATATCCGCAAGCATGACGCGCTGTTCGCCAGCCGCATGCCGGAAGCGGAATGGAATCGTATCGTCGCCTTCAGGAACCTTCCCCGCTTCCTTGACGGTGTGCGCCGCCATGAAGGCGTGATGCAGCCGTTCTTCGCCTACAACCTGATCCTCAACAAGGTGGTGGCCGAAGTCTGGCGGTTCCAGATCCTGGTCTTCACGCTGTACCTGCATGCCACCCGCGATCCCGGCGATCCGCGATCGGGGCTGACCGTGGCCAACCTGCAGCGGGTCTGCAGGCAGCTCGGCCTGGCCAGTCCGGGCCGGGTCTCTGCTTTCCTCAACGTCATGAAACTGGGGGGTTACCTGACCCCGGTCCGCTCGAAGCTGGACAGCCGCGTCGTCCATCTCGAACCGACCGGCCGGTTCATGGCCATCGTCGAGGAATGGAACGACAATATCTTTGCCTCGGTCGATGCGGCGGCAGGCAGCAACCTGCTGGAGATCCGTCGCGACTTTCCCGAGCTGGGCCGAGAAATGCGGATCCGGGGCGCACAGGGACTGCTGGCCGGCTGGCAGCCGATCGACCCCTTTCCAGAAGTGCTGCATTTCGCCGCATCGGATGGTGGCTGGCTGCTGATGGAACACGTGGCCCTCGCCTCCATCACCGGAGATGCCGAACTGCGGCGCAGTGCGGTGGAACTGAGCATCCGCAGTGCCGCCGGGCGCTTTGGCGGGTCGCGCAGCAACCTGCTGCGCCTGCTGGCCAGCGGCCATGAACAGGGCCTGCTCGATGAACCGCCGGGGCGTACCGGGCAGATCCGCTTTTCCGACCTGATGATCTGTTCCTTCCTCACCTTCATGGCCTCGTTCCTGGGCTACTTCCAGATGCACGCACAGGCGGCAATCGATGCCGGCCCGCAGGGGATGATCGGCGGCTGAAGGCGCTGCGCAAGGGACGCCGGGCAAAGTTTCGGCTTGACCGTGCGCAGGATATTACGCGACATTGTATCGCATACTATCTGCCTGCCTGTCCTTGGGGGATTACATGGAACTGCCCGACGTAACCGACCTGCCCGTTTCCGAAATCGTTTCGCTGAAGGGGCGTACGGCAGTCGTCACCGGGTCGGCACGGGGGCTGGGCAAGGCCATCGCGCGCCGCCTGTCACAAGCCGGGGCCAGTGTCGTGGTCTGCGACATCGACGAGGCTGGCGCGCAGGAAACCGCGCAGGGGCTGGAAGGACCGGCCAGCGCCATCCGCATGGACGCAGCCAATGTTGCCGAGATCGAGGCCGTGGCCGATCACGCCGTGGCCAGGTTCGGTTCACTGGACATATGGGTCAACAACGCCGGTGTCGCCTCGCACGTCCCGGCCTTCGACCTTGCCATCGAGGAATGGGACAAGGTGCAGAACATCAACCTGCGCGGCACCTTCGTCGGCGCGCGCGAGGCGGCGCGGCGGATGATCGCGGCCGGCAAGGGCGGGGTCATCGTCAACATTGCCTCGCTCGCGGGTCTGCGCGGCATTTCCTCGGGCCAGGCCGCGTATGTCAGTTCCAAGCACGGGGTGGTCGGCCTGACGCGCGAGCTTTCGATCGAGTTTGCCCCGCACGGCATCCGCGTGATGGGCATCGCGCCCGGCGTCTGCCTGACGGAGAACACCATGTTCCTGAAGGAAGCCGGCGCGGAAATCTTCAAGCACACCGGCATCCCGGGCATCGCCGGCAGCCCGCTCGGCCGCCATGGCGTGGCGGACGACGTTGCCCGGGCCGTGCTGTTCTGCGCCAGCGACATGTCGCTGTTCATGACCGGCAGCACCCTTCCGGTCGATGGCGGCGTGATCGCCTGATCCCTGCGGCCTAGCCCCCTGCCTTGTCCGGGAGGGGAAGCAGGCGAATGTTGCGGTACTGGATGGTGCCGCGTTCCGATTCCAGGCCGATGCGCCCGGGCAGGTCGGCAAGGTTGCGCCCTTCGTTGACCAACTGGCCGTTGACATAGACCTTCACCGTCTTGCCCTCGATCACGGCTTCAAGTGCGTTCCACTCGCCCGCGGGCCGCTCGGCATCGTGGGTCTTCACGTGGCGGCGGATATGTCCGCCCGGCCCGAGCGGGAGATTGCCGAACGGCTGGAACGAGCGCGCCGGATCGGTCTTCAGCAAGGATTCGCTGTAGCCCATCACCCACAGGTCGCCGGTGTTGCCGGGCTGGATCTGGAACATGTAGAACCGCGCCATCTCGCCATGAACCATGTCCCAGGCGAAGGGCGGGCGGACGCGCAGGAACAGGCCGCTGTCATCGCGCGGGCCGGGTTCGGGCCAGCGGAATTCGGCCCGCAGACGGTAGTTCAGGTAATCGCGCCGGGTGATCAGGGCGCCGTGCATCCGGGGGCGAATCTCAAGCACCCCGCCCGGCAAGACCCGGGCAAAATCGGAAATGCGGCCCTTGCCGCCAGTGTTGAATTCCTTTTCCTCAAGGAAGAAGGTCCAGCCGGAAAGATCCTTGCCGTTGAACAACGCAACTTCGCGGGCGGGCTTCGCCGCCAGTGGCGCGATGGAGGCACCAGCGGCCAGCAAGGCCAGGCCATAGGTTGCAAGGCGCATCGTTCTCTCCCGCTGATTGCCTGCCCGGCTATTCGGAAGGCATCCGCCGCGTGTCAACCCGGTCATGGCTGGCAGGAATAGGCCGATACCCCGCGTAAACCGCCACATTCGGGGCTTCGTAGCAGCTTGTAATAAATGGTCGCACCGGCGGCGATCGGTCTGGCCATCTGCCGCGAGATCGCGATAATGCGGTCTTACCAGGCGGGTCCACGAGGCTTGCCGTGTCAGGGATCGAGGAGAGTTGGGTGCCGCAACGCAGACTATTGGCTCCATTGGCTATAAGCGCCCTGGTGGTTGCGGCGGCGGCCGGTGCCAGCTTCTGGCGCCCGGCCGAGGCGAATCCCGCCCCTGCTCCGACGCCGGTCAGCGACGAGGTCTTCGCTGACGTTGTGCGCAATGGCGAAGCAGGCTTCGTCGCCACCGAATTCGCATATGCCCTTGGCCCCGATGCTTCGGCGTCGAACGCATGCCCGCGCGGATTGACCGGCGGCGTCCGCGGACTGGTCGAACAGCTGAAGGCCCGGCCCGAAGGGGCGCGGCGCGAAGGCGAGAGCGATCAGGGCTATCAGCGCCGGTTGAACATGATGGTCAACACCGCGCCCAACGGCCAGAACATCTGCATGAACCCGCAGGCCGGCCCGACAGATCCCAACTGGCGCATGGTCGAAGGGCGCGATGCGATTGCCCAGGGCATTGACCTCGACGGCGATGGCAAGGGCAAGGGCAAGTCCGCAGCGACCTGCGGCCATCCCGAATTTCGCGGCGCGCAGGGCCAGCGCGGTATCGACAACCAGTTCTACCGCGTGATCGGCTGCACCACCGGCTTCCAGTCAACCGGTGCCGGCAATGGCTTCCAGACCGAAATGTACACCGGATCGTGGGGCATCCTCGTCTCGCTCAAGGGCGTGGACAGCCTGGCCAACGATCCCGAGGTCGAAGTCGGCATCTATGCCAATGCCGACCCGCTGCAACTGAGCGCGGCGCGCAATGCACTGCCTTTTGCCACCTATGCCGTCCACCGCGACAAGCGCTACCACGCGACGGCCAAGGGGCGGATCGTCAATGGTGTCCTCACCAGCGGCGCGATGGACGTGCGCCTGATCAACGTGGTCAATTCGATGTCCGAGGATCGCGAGCTGCGCGATGCCCGTGTGCGGCTGACCTTCACGCCAGACGGCGGCATGGAAGGCTACCTGGCCGGCTATTCGCCGATCGATTCGATCTACAACGTGCAGTTCGGCGTACGGACCAGCCGGAACGCGAAGGGCGAACTGGCGCCCGAGCGGATGCGCATCCAGACTTCGGTGGGTCGCGCCGGCGCGCTCGGCTATTCGTGCAATGGCGTTTACCAGGCCATGCAGCAGGCCGCCGACGGACACCGCGACCCGGCCACTGGCCGCTGCACCACGATCTCCACACAATACAAGATCCGCCTGATGCCCGCCTTCGTGGTCGATACGAAGACGCAGAGCATCAACGCGCCCCTTGCCATGAGGAAATGAAGTGACCCGCAAGCATCCATCGTTCCTTCGCAAGACCTGCATCGGGCTGGGGCTGGCCCTCGCCGGGACGCTCGCCTGGACGCAGCAGGACGGCGCTCGCGTGGCCGGACCGGCACAGGCAGCGGAAAGCGGGCCGGCGACAGCGCCCGGCAATGTGCGCCGCCTGACCGAATCGCAGTACCGCGCCACCATCGCCGACATCTTCGCGCCCGACGTGCCGATTGCCGGCCGTTTCGAACGCGGCCTGCGCGTCGATGGCCTGCTGGCCGTGGGCACGACCTATGGCGGCATGTCGGCCTTCAGCATCGAGCAGTACGACATTTCGGCGCGCAGCATCGCCGCCGAAGTCACCAGCGAAAAACGCCGCGCGCAGTTCATGCCATGCCAGCCGAAGGATGAAGCCGCCTTCGACAAGGCCTGTGCCACCCGCTTTGTCGAAACCTATGGCCAGCGCCTGTTCCGCCGTCCGCTCACTTCTGCCGAGCGTGATCGCTATGTCACCGTTGCCGCAACGGCACAGCAGAAGCTGGGCAAGTTCCATGACGGGCTCGAATTCGCGCTTGCGGGCATGCTGGTCTCTCCGCACTTCCTGATGCGGATCGAACGGACGGAGCCGGACCCGGCCCGTCCCGGACAGCAGCGGCTGGACGCCTGGTCCAAGGCGACCCGGCTCAGCTACTTCCTGAGCGATACGGCACCCGATGCGGAACTGCTGCGCGCTGCCGCCAGCGGCGAGATCCATACCGAGGCAGGCCTTGCCCGGCAGGTCGACCGGCTGGTGTCCTCGCCCAAACTGGAAAAGGCGGTCCGCTCGTTCTTCTCGGACATGCTGCTGTTCGACGGGTTCAATGACCTGTTCAAGGACCCCTCGATCTATCCCGCCTATACTGTCGCCGTGGCCAACGATGCGCAGGAACAGACGCTGCGCACGATCGTTTCGCACCTGGTGGCGGACCGGGGCGACTATCGCGGGCTGTTCACCACCCGCAAGACGTGGATGAACCGCTCACTGGGCATCATCTATCGCCAGCCGGTTCCCACCCGCAATGGCTGGGAGCAGACCGAATATGCCCCCTCCAGCCAGCGCTCCGGCATCCTGACCGACATCAGCCTGCTGGCGCTGCATTCGCATCCCGGGCGCTCTTCGCCCACGCTGCGGGGCAAGTCGCTGCGCGAAGTGTTCCTGTGCGAGAAGGTTCCCGATCCGCCGGCCAACGTGAACTTTTCGGTAGTGCAGGATGCGGTCAATCGTCCCGGCTCCACCGCCCGGATGCGGCTTGCCGAGCATAACGACAACCCGGCCTGCGCCGGCTGCCACAAGATCACCGATCCGATGGGCTTCACGCTGGAAAGCTTCGATGGCATCGGTACCTTCCGCAGCAAGGAAAACGGGGTGACGCTGGACCTTACCGGCTCGCTCATGGGCGCCTCGTTCACCGGCGCGACGGGCCTGGGCAAGGCCCTGCACGATCACCCGGGCCTGCCGGTTTGCCTGGCAGACAAGATGCTGCGCACCGCATCGGGCAGGAAGGCGAACCCGGCAGAGGAGCCCTACCTCGAAAAGCTGGCCGAACAGTTCGCCGCAAACGGCTACCGCGTGCCTGATCTGATGCGGGCCATTGCCACCGGCCCCGCGTTCTTCACCATATCGAACCCGGCCCTTGTCCCCGCAGGGACCAAGACAGCCATTACGCGCAAGAAGGGAGACAACTCGTGACCAGCCTTAACCGCCGCACGATCCTTCGCGGCATGATCAATGGCGCCAAGGTTGGCGTCGCCCTGCCCTTCCTCAACATGTTCCTTGACGGCAATGGCGAAGCCCTGGCCGCCACGGGCCAGCGCATCCCGGTGCGCTTCGGCACCTGGATCTGGGGCTGCGGGTTCATCCCCGAACGGTTCATCCCGGCGACCGAAGGCGCTGACTACGTGATGCCGCCGGATCTTGAGCCGCTGGCCCCCTATCGCAAGCAGATGGCCCTGTTCACCGGCTATGACGTGAAGCTGGACGGGGTGGCGAACAAGCCGCACCAGACCGGCAACTTCGGCCTGCGCACCGGCATACCGGTGCCGGGCGAAACGCCCAAGACCGGCACCTTTGACGTGGCCATCGGCAATGTCATCGGCCAGGATACCCGCTTCCGCTCCATCGAGCTGAGCGCGTCCGGCATCCAGCGTTCCTATTCCTATCGCGGCGCGGCATCGCCCAATCCCAGCGAGACATCGCCCATCGCGCTGTACCAGCGCCTGTTCGGCGAGGGCTTCCGCGATCCCAACGAAGGCACCTTCTCGCCCGATCCGCGGACCATGGTCCGCCAGAGCGTGCTGTCTGCCGTGAAGGATGATCGCGAGCGGCTGATGAAGACGTTGGGCGCGGCCGACCGCGAGCGGATGGACGAATACTTCACCTCGGTCCGCCAGCTGGAACAGCAGCTTGAACTGCAGCTCCAGCCGCCGGCACGGGTGGAGAACTTCACCAAGCCTTCGGCCCCCGGCAAGACGGTGGTCGATGCCGATATCGAAAACGTCATGGTCAATCACAAGATCATGGCCGGGCTGCTGGCCCAGGCACTGGCCTGCAACCAGACCCGCGTGTTCAACATGCTGTTCTCCGACACGGCATCGAACCTGCGCCGGTCATCGTCCTCCGATACGCACCATACGCTGACACACGAAGAGCCGGTCAATCCCAAGCTGGGCTACCAGGAACAGGTCGCCTGGTTCGCCGCCAAGAGCATGCTTGCCTGCCGCGATTTCGTGGATGCGCTGGCCTCGATCAAGGAAGGCAACGGCACCCTGCTCGACAATACGCTGATGTTCGCCCACTCGGACTGCTCCATCGCCAAGTCGCACGCGGTGGAAGGCATCCCGATGATGATCATCGGCGGTGCTGGCGGGCGCGTGCGTACCGGCTATCACAAGGCGGGCCGCGCCGATGCGACATCGCGGGTGGTCCTATCCGTCCAGCAGGCCATGGGCGTGCAGGTGGAGAACTGGGGCACCGGTGCGATGAACACCAGCCGCACCGTCACCGAACTGGTCGCCTGAGGCGAAAGCCCGGCGACCAGCTCCGCTATTTCTGCCGCGTTCCCCGCACCGGGAAGGTGCCGAAGGGGCCGTTGGAGTTGTCTCCCGTCAGCTCGCCGTCACGGATGGTGAGGTCATAGCCGATCGAGATGGGGAAGGGCATCGATGCCCGCCCTTCCAGCTTGATGCGGCCATTGGCGAAGGCGCCGGCAAGATCGGCGGTTCCCTGCGAGGCGATGGCCTTGCCGGTTACCGTGTTGCCGTTCACCGCAAGGTCGAGCACAGCCTCCTGCGGCCCGGCCGAGGTCTGGATCACCACGGCCCACTTCCCCGCAAAGTCCGGCGCCTTGGCGGTTGATGCCGCCTGCGCCTTCTTGCGTTCCTCAAGCGCCTTGCGTTCGGCCGGCACCTGCTGCGCGCGGCTGCGCAGGAAGAAGCGGATCGTCTCAAGGTCGCCATCCTTGATCTGCGGGAAAGGCGGCATGCCGTTCAGCTTGAGCGCCCCGCCCTGGACCACGGCCTTGAAGGTGGCGGGATCGGTGATGATCGGCGAATAGCGCAGGTCCGGCGCGGCACCGCTCGCCACGGCATTCCAGCCATGGCAGACGAGGCACGCATTGCCGCCATAGAGCATGGCCCCGGCCTGCGCCCGCGCAGCATCGGCCCGGAATTCGGGATCGGCCGGCGGCTGCGGCTCTTCGTAAGCGAATGGCGGGATCGTGTCCTTGCCGTCGAGCGCAAAGGTCAGCACCCGGCGCGGCAGGCGATAGTCGGTGCGCAGGCCGGCATTGCCCAGGGTCTGCATGCCTGCGCCCTGCCCGCCGGCCCCGGTGATGACCGTCACGTATTGCCTGCCGTTCACCCGGTATGAGATCGGCGCACCGACGATCGGGCTTTCGGTCTTGAACGACCACAGCTGCTTGCCGCTTGCCGCATCATAGGCAACGAAAGTGCCGTCCATGCGCCCCTGGAACACCAGCCCGCCGGCAGTGGCCATGGTGCCGCCCGGCCAGGTGCCGGGCAGTTCAACGCGCCAGGCTTCCTTCTGCGTCACCGGGTTCCATGCCTTGAGGTAAGACTTGTGCCCGCCGGGCAGGTCCACTTCCGGGATCAGCGTGGTGCCCATGCCCGCGGCGATTTCCCCGCCGCCCTTCTGGCCTTCGCCGATCAGCGCGCCAAGTTCCTGGATGGGAACATAGACGAGGCCGGTCTGCGGGCTGTAGGACTGCGGCATCCAGGAATGAGCCCCCGTCGGCCCGGGCCACATTTCGAACAGGCCGGGCTTGCCGTTATAGCGGATGCCGGGATTTTCCACCGGCCGGCCGGTCTTGGGATCGATCTTCTCGGCCCAGGTGACCTTGGCGATCTTTTCCGCCGAGATGAACTGCCCGTTCGTCCGGTCGATGACATAGAAGAAGCCGTTCTTGGGCGCCTGCATCAGCACCTTGCGCGGCTTTCCATCGATCTCCAGCGTGGCGAGCGTCATGTCCGCCGTGGCGGTGCAGTCCCACTGTTCGGCCGGGCAGAGCTGGTAGTGCCACTTGTAGGCCCCACTCTTCACGTCGACTGCGACGATCGCCGAAAGGAACAGGTTGTCGCCGCCTTCGGGGCTGCGCAGGTTCTGGTTATAGGGAAAACCGTTGCCGACCCCGAGATAGACGAGGCCCAGTTCGGCATCATAGCTGAACGCATTCCACGCCGTGCCGCCACCGCCGCGACGCGATCCGTCGGGCTTCTTCCAGCCGCCGGGCCAGGTCTTGGCCATCAGCTCGTCCGCCTTGGGCCCGCCGGAATTGGGCTCGTCGCCGGGCGTTGTGTAGAAGCGCCAAGCGCGCTGTCCGCTTGCCGCATCATAGGCCGTGATGAAGCCGCGCGCCGCGCTGATGTCCGCACCGCCGTAGCCGACGATCACCTTGCCGCCAAACACGCGCGGCGGGCCATTGTACTGGCGCGGGGCGGGATCGGGATTGTCCTGCACCTTCCACGCTTCCTTGCCGGTCCTGGCGTCGAGCGAGACGACCCAGCCATCCGTGGTGGTGAGGAAGACCCGGCCCGAATCATAGGCGATGCCCTTGCTGCCCCAGCCCAGCCCCATCGACGAGGTGGCGCGCTGGCGCGTGCCCCCATCGTATTCCCACACCTGCTGGCCGGTCACGGCATCGAGCGCGCGGATGTGCGAATGGCCGGTGGTGATGAACACCTTGCCTTCTGCCATCAGCGGGGTGGACGCCGAATAGCCGGGCTCGAGATCGAAGTGCCAGGCGAGTTTCAGGTCGGCAACATTGCCGGTGTCGATATCGTCGAGCGGCGAATAATGCGTTTCGTGCCCGGTGCGGCCCCAGCTGGTCCATTCATCCGGGTTGGCAAGCATTGCCTCCTCGATGGGGTTGGCGGGCCCGCCGGCGCAGGAAGCCAGCAGGGCCAGCGCTCCGAAAGCTGCCAAGAAACGACCGATCTGCACCCTGCCCAAGGCTTGTCCCCTTCCCGAAACCTGTCTTTATTCGCGCGGTCGAGCGGTTCTGCCGCATCGCCGAAAGTTGTGCTACACATCGGCGCATAACCTGATTAAGGAAGCGCCACAAGATTCAAGATTGAGAGTTTTGCGGAGGGGAATGTCAATGCAGATGACGGGAGAACAGCGGATAGCCGCGCCGCGCCAGCGGGTGTGGGAGGCGCTTAACGATCCTGCCGTGCTCTCGCAGTGCATCCCCGGCTGCCAGAGCCTTGAAAAGCAGGCGGATGATCGCTTTGCCGCCGTGGCCGAAGTGAAGATCGGGCCGATCGGCGCGCGCTTCAAAGGCAATGTCCAGCTTTCCGATATCGACGCGCCCAATGGCTATACCATCTCCGGGTCCGGCAATGGCGGGGTGGCCGGCAACGCCCGGGGCGGCGCAAAGGTGCGCCTCTCCGACGATGGCGCGGGGGGCACAATCGTAGCCTACACGGTGGAGGCGGAAGTCGGCGGGCGAATGGCGCAGCTGGGCGGACCGATCATCGATGCCACGGCAAGGAACCTGGCCGGCAAGTTCTTCACCAGGTTCGGCGAAGTGGTCATCGGCACCGCTGCCTCCGCGCCTGCCGCCGGAGCGCCGACACAGGCCGCCACATCCGCGCCGGCCCCATCCCTCCCCCGTGCCCCGGCCGGGGTCGGCGGCACGGGTCTGTGGGGCTGGGTGGCTGCCCTGCTCGCCGCGATACTCGTCGGCTATTACCTCGGCGCGCATTTCGTCTCGGGCGGACTGGTTTCGCTGGTGCTCGCCCTGCTCGTCATTGTCGCCGCTGCGGCTTACGAGGCCGGGAAGCGGAGCGGCGGCAAGTGAAGCCGGCCCCTTTCGACTATGTCGCGCCCCGCAGCGTGGCGGAGGCCTGCCAGATCCTCGCCGAAGCGGGTGGCGGCGCCACGGTGATCGCGGGCGGGCAAACGCTGATGCCGCTGCTGAACCTGCGGATGAGCCAGCCCTTCATCCTTGTCGACATCACCCGCATCGAAGGCTTCACCGGCGTCGCACGCACCGCAGACGGCATCCGCGTCGCCCCGGCCACCCGGCAGGCCGACGCATTGGCGGATGCAACCTTGCAGGCGCACGTGCCCGCACTGGTCCAGGCCCTCGCCCACGTCGGCCATCACCAGACGCGCAATCGCGGCACCATCGGCGGCTCGGTGGCGCTGGGCGAGCCAGCGGCAGAAATGCCTGCCGTTGCGGTTGCGCTGGGCGCAACGATCGAGATCGCCTCGACGCGCGGCACCCGCAGGCTGGCGGCACGCGATTTCTATATCGGCCCCTACATGACCGCGCTGGAACCGGACGAACTGGTGACCGGCATCACCTATCCGGACTGGGGGCCGGGCCACCGGTGGCTGTTCCGCGAAGTGGCCCGCCGGCCGGGGGACTTTGCGCTGACCGGCATGGTCGGCGCGCTGGCTCTGGACGGCGAACGCATCACCCGCGCCGGCCTGTGCTGGTTCGCCATGGGGCCGATCCCGGTGGCCATGCGCGAGGCAGAAGGGGCGCTGGTCGGCCAGACGCTTTCCGGCGTCGATCCCGCCGGGCTGGCCGAGCTGGCCCTATCGGGAACGGCCCCGTTCGATGACAGCCACGCCAGCGCCGAATACCGCCGCACGGTGGGCCGGCGCCTGTTCGAAAAGACACTGCGCACAGCACTGGAAGCGAGGGAAGCGGCATGAGCGAGCACAAGGTCGAGATGACCGTCAATGGCGCGCGGCTTGCCGCCACGACCGAGGCACGCACCAGCCTGGGCGATTTCCTGCGGAACGAGGGCGGGTGGACCGGCGTCCACCTTGGCTGCGAACATGGCGTCTGCGGTGCCTGCACGGTGATGGTCGATGGCCGGGCGGTCCGTTCGTGCCTGATGCTTGCCGTCCAGGCCGACGGGGCCGAGGTGAAGACTGCCGAGGGCCTTGCCGCACCTGATGGCTCGCTGCACCCCGTGCAGCAGGCCATGCGCGAGAACCACGCCCTGCAATGCGGCTTCTGCACCCCCGGCGTGGTGATGACCTTCGCCGCGCTGATGGAGCGCGACGGCACGCCTGACGAGGCCGAACTGCTCGAGGCCATGTCGGGCCACACCTGCCGGTGCACCGGCTACCAGGGCATCCGCAAGGCCGCGAGAGCACTTGCCGCGGGCACCGTCGGACAGGGAGGCGGACAATGAGCGATCCTGTTGGCGCCGCAGGCATCGGCGCGGCACGCCTGATCGGCAAGCGTGTTGAGCGCAAGGAAGATGCGCGCCTGCTGACCGGGCGGGGGCAGTTTACCGATGATGTCGTCCTGCCCGGCATGCTTCATGTCGCCTTCGCGCGAAGCCCGATCGCGCGCGGCAACATCGTGTCGATCGACACCTCGGCGGCGCTCGACCTGCCCGGCGTCCACGCGGTCTATACCGCCAAGGACCTGGCGCAGCGGCCGTTCACCATGCTGAGCTTCTACTTCGCGCCGATGGAAGTTCCGACCACGCCACTGGCAGATGGTTACGTCCAATATGCCGGCGATCCGGTGGCGCTGGTCATTGCTGACAGCCGCGCGCTGGCGGAAGATGCCGCTTCGCTGGTCGAAGTGACTTACGAGGAGCTCGATCCCGTCGTCACCCTGGCCGATGCGCGCTCGGCCCCGCCGATCCATCCCGGCACCGACAGCAACGTGGCCTCCGAGATCGGCGACGAGGAGCCGGAGGAGGATCTGGCGCAGGCACTCGAAACCGCAGTCTTCCGGGTCCGCCAGAAGGTTGTTCACCAGCGTATCAGCCAGGCCCCGATGGAAAACCGCGCAGTCATCGCGACGCGCGAAGGCCCCGAAGAGCTGACGCTCTACATCACCTGCCAGAGCCCGCATAACATCGCCCGCTGGATGAGCCTTGCGCTGGGCCTGCCGCAGACGGCGATCCGGGTCATATCCAAGGACGTGGGCGGATCGTTCGGGCTGAAGAACACGCCGTGGAAAGAGGAATGCGCGGTGGTCTGCGCAGCCTGGCTGTTCGGCCGTCCGCTGAAATGGACCGAAGACCGCTGGGAAGCGCTGACCGCTTCCAACCAGGCACGCGAGGCGGAAATGGTGCTCGACACCGGCTTCGACGCCGATGGCCGCCTGCTTGCCGCCCATGCGGTCTATGACTGCAACAACGGAGCCTATCCGCAGGGGGCAGACAACAACATTGCCGTGCACATGTTCGTCTGGGCTGCCTACCGGATGCCCGCCTATTCGTTCCTTTCGCGCGGGTGGTACAGCAATACCAACGGCCTTGCCGCCTATCGCGGGCCCTGGGCCATGGAATCGCTGATCCGCGAGACCCTGCTCGACAAGGCGGCGCGCAAGATTGGCATGGACCCGGTCGAACTGCGCCGCCGCAACCTGCTTTACCTGAAGGACCAGCCTGCCGTCTCGTCGATGGGCATCCCGGTGGACGATATCACCCCGGGCGAGTGCCTGGAAAAGCTGGTGAGCCATTTCGACGTCGCCGCCTTCCGCAAGGAGCAGGCCGAGGCGCGCAAGCAGGGGCGTTACCTCGGGCTTGGCATTGCCGCCTATGTCGAGCCGACCGGCGCGGCGGGGACCATGGCACCGATGACCGGCGAGCTGGCGCAGGTGCGGATCGAGCCCACCGGCAAGGTGACCGCCGCCATGTCTACCCATAGCCAGGGCCACGGCACGGCCACCACCATGGCCCAGTGCATCGCCGACCGGCTGGGCGTGGCCTATGAGGACGTGACCGTCTTCGAAGGCGACAGCGCCCACGGCGGTTTCGGCCCCGGCGCGGCGGGCAGCCGGCAGGGCGTGATCGGCGGCGGCGCGGCGATCCGCGCGGCCGAACTGCTGGCGGGCAAGGTGAAGGCCGTTGCCGCACACCTCTACAACGCCTCGCCCGATAGCATCTCGGTCGAAAACGGCATGGTCCACGTGGCCGGCGCGCCCGAAATGTCGCGTTCGCTGGGCGAGCTTGCAGCCATCGCCTATGGCGAGCCTGACCGCCTGCCGCCCGGGCTCGATACCGGGCTTGAGGCGCAGTTCCGCTATCAGCCCCCGCCGATGACCATGACGAGCGCCGCCCATGCCTGCGTGGTGGAGGTCGATGCCGATACCGGCTTCGTCAGCATCCTGCGCTGGATCAGCAGCGAGGACTGCGGCACGGTAATCAACCCCGGCGTGGTCGAAGGGCAGATCTCCGGCGGCCTCGCCCAGGCGATCGGCATGGTCCTGCTTGAGGACATGCCCTACGATGCCCGCGGCAATCCCAAGGCGGCGACGTTCAAGGATTACCTGCTGCCGGCAATCAGCGACGTGCCGCAGTTCGAATTCATCCACGCCAACACCCCGTCGAAGACCATCGGCGGGATGCGCGGGGTGGGTGAAGGCGGCGCGATCATCGGTCCGCCCACGCTGGTCAATGCCATCGCCGATGCCCTTTCCCCCTTTGGCGAGATCGACGATCTTGTCCTGCCGCTGACCCCGGCGCGGATCCTCGACGTGATCGAGCAACGCGACGTATCCGGCCACTCCGCCCCTGCGCCTGTGGCATCGGCACCTGCTGCTGCGCCGCAGCCGGCAGCCCCCGCGACCACGGCGCAAGGCCTGGCGGCACCTGCGGAGACTTCGGGCCCTGCCAGTGTCGATGGCGACTGGAACGCGGTGCTCAAGACTCCGATGGGACCCCAAGCGATGGTCCTGACGCTGCGCACCGAGGGCAACGCGGTTTCCGGCGCACTTACCAGCCCGGAAGGAGCGCAGGAATTCACCGGCGGAACGCTTGAGGGCAATCGCGTGCGCTTTGACCTGAAGGTGGAAAAGCCGATGAAGATCACGCTCAAGTACGACCTCGAGATCACCGGCGATACGCTTTCGGGCAAGTGTAAGATGGGCATGTTCGGATCGGCCAAGGTCACCGGCACACGGGCCTGATCGCCATCGCCTGCAAGGCGATTGACTCAGGCCGATTCCGTCTCCTATGCTACAGTGTATCGCATAAGCATTTCGAGACCCTGCGGAGAGTGACATGACCGACCTGACCAGCGCCGACGTATTCACCGACAATGCCGTGGCGCAGAAGCCGTTCGACTATTTCGAGGCGCTGCGCGCCAAGGGTCCGATCGTGCCGCTGGGCTTCCGCAATGTCGTGGCGGTCACCGGCTATGACGAGGGCGTGGCGATCTACAAGGACGACATCCACTTTTCCGCCATCAACACCGTGACCGGTCCCTACCTGCCGCTGGAATACGATAGTTCGCGCGATATCGACGAACAGATCGAGGAAACCCGCGCCGGCAACCCCTATCTCGGCACGATCATGACCGAGGACGAGGCGAAGCACGCCAAGTCCAAGTCGATCCTCAACGGCATGATCACCCCGGCGCGCCTGAAGGCCAACGAGGCCTTCATGTACCGGCTCGCCGATCGCATCATCGATGAGTTCATCGACAAGGGCACCTTCAATGTGCTCACCGATTTCGGATCGCCCTTTGCACAGTTGACCGTGGCCGACCTGCTGGGCGTGCCGGAAGAAGACCATGAGGCCATCCGCGGCCTTGTTGCTCCGCCCAACCAGCTGCCGGGCAACCTTGGCGGGCACTTCGACATGTCGACCAACCCGCTCGCCCGCATGGGCATGCAGTTCTATGGCTACATCGCCGATCGCCGTGCCAATCCGAGGAACGACGTGCTGACGCTGATGGCGCAGCAGACGTTCGAGGATGGCACCCTGCCGGAAATCGTCGACATCGTCGGGCTGGCGACATTCCTGTTCGGTGCCGGGCAGGACACGACCGTGCAGCTGTTCGCCGCCATGCTCCGCCGCCTTTCGGACGAAGAAGGACTGGCAGACCGCCTGCGCGCCGAGCCGAACAAGATCGGCGATTTCGTCGACGAGAACCTGCGTCTGGAAGGCACGTCCAAGAGCACTTTCCGCTATGTCCGCAAGCCGGTGAACATCGCCGGTTTCGATTTCGAGCCGGGCCAGCACGTGATGATCCATACCCTGGCGATGAACCGCGATCCGCGCCGCTTTGAAAATCCGGCCGCGTTCGACATCGACCGCAAGAACGGGCGCACCCATGTTGCCTTCGGCCGCGGCCTGCATGCCTGTGCCGGTGCGCCGCTGGCGCGCGCCGAGGGCCGCGTCGCGATCGAGCGCCTGCTCGCCCGCATGGAGAATATCCGCATCAGCGACGAGCGGCACGGCCCCAAGGGCGCCCGCCGCTTCGAACACCTGCCCAACTATTCGCTTTACGGCGTGACCGAGCAGTGGATGGATTTCGACCCCGCCTGATCGCGAAAGGACCGTTTCAATGGTGAAGATCACTTTCGTCGAGCATGACGGATCGCAGACCGAGGTCGAGGCAGAACCCGGCCTCTCGCTGATGAAGGCCGCGACCTATGGCAACGTGCCGGGCATTTCAGCGGATTGCGGCGGGAATTGCGCCTGCGGCACCTGCCGCATCTATGTTCCTGCACAATGGCGGCACTGCTTTGCCGAACCGAAAGGCAACGAGCAGGAAATGATCGAATTTTCCGAGGACACGACCGATGGCGTGCGTCTTGCCTGCCAGACCAAGGTGATCGAGGCGATGGAAGGCATGGTGCTGAACCTGCCGGAGAGCCAGCACTACTGAACCGCGAACCCCGGCCCCGCTTCAGGGGGCGATGATCGCCGTCAGCATGCGGTTCAGGATCTTGGCAATCTCGTCCACCGAGATCTTGCCCCGCGGCTGCGCCACCCACCAGGCGAGCGTTTCGGCGATCACCGTCGACGTGCAGACGGTGCCAAGCTCCACCGGCAGCCAGTCGTTCACCGAGGTCTCGTTCTTTGCCACTTCGGTTGCCACGCGGACCCATTCCTCGCGCATGGCGGCGCCCGCGCCGCCGTTCAGCAGGGTGGACCACAAGTCGCGGTGATCGTCGACATAGGCGCACATGGCATGGAAGCCGGCCTGGTAATCGTCCGCCCCGCGGATCGCCATGGCAAGGTCGCTCAACCGCGAGATCTGGTCGCGCGCGATGGTATCGAGCAGCGCTTCCTTGGTCGGGTGATGGCGGAAAAAGGTGGCGTAGTGGACCCCGGCCTCGGCGCAGATATCGCGCACGGTGATCTGGTCGAACGGCTTGCGTTCCAGCAGCGCGAGCAGCGCCTCGCGCAGCGCCAGGCCGGATCGCACAGCACGCGCATCGCGCGACAGGGCCGATGCCGGCGCGGTTGCGGCAGGCTCATCGCTCTTGGGCGCGCGCAGGACTGGCGTCTTTGCTGTCATGGTCTGCATTTGCGCAATGTGTCGCAAAGGGGCAAGGCCAAATCGTGCCAAAGTGGCCTGTCCGGACGGACAGGTTGGGGGCACGGACCATGCGCGATCTAACCCGGCAAGGCACCTGTCTGGCGCAGCGCTTCGCCCAGCGCGAGCGCGGCTGACGAGGCGAGGTTCATCGAGCGGACCTGCGGGCGGATCGGGATGCGCAGGCGCGCATCGCAGACCTCTGCGACCGTGGCGGGAACCCCGGCGCTCTCCTTGCCGAACAGCAGCACGTCATCAGGCCGGAAGGCGAAATCATAGACCGCTTCACTGCCCCGGGTGGTGAACAGCAACAGGCGGCTTTCCCCGATCATCGCGCGGAATTCGGCAAAGCCCGAGTGCCGCGTGACCGAGACGTGATCGATGTAGTCCATCGCCGTGCGGCGCACACGGCGATCGTCCCAGGCAAAGCCCATGGGCTCGATCAGGTCTACAGCAACGCCAAGGCAGGCACCGAGCCGCAGGACGGCTCCGACATTTCCGGCAATCTCGGGCTCGAACAGGGCAACGCGCATGGCGGCTGATTGGCCGCGCGGCGCGCCTCATGCAAGCCCGGATCGTTCGTTCACCAGCTCCACATTGTCCCGTCTTCCAGCCGGGCGACCGGCAGGTAGGCGGGCTTGTAGGGATACTTCGCAGCCAGCTTCTCGTCGATGTCGACACCGTGGCCGGGGTTCTCGCCGCAGAACAGCTCGCCCGCCTCGAAGTGATAGTCATGCGGGAACACCGCGTCGGTTTCCTCGGTGTGGCGCATGTATTCCTGGATGCCGAAATTGGGCACCCAGGTATCGAAGTGCAGCGCGCAGCCCATGGTGACGGGCGAAAGGTCGGTCGCGCCGTGGCAGCCGGTGCGGATCTGGTACATGGCCGCAAGATCGGCAATCCGGCGAAGGTGCGTGATGCCGCCCGCGCCCACGACCGTGCAGCGGATATAGTCGATCAGCTGGTTCTGGATCAGGTCCTTGGCATCCCAGATGGTGTTGAAGATTTCGCCCACCGCCAGCGGCGTAACCGTGTGCTGGCGCACCAGCTTGAACGCTTCCTGGTTTTCCGCAGGCGTGCAGTCTTCCAGCCAGAACAGCTGGTAGGGCTCAAGCATCTTGCCCAGGTTCGCCGCTTCCTGCGGGGTATAGCGGTGATGGCCATCGTGCAGCAGGTGGTGATCGAAGCCATAGGTTTCGCGCAGCTTCTCGAACAGCTTGGGCACATAGTTCAGCGCCTTGCGCGTATCCCAGCCGGTCACCGAGGGCAGGCTGGCGTCGGCAGGTTCGTAGTAAAGCTTGCCGCGCCCGACACCGTAGGCATCCTTGATGCCCGGAACACCGGTCTGCGCGCGGATCGCCTTGTAGCCCATGTCGATATAGTGGCCCACGGCATCGACCGTCTCGGCAATGTCAGAGCCATTGGCGTGGCCATAGACCATCACGCCATCGCGGCTGCGCCCGCCGAGCAGCTGGTAGAGCGGCATCCCCGCCATCTTGGCCTTGATGTCCCACAGCGCCATGTCCACCGCGGCGATGGCGCGCATCGTCACCGGGCCGCGCCGCCAGTAGGCACCCTTGTAAAGGTACTGCCAGATATCCTCGATCCGGCGGGGGTCCATGCCGATCAGGCAGGGCACCACGTGATCCTGCAGGTAGGACACCACCGAAAGCTCGCGCCCGTTCAACGTGCCGTCGCCGATGCCATAGACGCCCTGGTCGGTCTCGATCTTGAGCGTGACGAAGTTGCGGCCCGGGCAAGTGACGATGACGCGGGCGGAAGTGATTTTCATGGGCTGTGCCTGTTCAGGAAATTGTTTGTCGGTTACAGCCTCGTCTTGACCAGATCAGTCTGGCCCGTCAAGGGAATTGGTAAGGCCAAAGGAACAGCCTATGAGCGACAAGCCGGGACATGACCGTCTCTATCAGGAACTCGCACGCGTGCTGCTGGAGGAAATCGCCTCGGGCAAATGGCCCGTGGGCAGCCGCCTGCCGGCCGAACGCGAACTGGCCGCGATCCACAACGTCAGCCGCCCCACGGTGCGCGAGGCGATCATTGCGCTGGAAGTGCAGGGGCTGGTGGAAGTGCGGATCGGATCGGGCGCCTACGTCGTCCGGCTCCCCGGCAAGGACAACCTGCCCGGCTTCAACATCACCGCCTTCGAACTGACCGAGGCGCGCCTGCTGTTTGAAAGCGAGGCCGCAGCGCTCGCCGCCACGCAGATCGCCGACGAGGAACTGGAAGCGATCGCCGCTCTGGTCGAGGAAATCGCGCGCGAAAACAACGATCCCGCCGGCACCGACCGGGCCGACCGCGCCTTCCACCTGGCCATTGCCCGCGCCACCCGCAATTCGGCAATCTACAACGCGGTCGAGCACTTGTGGGACCTGCGCCAGGCCTCGCCCGAAGCGGCCTTGCTCCATGCCAAGGCGCGTACCGCCAACGTCAAGCCGGTGGTCGAGGAGCACTCGGCCATCCTCACCGCGCTGCGTCAGCATGACCCGGCCGGGGCGCGTGCCGCCATGCGCCACCATCTCACCCAGGTGATCGACAGCCTGCTGTTCACCACCGAAGAACGCCAGATCGAAGAAGCACGCAAGGCCGCCCAGGCCAAGCGGGAAAGATATTCCAGAGCCACTGCATGAGCCGACCGCTGCACCTCCATCCCGACCGCCTGTTCCCCGCCGATCCCGCCACGCGCGATCTGGCCCGCGCGCTCTATGCCGAGGTGGCCGGGCTGCCGATCGTCAGCCCGCACGGGCATACCGATCCGCAATGGTGGGCAAGCGATGCCACTTTCGGCAATGCCACCGAACTACTGCTGGTGCCCGATCACTACGTGTTCCGCATGCTCTATTCGCAGGGCGTGGCCATGGAGGATCTTGGGGTCTGCAACCCGGAAGCCGATCCGCGCGCGGCCTGGCGACTGTTCGCCCGGAACTACCACCTGTTCCGCGGCACGCCTTCGCGGATGTGGCTGGACTGGGTCTTTGCCGAGGCTTTCGGCATCGAGGTGCGGCTCGAGGCGGAAACCGCCGACCTCTATTTCGACACGATCACCGACAGCCTTGCCAGCGATGCATTCCGCCCGCGCGCGCTGTTCGAACGCTTCAACATCGAAGTGATCGCGACAACCGAAAGCCCGCTCGACACGCTGGAACACCATGCGGCGATCCGCAGAAGCGGCTGGCAGGGCAAGGTCATCACCGCCTACCGCCCCGATCCAGTCATCGACCCCGAGTTCGAAGGGTTTCGTGACAACCTGCACCGCCTGTCCGAAATGACCGGCGAGGACTGCCTTTCGTGGTCGGGCTATCTGGCCGCGCATCGCCAGCGCCGCGCCTTCTTCGCCGCGATGGGGGCGACCAGCACCGATCACGGCCATCCCACGGCGCAGACCGCCGATCTTGACGCGCTGGCCGCCGAGGCGCTGTTCCGCAAGGTCAGCGCGGGTGACTTTACCGCCGCAGAGGCTGAGCTTTTCCGCGCCCAGATGCTGACCGAGATGGCCGCGATGAGCGTGGACGATGGCCTGGTCATGCAGATCCACCCGGGCGCCTTCCGCAACCACAACGCGCGGGTGTTTGCGCGCTTCGGCCGCGACAAGGGCGCCGATCTTCCCAGCCGCACCGAATATGTCCAGGCGCTCAAGCCGCTGCTTGACCGCTTCGGCAACGATCCGCGCCTGTCGATCATCCTCTTCACGCTGGATGAGAGCACCTATGCGCGCGAACTGGCGCCCCTGGCCGGGCACTATCCCTGCCTCAAGCTGGGGCCGGCCTGGTGGTTCCACGACAGCCCCGAAGGCATGCGCCGGTTCCGCCGCGCGACGACCGAGACGGCCGGGTTCTACAACACCGTCGGCTTCAACGACGATACCCGCGCCTTCCTCTCGATCCCGGCCCGGCACGACGTTGCCCGCCGGATCGACTGCGGCTTCCTTGCCGAACTGGTGATGGAACACCGCATCGAGGATTGGGAAGCTGCCGAACTGGCCCGCGACCTGACCTACAACCTGGTCAAGCAGGCCTACCGCCTGTGACCGACCTGCGACTCGATCCGTTCACGCTGGCCACCTTCGCGCCCGCCGATGCCGAAACCTGCGGCTATGACCGCGCGGCGCAGGCCGTTGGCATCGTCCATTTCGGAATCGGCGCGTTCCACCGGGCGCATCAGGCCTGGTACACCGACCGCGCGATGGCGGCCGGTGACCGCGACTGGTCGATCATCGGCGTATCGCTGCGCTCTGCCGAAGTGGCGCACCAGATGAACCCGCAGGAAGGGCTCTACACCGTCACCGAGCGTTCGGGCGAAGGAGCGCACACCCGCGTGGTCGGCGCGGTCAGGCAGGTGCTGGTCGCCCCCTACGAACCGGAGGAGGTTGTGGCCGCGCTCGCCGCGCCCGGCACCCGTATCGCCAGCTTCACGATCACCGAAAAGGGCTATTGCCGTGCTGCCGACGGCAGCCTCGATCCCGCGCTGGCGGGCGAGGACAGCGTCTATCGCTTCCTGGCCGATGGCCTGCGCCGCCGCCGCGATGCGGGCCTTGGCGGACTGACGCTGATGAGCTGCGACAACCTGGCGGACAATGGCCGGCAACTGGCCCGCCTGATGGGCCAATACCTGCAGGCGCGCGACCCCGCCCTGCTGCCATGGTTCGAGGCGGAATGTTCCTGCCCCTCCACCATGGTCGATCGCATCGTGCCCGCGACCACCGCCGATGACCGCGAACAGGTGGCCGAAGCGCTCGATGGCCTGCGCGACGAAGCCGCCGTGATGACCGAGCCGTTCAGCCAGTGGGTGATCGAGGATCGCTTCGTGGCCGGCAGGCCCCGCTGGGAATCGGTCGGTGCCGAACTGGTCAGCGACGTGCGCCCTTACGAAACAGCAAAGCTGCGGATGCTGAATGGCGCCCATTCGATGCTCGCCTATGTCGGGCTGGCGCATGGCCACACCTACGTCCACGAGGCCGTGGCCGACCCGCAGATCGGCAAGCTGGCCGAAGCGCTTATGCGTGAGGAGGCCGCACCCACGATTGTCGCCGCCCCCGGACAGGACCTTGGCGCCTATGCCAATGCCCTGCTGGCGCGCTTTGCCAATCCGGCACTCAACCACCGGCTGATCCAGATCGCCATGGACGGCAGCCAGAAGATCCCGCAGCGCTGGCTGGAAACGCTGGCGGCGAACCAGCAGCAGGGGCGCGAGTGCCCGGCGATCCTGGCCGGGATCGCGGCATGGATCCGCCACCTGCGCGGCGCCAACGGGCCAGTGGACGATCCGCTTGCGGCGCGACTGGCCGAGGCAGCAGCCGGGCCGGATGCGGTCGACGCGCTGTTCGGGCCGGCGGGCGTGCTGGCATCGGCATGGCAGCCCGACGCGCCGGCGCGAAGCCGCATCGCCGGGCACCTTGCCGCCTAGGCTGCGACCGGCCCGATCAGCGGCGGATCACCCCCGCCCTCACCAGGTCACGCGGCGAGGACGAACGGCCCAGCCAGACGGTGTAGGTGCCGTTCGGCATCACCCACTTGTTTTCCTTCTCGCTCCATACGCTGAGCGGGTGGTTGCTGGCATCGGGATCGATGGCAATGACCGCTTCGCCCGAGGCGCCCGGTTCGAGCATCAGGCGCTGGAAGCCGACCAGCCGGCGCGGCGGTTGCTTTGCGCCAAGGGCATTGGCGCTGGCGGGCAACGTCACATAGACTTGCACGACTTCCGCCCCGGCCCGCTTGCCGGTGTTCTTCACCTTGACGCTGGCCTGCCAGCCCTTGCCCGCGGCGGCGAGCTGCGGCTTGCCCATGGCAAAGCGGGTGTAGGACAGGCCGTGACCGAACGGGAAGGCCACGCAGGGGTTGCGACCCGCGCGCTCTGCACAGCCGCCGCCTGCATTGCTGTCATACCAGCGATAACCGATGGCAAGGTCCTCGCTATAGGTCACCGCCTGCTTCTTGTCCGGGCCGATCACGCCGGGGAACTGCGCGGCCGAAACCGAATCGAGGAACCCCCTGCCCTCGAAAGGCACGGTCACCGGCAACTTGCCCGAGGGATTGACCCGGCCGAACAGCACGTCGGCAACGATGTTGCCGTCTTCCTGGCCGGGGAACCAGGTTTCCAGAATGGCCGGGGCCTTGGTCCCCACCAGCGAGCGCGGCAGGGCCACCCCGGCGTTGTCCTTGAGCACCAGCACCGACTTGGCCGCCATGGATCGTCCGCTGGTTGAGCGCACAGCCATGATCGCGTCGATCATCGCCACGGTGCGGCTGTCCTTCGCCGGGTTCGGGCCCTTGGCCGTGGCAATGATGTTGCCGCGATGGGCGTACCAGTCCAGCCCGCTGCCGCGACTGGCCGGTTCGGCCAGCTGCTTGCCATTGGCGTCGGTAAAGGTTGCCCGGTCAGCGCCTTCCTCGGACACGGTGCCGGCCATCATCACGACGGCATCCGCCGATCCGGCCCTTGCGAGGACATCGGCAAAGGCGGCCGCCTTGCCGTCAATGGTGGCGTTGCGGTTGTCATCGTCGACAAGGATCAGTTCGACCTGGGCCGCGCCGTTGCCGAGTTCGGCCAGCGCCTTGCGCAGGCCTTCCACCGGGGTGACCGTATAGGTCGGGACCACGTCGGAACTGCCGCCGCCCGCTCCCATCGGCTCGCCCACCACGGCGCCGCCGGCGACAGCCTGCTGGGCATAGACGCGGCTCGCCTTGCCGATCAGCACCAGCTTTTTCAGGTCATGGCGCAGCGGCAGTGCGCCATTGTTCTGCAACAGCACCGCCGATCGCGTGCCGATCTCGCGCGCGGCCTTGCCACCGGCCGCGAAATCGATCGGCGTCTGCACCAGCTTGCGATCGAAGATGCCCGCCTTGAAGGTCTGCGTGTAGCGGCGCTCCAGCGCCTGGTCGATCTGCGCCACCGTTAGCTCGCCCTTGTCGAGCGCAGCCTGCAGCTTTGCGGGGGACCACTGCACCGGCATCGGCATCTCGTGATCCATGCCATTGGTCATGGTCGCAACCGTGCTCTTCATCGCGAAGAAATCCGACTGGACGTAGCCGGTGAAACCCCAGTCCTTGCGCAGCACGTCGGTCAGCAGTTCCTTGCTTTCGCATGAGGACTGGCCGTTGACGTAGTTGTAGGCGCACATCACCGAGGCCGCCTTGCCATCCTTGATCGCCATCTCGAACGGCAACAGGTACAGTTCGCGCAGCGCCTGCCGCCCGACCGTTTCCTGGATCGTCATGCGGTTGGTTTCCTGCTCGTTGGCAACATAATGCTTGAGCATGGCGATCAGCCCCTTGGACTGCACCGCCTGCGTCTCCGCCGTCGCCATGACGCCGCTGAGGTAGGGATCCTCGCCGAAATATTCGAAATTGCGCCCCAGGATCGGCAGGCGGGCAAGGTTCACGCCCGGCGCCTCGAAAACGTGCAGCGCCAGATTGTTCATTTCCGTCGCAATGACATCCCCGAACCGCGCCGCCACCGCCGGATCGAACGAGGCGGCCACGCCGATGGCCGAAGGCAGGGCCGTCGCCTTGGCGGAACTGGGGTCGGTATAGGCGGGCGCCATGGCCGCCGGGTTGGCAGCCAGCTTGGTGGCGATGCTGGCATCGACGCAATCGTTCTGGCCCACGCCCACCGGCCCGTTGGTGATGCGGAACGTGGGGATGTTCAGGCTGGCGATCCCCGTGACGTGCCGCGCACCCAGGCAGTGGGGCAATTCGGGCAGGATTTCGGGCCTGGCGCCGGTCAGTTGCTGGAACTTCTGCGGCAGGGTCATCGCCGCGATCAGCAGCTTGGCCCGGCGGTTGGCCACTGCCTCGCGCGCGGCATCGTCTGCCGCCTTCGACTGTTCGGCGATGATCTCCGGGCTCATCCACGGATTGGGAGCTGCTGCCTGGGCAAGGACCGTGTGCGGCGCGCAGGCCAGGGCAATGGCGCTCACCGCAAGACGAAGCGCACCAACCGAACGAGGCATCGTAACTCCCTTTTTGCTTGTCAGGCGCACTCGCGCCGCCGCGCGCGGCCTTACCGCAAGGTGCCGCAAATGGCCAGACCAATTAGCCTGCCAACACTGACCAATCGCCGGTCACTCGCGCAATAGGCGGGCATCTCCCACGCGCCGGGTAACGCCGGTTGCGTCGAGGAATTCGAGCAGGCGGATCACCATGTTGCGACCGATTCCCGTGGCATCGCGGAACTGCGCGGCGGTGAAGCCTTCCGGATGGGCTTCGGCAAGGCTTGCTGCCGCCGCGCCGATTGCAGAAACGTGGCTTTCGAGGATGAACCTGTCGCCGGGAAAAGCCCGGCAATCGCCAGCCACCTGGCGGCGATAGAGCATGGCGCGGGTGCTGGCCTCGCTCGCGCCCAGTTCCCTTGCCGCATCAGCCAGGCTGAAGGCGCGCGGCGGGGCATCTTCGTAAGCGGCGACCAGACGGTTCCACAGCACCACCTCACCCGGCGCAAACGACGGCGCATGGCCGGGCAATCGCAGCAGGGGCCCGGCCTGTTCGATCCTGCCTTCGTCGAGCAGGCGGCGCAGCAGTGTCGCAAACGGTCTGGCAGACAGGGCATTGCCCGCCGCCGCCCTGAGGTCGCGCGCAGTCATCCCGCCCGAGGCACTGTCCTGCGCGTGATGTGCCGCAAGGGCCGCGACCACGGCATCGGCCAGGCTGTGCAGGCGCTCGGAACGCATGAACACCGCCGCCTTGCGGCCGACGCGTTCCCCTCCGGCTGCAAAGGCAAGGGTTTCGGCCCGATCGAGCGGCAGGTGCCAGGCGCGGGCGAAACGCGACAGGTCGAGTTCATGGCCCGGAATGTCGAGCAGCGCCGAGAGCGCCCCGGTGGGCTCCGGTTCCGCCATGGCACTGGCGAGGGCCGCGCGCCCGGTCCGCCAGGCCCGCCCCCGGCCGGGTTCGGGATCGAGAACGCGCCCCCCGCCCAGCACGTCGCGCGCCGAAGCATCGCGCAGCACGAAGCGATCGCCGGTCACGGCATGGACCGGCCCGTCGCAATGCAGCGTCGCGAGCCCCTGTGCGCCTGCCGTACCAAGCAACACCCGCGCGCCGATATCGGCGGTGCCGATGTGCAGGTGCACTTGTCCGCCGTGCTTGATCCTGTCCTGCCGCCCTTCCAGCAGGTCGATCCGCACCTCGATCCGGTCGGTGCAGGTGCCAAGCCCCGGCTCGACCAGCCAGGTGCCGCGCCCAAGGCTGGACATGTCGACGCCCGGAAGGTTGATCGCGCAGCGCTGGCCTGCGCCTGCCCGCTCAACGGCCAGGCCGCCGCTCTGAATGCCCCGCACCCGCGCAGGACTGCCCGACGGCGCGATCACCACGGCATCTTCGCGGGCAATGCTGCCGGAAAGCACCGTTCCCGCCGCAACCGTGCCGGCACCGGGAACGGTGAACACCCGGTCCACCGCCATGCGAAATGCACGCGCGCCTTCGCCTTCGTCGGTGCCAGCGGCGGCGTGCCGAAGCGCGGCGGAAAGGCCGTCGAGGCCCGCGCCGCTGACAGTCGAGACGGCGTGGATCGGGCTGCCTGCAAGCCCCGTTCCTGCCAGCAGATCCGCCACCTCATCGCGCACGGCATCCAGCCGCGCAGGTGCCACAAGGTCAGCCTTCGTGATCGCAACGATCCCGCGCGAAATACCCAGCAAGTCCAGCACTTCAAGGTGTTCGACCGTCTGCGGCATAACGCCATCATCCGCCGCAACCACCAGCAGGGCGAACTCCACGCCGCACAGCCCGGCGATCATGTTGCGAAGGTAGCGTTCGTGCCCGGGAACATCGACGAAACCGATAGTCACGCCATCGCCCAGGGGCCAATAGGCAAAGCCAAGGTCGATGGTGATGCCGCGCCGCTGTTCCTCGGGCAGGCGATCGGTCTCGGCGCCGGTCAGTGCGCGGACCAGCGCGGTCTTGCCGTGGTCGATGTGGCCGGACGTGGCAATCAGCATGACCGGCCTTGTGGCAACCGGCTGACCTGCGCGCAAGTTTGACCCCGCCTGGCAGGGCGCTATTGTCGGCAGGAAATGACCTCATCCCCCGAACAGATCCGCGGAGCCTGCGGCCACGATTGCCCCGATACCTGCGCATGGGTGGTAACGGTCGAGCAGGGACGCGCGACAGCGCTCGCCGGGGACAGGAACCACCCTTTCACCCGGGGTACGCTTTGCGCCAAGGTCAATCACTACCTTGACCGGGTCTATCACCCCGATCGCGTGCTCCATCCGCTGCGGCGAACCGGGCCCAAGGGATCGGGCCAGTTCGAGCGGGTGAGCTGGGACGAGGCCCTGGCCGATATTGCCGGACGCTGGCAGGCAATCATTGCCGAATACGGGGCCGAGGCGATCCTGCCCTACAGCTCTGCCGGGATGCAGGGGCTAGTGCAGCAGGCCTCGCTGGACATGCGGCTGTTCGGCGCGCTGGGTGCCAGCCGGCTGGACCGGAACATCTGCGGCGCAGTCGCCTCGGCAGGCATGAAGGCAACGTTGGGGGTCGGCTCGGGCATCGATCCTGAAGAGGTCGCCCATGCCCGGCTGATCGTGCTGTGGGGAACCAATACGGTCATCACCAACCTGCATTACTGGCCGCTGGTGAAGGCCGCACAGAAAAACGGCGCAACGCTGGTGGTGATCGATCCGGTACGCACCCGCACGGCCGAGGAGGCGGACTGGCATATCCAGCTGCTGCCCGGTAGCGATGCCGCGCTGGCCATGGCGGTGATGCACGTCATGCACCGCGATGGGCTGGTGGACGAAGACTATGTCCGCGCCCATGCCCTTGGCTACGACCAGCTTGTCGAGCGGCTGGCCGATCATTCGCCGCAGGCCATGGCACCGATTATCGGCCTGCCTGCGGAAGAGATCGAACGCTTCGCCCGGCTCTATGCCACCACCCACCCCAGCCTGCTGCGCCCGCTGATCGGGATCGAACATCACATCAACGGCGCCATGCAGTTCCGCGCCGTTTCCTGCCTGCCGGTGCTTAGCGGCGCCTTCCGTCACCGTGGTGGCGGCATTGCCCGGTCAACCCACGCCCTGCACTTCGCCGCGCTAGACATGGCGGCGGTCGAGCGGCCCGACCTGTGGCAACCGGCACGCACGCTGAACATGCGCGATCTGGGCAGGGACCTGTGCGATCCGGCGCTGGCCCCGCCGGTCAAGGCGCTGATGGTCTATGGCGCCAATCCCATGGTTTCCATCCCCAACCAGGCCCTGATCGCAAAGGGCCTGGCGCGGGAGGACCTGTTCACCGTGGTGCACGACATGGTGATGACCGACACGGCCCGGTTCGCCGACTACGTGCTGCCAGCCACCAGCCAGATCGAGCACCTCGATCTCGCGCCGGCCTGGGGCCATCTCTACCTCGCGCTCAACCGCCCGGCGATCTCGCCCCCAGGCGAGGCGCTGTGCAACACCGAACTGTTCCGGCGGCTGGCAACGGCCTTGGGGCGCGAGGAGCCATGGCTGCATGAAAGCGACGAGGCCATGATCCGCGCCGCGCTGGCCAGCGGGCATCCCTGGCTGCAAGGCATCACGTTCGAGCAGCTGTGGGAGGAAGGCCACGCGCGCCTCGCCGCACCGGAAGACTGGCGCCCCTTTGCCGATGGCCAATTCCCGACACCCTCGGGCAAGGCCGAACTGTGGTCCGAAACGCTAGCCGCCATGGGGCAGGATCCCCTGCCCGGCCTCGGCGCCATCCGGCGCGAAGCCGGCCTGCAACTGATCACCGGCAAGCAGCTTGCCGTGCTCAATTCGGGTTATGGCCACATCGATCGGCACCGCAAGCGCGCCGGAACCCTGTTCGTGGAAGTCGATCCGGCCGACGCGGCGGCGCGCGGACTGGCCGAGGGCATGAAGGTGCGCGTGCACAACCGGCTGGGCGAGGTCCACGCCCTGTGCCGCATCAGCCAGCGCCTGCGCCCCGGACTTGCCTGGATGCCCTTCGGCCACCTTGAGGATGCCAGCGGCCTGCGGCGCGGCGTCAATGTCCTTACCGACGAAGCCGAGACGGACTGGGGCGGCGGATCGGGCCTGTACGATGCCTTTGTTGAGATCGAGGCCGTTGACGCCGCGCACTCCCCTGCCGGCGCTGCAAGGGAAATGGCACCGGGCGCTGCCTGATCGGCCATCGGTTGCCATGCTGCGGCAAGTCGATGCTACCGACGCATGACGTTCACCCCGCCGCAAGGTGCGCGGGGCTCCTATTGGCTGGAAGTGGGTGGGAAAGACCGACACAGACCAAGGAGACTTTCGATGCGCTCTTTCCTTTCAATTTCGAGCCTTGTTGCCGCCTCGATGGCGCTCGCAATTCCGGCCCATGCCAACCCCGGCGGCGTGCCCAATGGCGGCATTGGCGCGGGCGGCGGCGTGGGTGCCGGGGGCGGCATCGGGGCTGGCGGCATGGGCATCGGCGTGGGCGGCGGAATCCGGGGCGGCATGGACCTGCCGAACCGCGGCGCTTCCGGCTCGATCGGGCTTGATACTGCCGCATCGGTACGCGCGGCCGAACGGACCCGCCCGATGACGCTGGACAGCAACGCCCGCCTGCAAGCCGCGCTGACCCGTTCGCTGGCGCGCAGCGGCACGGCGCTGCCCGCGGGTGGGCTATCGGCTGCTTGCAGCGGCTTTGCGAACCTGGGTGATTGCCTCTCGGCAATACACGTTGCCAGCAACCTCAACCTCACGGGCGGTTTCCCCGCGCTCAAGGCGCAGGTCACCGGCGATAACCGGGTGAGCCTGGGCAAGGCGATCAAGCAGTTGCGCCCCGATGCCGATACCAGCGCCGCCCTGCGCCGCGCCCGCGCGCAGGCCCGTGCTGAAATTGCGGCCTCGGTCGGTGCCGAACGCGACTGACGCCTGAAGGATACCCTGCTTCCCGCTCCCCGCCCGCGCGGCAGGGGGGGATCAGGGCACCAGCACCGTATCGCGAGCGATCTTCAGTGTCTGGGGATAGTCCAGCGTATAATGCAGGCCCCGGCTCTCCTTGCGGCGCAGGGCGGAGCGCACGATCAGATCCGCGCATTGCAGCAGGTTGCGCAGTTCGATCAGGTCCGTCGAAACGCGGAAATGGCCGTAATAGTCTTCCACTTCGTCGGTCAGCAGCTTGATGCGGTGCGCGGCGCGTTCGAGACGCTTGGTGGTGCGCACGATGCCGACATAGTTCCACATGAAGCGGCGGATCTCGGTCCAGTTCTGCTTGATGATCACTTCCTCGTCGGAATCGGTCACCCGGCTTTCGTCCCAGCCGCGCACCTTGGGCGGGGCTTCGAAACTGTCCCAGTTCTCCAGGATATGGGCAGCGGCCGCCTCGCCGAAGACGAAGCATTCCAGCAGGCTGTTGGAAGCAAGCCGGTTCGCCCCGTGGAGACCGCTTTCGGTGCATTCACCTGCGGCATAAAGCCCCGGCAGGTCCGTGCGCCCGTCAAGATCGACCAGCACCCCGCCGCAGGTATAATGCTGCGCCGGCACAACCGGGATCGGCTGGACCGTCATGTCGATGCCCAGCCCCAGCAGCTTTTCGTAAATGTTGGGGAAGTGCTCGCGCACGAATTCGGCGGGTTGGTGGCTGATGTCGAGGTGGACATAGTCCAGCCCGTCACGCTTGATTTCGGCATCGATGGCGCGGGCGACGACGTCGCGCGGGGCCAGTTCCAGCCGCTCGTCATAATCGGCCATGAAGCGGCGGCCGGACTTGGGATTGATCAGGTGCCCGCCTTCGCCGCGCACCGCCTCGGTGATCAGGAAGTTCTTGACCTCGAGGTTGTAGAGGCAGGTCGGGTGGAACTGCATCATCTCCATGTTGGAGACGCGGGCCCCGGCGCGCCATGCCATGGCGATGCCATCGCCGGTTGCCCCGCGCGGCGCGGTGGAGAACTGGTACACGCGCCCGGCCCCTCCAGTGGCGAGGATGGTGGCGCGCGCGGTGTGCGCCTCAACCTTTCCGCTTTCCTCGTCGAGCGCATAGACGCCCCAGACCCGGCCGGAACCGGAATAGCGTTCCTCGTGCCGGCCGGTGATCAGGTCGATGCAGGCGCGGTTGGGCAGGAGGGTGACGTTGGGGTTGGCCTCGCAAGCGCGGAGCAGGGCCTGCTGCACGGCCCAGCCGGTGGCATCGTTGACATGGACGATGCGGCGGTGCGAGTGCCCGCCCTCACGCGTCAGGTGCAGGCTGTTGCCCTCGGTATTGAAAGGCACGCCCAGTTGCGCCAGCCGGTCGATCGCATGGGGCGCGCGTTCGATGACGAATTCCACCGTTTCGAGGCGATTCAGCCCTCCACCGGCAACCATGGTGTCGCGAATGTGGTTCTCGAATGTATCGCCGGCGTCCAGCACGGCGGCAATGCCGCCCTGCGCCCATGCGGTGGAACCGCCATTGAGCCCGCCTTTCGCCAGCACCAGCACCTTGCGGTCCTGCCCCAGGGCGAGTGCGGCCGTAAGTCCGGCGGCACCCGATCCGACGATGATCACATCATGCTGCATCGTTCCGCTTTGGCGCAATCGGGACTGCAAGAAAAGCGGATTGGCCGAGTCGCCTGCATTGGTCGCTCCACAATGGGTTCGATTGTACTCGGCGAGACGCAGCAGAGAGAGCAAAATCGGTCCTTCTGTCGACGAGGTATTGCGCCATGCGCCTATCTTTCTGCTGGTTGAACCGCCACACGCCCACCCGCGACCGCGCGCGGTGGGACGGAACCCATTTCATCTCGACCTGCCGCAATTGCGGCAAGCCGATCCGGCGTGTCACCTCGAAAGTCTGGCGCAAGGAGTGGATGCCGGAAGGTTCCGACAACGCCGCATGGCTTTGAGTTAGCCGGCAATAAGGCTCGGTGTTTACAACCGTTTAAGGCTGCCATAGGTATTCCGCCGAGGCTCGCACAGACGGGCGGGCTCAACGGGACGCACCATGAACTTCCATATCCGCCTGTTTTGCAGGTTTGACCGGCACGAGCCCATCCGCCGTGAAGTGCGGTGGGACGGGCTGCACTACGTCAGCACCTGCACCAGCTGCGGACAGGCGATCCGCCGCAAAGACAAGGGCGAATGGAAGAAGGACTGGAACCCCAGCGGACTGTTCAAGACCGCCTAATTCCGGGCCTCAAGGCCTAAGCCGCAGCGCTGGTCAGCGAAACGAACACATCCTCAAGATCCGGTTCGCGTGTCGTGACATCGACAATGGCATGGCCCTGGGCCTGCACCAGCGAGAGCACTTCGCCGGCATTGGTGCGGCTGGTGTCATAGGTGATCGCCAGCCCGCGTTCCCCTTCGCGCTCGCACTTGAGGAAGGCATCGTGGCAGGGCAGTTCGGCAATTTCGCTGTCCAGCGTCACGACCACGACCTTCTCGTGCGCCATGCCGACCAGTTCGCGCGTCGGCTTGTCGGCAATCAGGCGGCCATGGTTGATGATCGCGATGCGATCGCACAGCTCTTCCGCTTCCTCGAGGTAATGCGTGGTCAGCACCACCGTGACACCTTCGGCGTTGAGCTGGCTGACAAGCTCCCAAAGCTGGCGGCGCAGTTCCACGTCCACCCCTGCGGTCGGCTCGTCGAGCACGATCACCGGCGGGGTATGGACCAGCGCCTTGGCGATCAGCAGGCGGCGCTTCATACCCCCGGAAAGCGTGCGCGAATAGGCGTTGGCCTTGTCCGACAGGTGCACGGCGGCGAGCAGGTCGAGCGTGCGCCGTGCCGCCTTCGGCACGCCATAGAAACCGGCCTGGTTCTCAAGCACTTCGGCCGGCGTGAAGAAGGGATCGAAGACCACCTCCTGCGGCACGATGCCGATCGACCGCTTGGCGTTGCGCGGATCGGCATCGATATCGTGTCCCCAGATCGAGACTTCGCCCGAGGTCTTGTTCACCAGCCCGGCAAGGATGTTGATCAGCGTCGACTTGCCGGCCCCGTTCGGCCCGAGCAGGCCGAATATCTGCCCGGCCGGGACGTCGAATGAAACATCGTTCAGCGCCTGCTTGCCGCCGGCATAGACCTTGGAGAGGTTGCGGATCGAGATGGCGGGGCCGAGCGTGGACATGACAGGCTCTTGCGACAGCGCGGCCTTTGCGTAAAGGGGGGACCGAGCAATTCGCACCCGGAACCCTGTCATGACCGAAATCGCACCGCCCCCGCCCGAGACCGTGATCGTCAACTCCCACCGCGTCCGCTGCGACGGCGCGAGCGAGGTGCGCGGCGGCGCGGCGCTGGGCCATCCGCGCGTCTGGCTGGAAATCGACGAGCGCGGCTATGTCGATTGCGGCTATTGCGACAAGCGCTTCGTGCTGGAAGGCCATGACCATGGCCCCGCCGATGCGGACATTTCCGGCGGCATGAGCCGCTGATCCAAAAAGTAACGGCGGCGGAACCGAAGTCCCGCCGCCGCTTGTTGCATGGGCTTGCCGCTCAGAAGCGGTCGGCGTCCATCACCTTGGTCCAGGCCTTGACGAAGTCGGCCGTGAACTTTTCCCTGGCATCATCGGAAGCGTAGACTTCCGCCACGGCGCGCAGTTCCGAATTGGAACCGAACACCAGGTCAACCGGCGTTGCCGTCCACTTCGCCGCACCGGTCTTGCGGTCCTTGCCCTCATAAAGGCCCGGCGCAGTGGCTGACTTCGACCAGACCGTGTCCATCGACAGCAGGTTGACGAAGAAGTCGTTGGACAGCGTTCCCGGACGGCTGGTCAGCACGCCGGCCTGCGATCCGCCGGCATTGGCGCCCAGCGCACGCATGCCGCCCAGAAGCACGGTGGCTTCGGGCACGGTCAGGCCAAGCAGGTCGGCCTTGTCCACCAGCGATTCGACCGGACCAAGGTAGGCATCCGCACTGTAATAGTTGCGGAATGCGTCTGCCTTCGGCTCGAGGTGCGCGAACGAGGCCACTTCGGTCTGGGCCTGGGTAGCATCGACGCGGCCCGGCTTGAACGGCACGGTCACGCTGTGGCCGGCTGCCTTCGCCGCCTGTTCGATGGCAACGCCGCCGCCCAGCACGACGAGATCGGCCATGCTCACCTGCTTGCCGCCCGTCGCGCCCTTGTTGAAGGCCGTGCGGATGGCATCGAGCTTCGCGGTCACCTTCGCCAGTTCGGCCGGATCGTTCACCGCCCAGTTGCGCTGCGGATCGAGCCGGAAGCGCGCGCCGTTGGCACCACCGCGCATGTCGGTGGCGCGGAAGGTCGAGGCCGAGGCCCAGGCTGCGCGCACCAGTTCGGCATTGCTGAGGCCCGAAGCCTGGATCGATGCCTTGAGCGAGGCAATATCCGCCGTGTCGATCGGCGCATAGGTCGCCTTGGGCAGCGGGTCCTGCCAGGTGAAGGTCACCTTCGGGGCATCCTTGCCGAGATAGCGGGCCTGCGGACCCATGTCGCGGTGAGTCAGCTTGAACCAGGCGCGGGCAAAGGCATCGGCGAATTCCTGCGGGTTCTTCTGCCAGCGCTGGGTGATCTTGCGGAAGCCCGGATCCTCGCGCAGGGCGATATCGGTGGTGAA
Source organism: Novosphingobium sp. TH158 (assembly GCF_002855555.1). NCBI lineage: Bacteria > Pseudomonadati > Pseudomonadota > Alphaproteobacteria > Sphingomonadales > Sphingomonadaceae > Novosphingobium > Novosphingobium sp. TH158. The sequence goes on along the minus strand of NZ_PKRT01000001.1, from coordinate 2,357,497 downwards.
CATGATCGGCGCATGGCGCACGTCGGGCCGGTGCGCGTCAGGCACCAGGTTCGCCGCCGCCGGGTCCTTCGGGATCCACTGGGTCGCGCCCGCCGGGCTCTTGGTCTTCACCCATTCGAAACCGTAGAGGTTGTCGAGGTACTGGCTGGTGAAGGCGATCGGGTTCGATGTCCAGGCACCTTCAAGGCCGCTGCTGGTGGCATCTTCCGAGTGGCCCTTGCCGCACTTGTTGTTCCAGCCCAGGCCCTGGTTCTCGATGGTCGCCATGCCCGGATCGTTGCCGATGCATTCCTCGGGCTTGCGCGCGCCGTGCGCCTTGCCGAAGGTGTGGCCGCCGGCGATCAGCGCCGCGGTTTCGGCATCGTCCATGTTCATCGCACCAAAGGCGCGGCGAATGTCGGTGGCAGCCGCCAGCGGATCGGGAACCCCGTTCGGACCTTCCGGATTGACGTAGATCAGGCCCATCTGGGTTGCCGCGAGCGGCCCCTTGAGGTTGCCCTTGCCGTCGCGACGCTTGTCGTCGAGCAGCTTGGTTTCCGGCCCCCAGAACACAAGGTCGGGCTGCCAGGCATCAACGCGTCCACCGGCGAAGCCCAGCGTCTTGAAGCCCATGTCTTCCATGGCGACATTGCCGGTGAGGACCATCAGGTCACCCCACGAGAGCTTGCGGCCGTACTTCTGCTTGATCGGCCAGACGAGACGGCGGGCCTTGTCGAGGTTGACGTTGTCGGGCCAGGAGTTGAGCGGCTCGAAGCGCATCTCGCCGCCGTCCGAACCGCCACGTCCGTCAGCCGAACGATAGGTGCCCGCGCTGTGCCAGGCCATGCGGATGAAGAACGGGCCATAGTGGCCATAATCGGCGGGCCACCAGGGCTGCGAGGTGGTCAGCACCTTGCGGATATCGGCCTTGACGGCATCGAGGTCGAGGCTGGCGAATTCCTTGGCGTAATCGAAATCGGCGCCATAGGGGTTGGACTGCGCTTCGTTCTGGCGCAGCGCGGTAAGATCGACGCTCTTGGGCCACCATTCCTTGGCGGCAGGAGCGGCACCGGCTTCTGCGGCATGCGCGGCTGCGATCGGCGATGCGGCGGCCATCAGCACCGCAATGGCGACTTTCTTCAGGTTCATGGATCTGATCCCCTCTGCTTGGACATCCGGCAGGATCCGGACGATGGCGGGGGTGATAGGTTTCTCCAGCCGCCCGCCTCCAATGGATTTGTGGGATCAGAGTAATCGGAAAGGCCGCTTAAAGTGCCGAATGATAGCGGAACTGCCGATTTCTCACGCCACGCAACCGGCGCTTCCGTCCGGCCCCGGCAGTTCCTATATGCAGCACCATGACCATCACCGATCCCCGCTCGCTCCTTTACCGCCAGCTTGATCCCGCCGAGGCGCAGGCTCTGGCTCGCGAAACCCTGTCGCGCTGCGACGATGGCGAGCTTTACATGCAGTTCATCGCCAGCGAGGCGTTCGGCTTCGACGATGGACGGCTGAAGACGGCGGACTATTCGCGCGATGCCGGGTTCGGCCTGCGCGGGGTTTCGGGCGAGATGACCGGATTTGCCCATGCCAACGAGATCAGCGCGGCCGCCATCCGGCGCGCGGGCGAGACGCTGAAGCTGCTCGATCCGGCACGCCAGCCCATGGCAGCGCCGCCCAAGCCGACCAATCGCCACCTCTATACCGATGCGTCGCCGCTCGATGCCGTCTCCTTCGAGGCGAAAGTGAAGCTGCTGGAGGAGATCGACCGCATCGCCCGCGCGCGCGATCCGCGTGTCTCGCAGGTTTCAGCCAGCCTTGTCGGATCGTGGTCGGTGGTCGAGATCGTCCGCGCGGACGGTTTCGTGGCTACCGATGTGCGCCCGCTGGTGCGGCTCAACGTCAGCATCGTTGCCGAGGCCAACGGTCGCCGGGAAAGCGGCAGCTACGGCATGGGCGGGCGCAAGCTCTACGATGACCTGTTCGCGCCCGAGGCATGGAACGGCGCCATCGACCATGCGCTGGGCCAGGCCCTCACCAATCTTGAATCGGTCGATGCCCCGGCGGGCGAGATGACCGTGCTGGTCGGCCCCGGCTGGCCCGGCGTACTGCTGCACGAAGCCGTGGGACATGGCCTTGAAGGCGATTTCAACCGCAAGGGCACCAGCGCCTTTTCCGGCCGCATCGGCGAACGCGTCGGCGCACCAGGGGTGACCGTGGTCGATGACGGCTCGATCGCCGCCCGCCGCGGCTCGCTCTCCATCGACGATGAAGGCACGCCCACGCAGGAAAACGTGCTGATCGAGGACGGCATCCTCAAGGGCTACATGCAGGACCGGCTCAACGCCCGGCTGATGGGTGTGCTGGCCACGGGCAACGGTCGCCGCGAGAGCTATGCCCACGCGCCCATGCCGCGCATGACCAACACCTTCATGCGGGGCGGCAACGATGATCCGGCCGAACTGCTCGGCCGGATGAAGAACGGCATCTATGCCAAGAGCTTCGGCGGCGGGCAGGTGGACATCGTTTCGGGCAAGTTCGTGTTTTCCTGCACCGAGGCCTACAAGGTGGAGAACGGCAAGCTGGGCGCGCCGATCAAGGGCGCAACGCTGATCGGCGACGGGCCGACCGTGCTCACCCGCGTCACCGGCATCGGCAACGACATGGCGCTTGACCACGGCGTGGGCATGTGCGGCAAGGGCGGGCAATCGGTGCCGGCCGGCGTCGGCCAGCCTAGCCTGCTGATCGAAGGGCTGACCGTGGGCGGCACGGCATGATTTTCAGCCGCCGTTCAGCTATGCCGGGGCAGATTGACCGGTGATATTCGGGAGAACCGTGATGAAGAAGCTCATCCTCGCCCTGTCCGCCGCCTCGCTGCTTGCGGCCCCGGCGGTCGTTTCGGCAAAGCCGAAGCAGACGCCCGAGCAAAAGCTGGCCAAGCTGCTTGAAGGTCGCGTTGCCGGAAAGCCGGTCAGCTGCATCAGCCTGATGAACGCGCGCGACACGCAGGTGTTCGACAAGACGGCCATCGCCTACAACTCCGGTTCGGTGATTTACGTCAACCGCCCGAAGAATGCGGCTTCGCTCGACGATGACGATATCCTCGTCACCGAAACGCACGGCAGCCAGCTTTGCCGCATGGACCTCGTCCGGCTGCACGAGCGCACGGGCATGTGGTACAGCGGTTTCGTGAGCCTCGATGAATTCGTGCCTTATCGCAAGGTATCCGATCCCGGCTGACGGACCGCGCAAGCCGGGCTAAGGGACGGGGATGACTGACAGTTCCATCCTCGTCCTCACCACCGGCGGCACGATCGACAAGGCTTATTTCGACGCGCTCTCCGAATACCAGATCGTCGACAGCGGCATTCCGGAACTGCTGAAGGAGGCGCGCGTTGCGCTGCCGTTCCGGGTCGTGGAGCTGATGCGCAAGGACAGTCTTGAGCTGACCGATGCCGACCGCACCCTGATCGCCTCGGCCGCGCGCGAAGCGCCCGAAGCCCGCGTTGTCATCACGCACGGCACCGACACGATGACCGAGACCGCAAAGGTCATCGCCAGCGAAGTTCCCGGCAAGACAGTGGTGCTGACCGGCGCCTTGAGCCCGGCGCGCTTTGCCGAAACCGATGCGCCCTTCAACCTCGGCATGGCCTTCGCTACGGCGCAGACCGCCCCTCCCGGCGTGTGGATCGCCATGAGCGGGCAGGTGTTCGACGGGCTAAAAGTCCGCAAGGACCGCGAGGCTGGGAAGTTCGTGGCGATCTAGCGCCCTGCGGCTCCTTGCGCCACGGCGCAAACCGGGCGAACGTCCCCCGGACGTTCACGTGATCCGGTTTACTCCCACTCGATCGTGCCGGGCGGCTTTGACGTGTAGTCATAGACCACGCGGTTGATGCCCTTCACCTCGTTGATGATGCGCGTGGCGCAGCGGCTGAGGAAGGCGGCGTCAAAGGGGTAGATGTCGGCAGTCATGCCGTCGGTGCTGGTCACCGCGCGCAGGGCGCAGACGCAATCGTAAGTGCGGCCATCGCCCATGACGCCGACCGTGCGCACCGGCAGCAGCACGGCGAAAGCCTGCCAGATATCGTCGTAGAGGCCCGCGTTGCGGATTTCCTCGAGGTAGATGGCATCGGCCTTGCGCAGCACCTCGCAGCGATCGTGCGTCACCTCGCCGGGGATGCGGATGGCAAGGCCCGGACCGGGGAAGGGATGGCGGCCGACGAACACTTCGGGCAGGCCCAGCTCTCGGCCCAGCTCGCGCACCTCGTCCTTGAACAGTTCGCGCAGCGGCTCGACCAGCGCCATGTTCATCCGTTCGGGCAGGCCGCCGACGTTGTGGTGGCTCTTGATGGTTACCGAGGGACCGCCGGTGAACGAGACGCTTTCGATCACGTCGGGATAGAGCGTGCCCTGGGCGAGGAAATCCGCGCCGCCCAGCTTGTTCGCCTCTTCCTCGAACACGTTGATGAATTCCGCGCCGATGAACTTGCGCTTCTTTTCCGGGTCCGTGACGCCGGCAAGACCCTTCATGAACCGCTCTTCGGCGTCCACGACGACCAGCGGGATGTTGTAGTGGCCTCGGAACAGGTCCTCCACCTGCTTGCGCTCGTTCATGCGCAGCAGGCCGTGATCGACGAAGACGCAGTGCAGCTGGTCGCCGATCGCCTCGTGGATCAGCACCGCGGCAACGGCGGAATCGACGCCGCCCGAAAGGCCGCAGATCACCCGGCCCTTGCCCACCTGCGCGCGGATGTCGGCGATCTTGGTGGCGCGGAACTCGGCCATGGTCCAGTCACCAGCGAGGCCGCAGATCTTGTGAACGAAGTTGGAAATCAGCTTCGCCCCGTCAGGCGTGTGCACCACTTCGGGGTGGAACATGGTGGTGTAATAGCGCTTCGCCTCGTTCACGCAGATGGCGAAAGGCGCATTGGGCGAAGTGCCGATCACTTCGAAGCCATCGGGGGCGATCGTGACGCGGTCGCCATGGCTCATCCACACCGGATATTGCTGGCCCACTTCCCAGAACCCGTCGAACAGGGGCGAGGCCTTGTGGATCAGCACGTCCGCCCGGCCGAATTCGGCTGCATGGCCGCCTTCCACCTTGCCGCCCAGCTGGGTTACCAGCGTTTGCTGGCCATAGCAGATTGCCAGGATCGGCAGGCCTGAATCGAAGATGGCCTGCGGCGCGCGAGGGCTGCCCTCTGCCGTGACAGAGGCCGGCCCGCCCGACAGGATAACGCCCTTGGGCTTCATCCGGTGGAAGGCTTCCTCGGCAGAGTTGAACGGGGCGATTTCGGAATAGACGCCGGCTTCGCGCACGCGGCGCGCGATCAGCTGGGTCACCTGGCTGCCGAAATCGACAATGAGGATGGAATCGGAAGGCTGGACGCTCATGCAGCGCCGATAAAGGCGGCTCCACCGCCTGTCCAGCAGCAGCAGGCCGCGATCCCCAGCACGTCGCCGTCAACCAAGCCTTTACCTGCTGCCGCTATTAGCGGTTGAAACATTATAAGCACTGCTATAATAATGTAGGTGAGGATGCCGAATCGGCACCATGAATTCTGGAGACTGACCATGCACACCCGCAACGAAACCATCCTGGGCGTTGTCCTTGCAATGCTTGCAAGCACCATCGGATTCGTCCTTACGCTTATGTAATCCAAGGCTTATTGAAGCTTCGGCCTGATCAGACGCCAGGCCGCAGGGGCCGCTCACGCAAGTGGGCGGCCTCTTTTTTGGGCCGTAAGTTGCGTTTTCTGCAACTGCCCGCGCGTCAAACGCGCTTGTATACTCTATCGAAATACTTATGTTGCAACTGCGAAGTGCATTCGCACATGCAACAGGAGATACCAATGCGCAGCATCTACTCGATCGTGCTGCCGGTGATCGCTGCCGCTACGACCAGCGGCCTGATCTTCACCGCGACGCTCGCCTGAGCGTCTAAGCAGCACTCCCCCAAAGCAAGCGGCCGCCCGGCATTTGCCCGGCGGCCGTTTCGCATTTGCGGCCCTGGCAAATCAGATTTCCAGCCGCACCGAAATGCGGATGTCACGACCGGCCAGCGGCGCGTAATCCTTCAGGAAGCTTGCATGGCGGCGGGCGTTGACGTTGAATAGGTTGCTGGCGCTCAGCATGAAGCTCAGCGGCTGGTGACCGCCCCAGGGGCGCCAGGCCAGTTCAAGGTTGGTCATGGTGAAGCCCGGCGTCGGCGTTTCGTTGGGCGCGACCCGGTCCTGGCCCGTCACCCGCTCAACCTCGGCGCGCAGATCCCACTTTTCCGACGTCAGCGAAAGTCCGCCCAGCACGCGCAGCGGCGGGATGCGGGGTGCAGGGCCATAGCTTTCGATCTCGGCATGGACATAGTCGACCAGGGCATCGGCCTCGAGCTTCCAGTCGCCGAAGGTGGCGAGGCGCAGGGTGCCCTCGACCTCGAAACCATAGAAGCGCGCATCGGCCTGCCCGATCTGGTAGACAGGCAGCCCGTCTTCGAACCCGCCGGTACGCCCGTCGAAAATGAAGTTCGAGAACCACGAGTGATAGGCCGACGCTTCCAGCGAATAGCCATCGCCCTTGCCGCGCAGCAGCGCCTCGACGCTCCAGGTGCGCTCGGGCTTGAGGTCGAGATCGCCGATCTCGTAAGCATTGGTTCCGGCGTGCGGGCCATTGGCGAACAGCTCTTCCGCCGCCGGCGCGCGTGACGTGCGCGACAGGTTGACCCCGAAGCGCCATTCTTCGGCAAACCGCCAGGACGCACCCAGCGAGCCGGAGACGGTATCGAAAGTGCGCAGGGCCGGAACGAAGGCCCCGGCCAGCGACACCGGCTTTGCGTGCATGACCGAGCGGTCATAGCGCGCGCCGGCCTCTACCTTCAGGGCATCGAGTTCGAACTGCTGCATGGTGAACAGGCCGAACTGGCTGACCGAAAATCGCGGCAGGAACGCTTCTGCGCCGACCACGTTGAAGTTGCGGTTCACATATTGCGCGCCGGTAACGCCCGACCAGCCGCCGCGATCGGCCTGGGTAATCTCGAAGCGCGTCTCCAGCCCCTTGTTGAAGAATTCGGTACCGACCGCGCCGTCTTCCTCAAGCTCGGCATGGCGATAGTCGGCAAAGCCGAAGCGCAGGCCCAGCTTCGAGATCACTGCGCCCTGTGGCGCGATCTCGGCGCGGGCATCGATGCGGTCCTGCTTTACATGGATGCGCGGCGCTTCCTGCTCCTGACCCGGTTGCGTCGCAAAGCGCAGCGGAATGCCATAGAGGTTGTCGATGTGGCTGTAGGCGACCGCGATGTTGCCGCCCTCGTTGATATAGGCTGCGCTTACCGCTGCATCCCAGCTGCGCGCAGCAGTGTTGGGCAGCCGTCCGGCAACGGCGGCGTTTTCAAGGAAATCGATGTCGGAATCCGGTTCAGGCGGTAGCAGGCTGGACGCAATTGCCTGCGCGCGCAGGGCCGGTGTCAGCGCGAAACCGCCGATACGCAGGTCGTCGCTCTTCGACCAGGAACCATCGACGTGGACCACGAAGTTCTCGCCAAGCGGCATTGCCGCCGTTCCGGCCAGCGTGCGCTCGTCTGCCGCGGAGCCATAGGAAGCCACGGCGCCAATATGGATCGGCTCGTCCGGCACGGAGGTCGGGATGCGGCGACTGATGACGTTAACGACGCCGCCGATTGCCGAGGCACCGTAGAGCAGCGACTGCGGCCCGCGCAGCACTTCGATGCGTTCAGCCAGCAGCGGGTTGACCGCCGTGGCATGGTCCACCGAAGTGTTGGACACGTCGATCGTGCCGATACCATCGGTCAGCACGCGCACGCGCTCGCCCTGCAGGCCGCGCAGCACCGGGCGCGAGGCCGAAGGCCCGAACGATGTGGCCGAGACGCCCGGCGTGTGATCGAGCGTTTCGCCCAGCGAAGGGCGCAGGTGCTGGGCCAGTTCCTCGCCCGAAACGATGGCGACGCCCGATAGCACGTCAACGCGATTGCGGATCAGCGCACCGGTTACGACGATATCCTCGTCGATGTGCTTTTCATCATGCTCCTGCGCAAAAGCGGAAGGCACGGTGCAGATCGCTGCGGCGGCGACGCCGAAAAGCAGGGTATTCTTCATCAACATTGCAACTCGCCGGTTTGCGCCCCGTCCGGGGCCGTGCCGGCGCATTAGCGCGTATCAATTCATGTTACAATATAACATTTCCATTTTCCGCCCGTCCGGCAGCCACCTAAGGCCGGACGAGTTCGAACGAGGCCCACAGCGCGGGATTGGCGGCCCCCTCGATCGGCCCCTTGCGCACTTCGGCAATCGCCTTGCGCAGTGCGTTGGCGGGTGCGTCGCCGGCGGCGGCATGGCGCAGGGTTCCGGTCGTCACAGCGCGGGCGATATCGTCACGCACCGGCCAGTGGGTCGCAAGGATGGTATCCGCCCCGGCAAGGATGAACGCCTGGGCAAGGCCTGAAAGGCTCGGTGCATCCGGCCCCGAACCGGCCGCCGTGTTGCAGGCCGAAAGGATCACCCAGGATGCCGGCAGGTCGAGCCGGGCGATCTCGCTGGCGGTGAGCAGGCCATCATCATCCCCCGCCGGGCTGAGCAGCAGCGCGGGCTCGCTAAGCCCTTCGTACTCGCCCGATACCAGCCCGTGCGTAGCAAAAGCGAGCACCGTGCCCGGCCGGATACGGGCATTGGCGAGCGCAGATTCGGTCGCTGCCGCACCGGTCAGGATCATCGGCCGTTCGGCACCGACGGCCCCGGCAATCCCCGCCAGTTCGCCAGCGGCATCGGGAAGCGGCGGCAGGCGGTCCAGACCTTCGACCTGCCCCCGGCGAACCGATGGGCCGCCCGGCACCCCGGCAGCCTCGGTTGCACCGATACCGAACATCAGCGCCGCAGGGGCGGAACCGGCAGCGGCAGCGCGTCGCGGCGGCCCTGCCAGGCGGGTGACAGCCATTCGGTCGGTCAGGAAGGCGCTGCCTTTTGCGTCCATGGCAAGCAACGCGAATGGCACTGCGCCAAGCGCCCCGTGAGCGCTGACCTGCAGGTGACGGGTCCGGCGGAGTTCCTTGTCGAGGCGGGGGGAAACCAGCGCACGGTAAAGTTCAGCCGCAGCTGCGGCATCGAATGGCACCGCTGCCGCCGCCGGATCCAGCGCACGGCGCAGGCGGGCCACCGTGCGCTGCACGGCGTGCAGATCGGCAGTGCTCACGTACTGCAGCGTGGCAGCGGGTCCGACGGCGGTAACGATGAAGCGATCGTAGGACGGGGTGATCTGGAGGAAGAGTTCGCCCTTGGCGAGCTGGGCGCGAGCATCGGCCAGACCGACCGTCGGCAATTGCCCGGCATCGATCTTGCGAGCGGCGAGGTCGGCATCGACCCGGGCAATCTCCGTATCGAGGCGCGTCAGGTTCGCGTTGGCCGCGGCAGGGTCGAATCCGGCCTTGGGCGAAGCGAGCTGGACTTCGATCGCGGCCATAGCCGAAGCGCGCTCTGCACCCAGCTTGCGCCGCTGCTCGAACAGGGCTGCCGTTGCCGGATCGCGCGAGGCGGCCCGGCGCTGGGCAGCAAGGGCGGCAGCCGAATCGACAGAGCCGCGCACCGTCCATTGCTGCGCCTCGAAGGCGACCTCGACCGCCCCGATCCGCTGATAGACTTCGGCCAGGTACTGGAAGGTGCCCCGGGCCACGATAGTCAGCTCTGCCGCCGGGTTGGCCGCGACATTGGCCTTGGCACGAGCGAGGATGTCATTCGCATCCGCCAGTATCTCATCCCTCGGGCGCGAAGATGCCCGCGACTGCACCAGCAGCAACAGCGCCCTCTCCGCCAGCAGGTCCGGGTGCTGCGGCGGTGCGGCGGCAGTGCGCAGCGCCACCCCTTCGCGCATGGTCTTCTCCGCCAGCGCAAGGTCGCCCTTGGCCAGCGCGATGCGGGCCAGCATGCCGCGCCCCGACATGCGGTCGCGGTGCTGGGCGGAAAGCCTGCGGTCGCGGACCTCCAGCACCTTCTGCTGGCCGGCCAAGGCTTCATCGAACCGGCCGAGCCGCATCAGCGCAAGGGCCCGGACCTCCTGCGATTGAAGGGCGCGGTTGCTTTCCGGGCCAAGCTGCTTTTCGATCACGCCGATGGCTTGGTCGAGAAAGGCAAGGGCCTGTTCGTAATTGCCCGCATCCGACAGTGCCGTTGCCATCATCGCGCGCATGGCCGCGCTGTTCTGGTTAGGCGCGCCATTAACCGCTTCGATCGCTTCAAAGGCCTGGCGCAGGTATGGCACGGCCGTGTTCGGCTTGCCCTGACGCACTAGCAATGCACCCAGGTTGGCATGGAGGTTCGACACCGCCGGATGCCCCTTGGGCAGCAATGTCTCGCTGATGGCAATGCCCTCGCGAGCGGCTGAAACGGCATCGTCCGAACGCCCGAGCGAATGGAGATAGGCAGCGCGGTTCGCATACCAGATGGCTATGTCGCCCGGCACTGGCGTTAGCGCCTTGCCCATGGCGATGGCCTCTGCATTGAGGGCAAGAGTCTGCTCCTGCTTGCCGGCTTCCCAGTTGATCCCGGCAAGGTTTGCCAATGCCTTGGCAAGGTCCAGGGTCGGCCGCCCCTTGGCAAGGCCACGCTCAATCGCAAGGCTGGTCGAGAAGGCGGGAAGCGCTTCGTCAAGGTTGCTGCGGTAATGCGCGATGAACCCCCGAACGTTGTACGTGCCGGCCAGGGCCTTGAGATGGGCAGGGCCGGCCTTTTCGAGCACCGGCTGGATTTCCGCGACGACCCGGGCGGCGTCATCCATCTTGCCCTGGGCGGCATAGGCCATGGCAATGCCCTGGCGAGCAGCGGCGATCGCGGGGTGGCCGGCGGGGTATATGCGCTTCGCCTCGGCTACGGCATTCTCGTAAAGCACCATGCCGGCCTTGGGATCGGAGCCGGTGTCGAAGGCATCGGCCTTGTCCATCAGGGCATCGAGCGTGCTGCGATCGACCGGCCGGGCCAACACCGGCTGCGCCGAGGCCAGCGCGAGCGCCGATGCCGCAAGAAACGAAACCGATTTCATAGCCTTGACCCCCCGTGCGAAGCCTCGCGAAAAGACCACAAAGCCGCTGTGGATGGAAGGCCGAAAAGCCTTCCGATTCCGCGCCCCTGCACCTATATGCCAGCCATGTCCGAAAGCCCTGAAAACAAGCCCAACGCCAACAGCTATGGCGCCGATTCGATCAAGGTCCTCAAGGGGCTCGATGCCGTGCGAAAGCGCCCCGGCATGTACATCGGCGATACCGATGACGGATCGGGCCTGCACCACATGGTCTTCGAGGTATCGGACAACGCCATTGACGAGGCGCTGGCCGGCCATTGCGACCTGGTCCTGATCGAACTGAATCCCGACGGTTCGGTCAGCGTCGAGGATAACGGCCGCGGCATCCCGACCGACATTCACGCCGAAGAAGGCGTTTCGGCAGCCGAAGTCATCATGACCCAGCTGCACGCGGGCGGAAAGTTCGAGAACACCAGCGAAGACAATGCCTACAAGGTTTCGGGCGGCCTGCACGGCGTCGGCGTCTCGGTGGTCAACGCGCTGTCGGAATGGCTGGAACTGACGATCTGGCGCGACGGCAAGGAGCACTGGATGAAGTTCGCCCATGGCGATGCCGTGGGGCCGCTGATCGTGCGCGGTGAAGCGCCGATCGCTACCGAGGGCGGGCGCAAGGGCCAGCCCAAGAAGGGCACCCGCGTGACCTTCCTCGCTTCTACCGACACGTTCAAGAACGTCACCGAGTTCGATTTCGACAAGCTTGAGCACCGTTATCGCGAGCTCGCCTTCCTCAATTCCGGCGTACGCATCCTGCTGCGCGACAAGCGGCACGAGGAAGTGAAGGAGCATGACCTGTTCTACGAAGGCGGCATCGCGGCCTTCGTGAAGTGGCTCGATCGCAATAAGCAGGCGCTGCTGCCCGACCCCATCGCGATCAGCGCGCAGCGCGACGGCATCGGCATCGATGTCGCGCTGGAATGGAACGATTCCTATTACGAAAACGTCCTGTGCTTCACCAACAATATCCCGCAGCGTGACGGCGGCACCCATCTCGCCGCGTTCCGTGCCGCGCTGACCCGTACCCTCAACGGCTATGCCGAAAAGTCCGGCTTGCTGAAGAAGGAGAAGGTGAACCTTACCGGCGATGACATGCGCGAAGGGCTGACCGCCATCGTCTCGGTCAAGCTGCCGGACCCGAAGTTCTCCAGCCAGACCAAGGACAAGCTGGTTTCCTCCGAGGTTCGCCAACCGCTCGAAAGCCTGATGAGCGACAAGATGACCGAATGGCTCGAGGAAAACCCGGCCAACGCCAAGGCGGTGATCCAGAAGATCATCGATGCCGCCGCTGCCCGCGAAGCCGCCCGCCGCGCTCGCGAGCTGACCCGCCGCAAGGGCGTGATGGACATCGCCTCGCTGCCCGGCAAGCTGGCCGACTGCCAGGAACGCGATCCGAGCAAGTGCGAACTGTTCCTGGTCGAGGGTGATTCCGCAGGCGGTTCCGCCAAGCAGGGCCGTGATCGCCATTACCAGGCGATCCTGCCGCTGAAGGGCAAGATCCTGAACGTGGAACGCGCCCGGTTTGACCGCATCATCGGTTCGAAGGAAGTCGGCACGCTGATCCAGGCCATGGGCACCGGCATCCGCGACGAGTTCAACATCGACAAGCTGCGCTACCACAAGATCGTCATCATGACCGACGCCGACGTGGACGGCGCGCACATCCGCACCCTGCTGCTTACTTTCTTCCATCGCCAGATGCCGGAAATCATCCGCAACGGCCATCTCTTCATCGCGCAGCCGCCGCTTTACAAGGTCGCCAAGGGCCGCAGCGAGGTCTACCTGAAGGACCAGGCCGCGCTTGACCGCTATCTGGTGGAAGCAGGGCTGGCCAACCGCTTCCTCGAAACCCCGGGCGGTACGCGCGGCGGAGCGGAGCTGGAAGGGCTGGTCGAACATGCCCTGCGCCTGCGCGCCCTGATGGGCTTTGTGCCGCGCAAGTACGATCCGGCCGTGATCGAGGGCCTGGCCCTGGCCGGCGCGCTTGAGCCGGACCTTGATGCCGCCGGCCGCACCGCCGCCGTTGCCCGCGCTGCCGAATGGCTTGGCCGTGGCGACCGCGAGGCCGTGTGGCGCGCAGCCCTGCGCGAGGATGGCTCGGTGCTGGTCGAACGCGTGTGGCGCGGCGTAACCGACGCCTACCCGATCGACGCCAGCTTCCTCGTTTCCGCCGAAGCCCGCAAACTGGCGCGGATCGCTGCCGAACAGGCAGAGGTCTATTCCGGCATTGCCCGACTGGTCCGGGCTGGTGCGGCCGAGCCGGAGCCCGAAACCGAAACCGCCGAACCCGGCGCTGGCGACCAGGCCGAAATTCCGGCCCGTGCCGTTGCCGGCGACGGTTCGATCACCCGCCCCTCGCAGCTGCTGGATGCCGTACTGGCCAATGGCCGCAAGGGCCTTTCCATCGCCCGCTACAAGGGCCTGGGCGAAATGAACGCGGAGCAGCTCTGGGAAACCACGCTCGATCCGGACAACCGCATCCTCCTGCAGGTCAAGGTGGAAGACGCCGACGTGACCGACGAGATCTTCACCCGCCTGATGGGCGATATCGTCGAACCGCGGCGCGACTTCATCCAGGAAAACGCGCTCAACGTCGCCAACCTCGACGTGTGACGATGCGCAGCCTGCGTCCGTTCGCCGCGCTCGGAGCCACCCTGTTGCTCGCCGCCTGCGCGACGAGCGGCAGCAGGCCGGCAGCAGGCCCGGTGGCGGTGCGAATCGTCGGTATCAACGATTTCCACGGCAACCTCGAGCCGATCGGACGGCCCTTCACCCTGGTATCGGCGGACGGCACGCAGGAGAAGGTGCAGGTCGGCGGCGCGGCGGCGCTTTCCGCCGCGATTGCCCAGCGCCGGCGCAGCGATCCCGATACGCTGGTGATTTCCGCCGGCGACCTTATCAGCGCCAGCCCTCTGATCTCCTCGCTGTTCCTCGATGAACCGTCGGTCAACGCGATGAATGCCATCGGGCTGGATTTCAACGCAGTGGGCAACCACGAATTCGATCGCGGCTGGCAGGAACTGCGACGCATGCAGGATGGCGGCTGCGCCCGGCTGTCGATCCGCAAGCCCTGTCAGGTGGAGCAGTTCAAGGGCGCGAAATTCCGCTTCCTCTCTGCCAACGTCACCACCAAAAGCACCGGGGAAACGCTGTTTCCCGCGGCCGGCCTGCGGACCATCCGCAAGTCCGGGGCCAAGGTGACCATCGGGGTGATCGGGCTGACGCTGAAGGATACGCCGAACCTCGTCACCCCCAGCGGTGTCGACGGGCTGGCATTCTCGGACGAGGCCGATGCGATCAACGCGCAGGTGCCAGAGCTGGTGGCCAAGGGCGCCGACGTGCTGGTCGTCGCCATCCATCAGGGGCTCTACAGCGAAAGGCCGAACGATGCGCCCGGCTGCGAGGGCATCAACGGGCCGCTCCTGGGCATCCTGTCGCGGCTCGATCCGCGCGTGAACCTTGTCCTGTCCGGCCACACGCACAACTTCTACGTCTGCGACTATGCGAAGATCGATCCCTCGCGCCCAATCCTCGTCACCAGCGCCGGCTATGGCGGCACCTTCCTTACCGACGTGACGCTGAAGGTCGATCCGAAGCGCGGCAAGGTCCTCTCCTCCGAAGCGCGCAACGTGCTGGTCCGCGCCGATGGCAGCACCACGGGCGGGATCGACCAGGCAATGGCCGCCTATGTCGCGCGCTATGCCGCAGCCGCGCGCGAAGTGGCGGAGCGGCCCGTGGGCAAGCTCTCCGCCGGTTCGGACAAGCCGGCTTCGACAATCGAATCGAGCTTCGGCAACCTGATCGCCGATGCCCAGCTTGCTGCCACCCGTCCGGCAGGCGCGCAGGTGGCCTTCATGAACCCCTCGGGCATCCGGGCCGGGATCACGCCTGCTGCCGACGGATCGATACGCTTTGCCGATATCTATGCCGCCCAGCCTTTCGGCAACACGCTGGTGACCAAGACGATGACCGGCGCGCAATTGCTGAAGCTGCTGGAACAACAGTTCGATGCAGATGGCTTCGTGCAATTGCTCGCACCGTCGCAAGGCTTTGCCATGCGCTACGACACGCGGCGACCCGAAGGCCAGCGCGTGGTTTCTGCGACGCTGGACGGCAAGCCGATCGATCCGGCCCGCCGCTATCGCGTGACGATGAACAGCTTCCTGTCTGCCGGCGGGGACAGCTTCACCATGTTCCGCGAAGGAACCGAGACGGTGACCGGCGCGGAAGATCTGGAAGCGCTCGAAGCGTGGATTCGTGCCGAGCCGGTGCGGCAGATGCCCCCGGTTGGCCGCACGAGCGACCTTTCGGTCGCGAACTGAGGCCTAGCCCCGCTTCGGCGGCCAGGGGATGAAGCCCGAGGTGCGCGCCACGTATTCCGCATAGCCGGGGCGGTTCTGCACCAGGCTGCGTTCCAGCAGCGGCTTTCCCGACCAGCGCGTCAGCGTGAAGGTCAGGAAGACCGGACCGATAAGCGTGCCAAGCGCCACACCCAAGCCAGCCTCCGCCGCCGCCAGCCAGATGCCCCACCAGACGCAGGCATCGCCGAAATAGTTGGGGTGGCGGGTATAGCGCCACAGGCCAGTATCGAGCACGCGGCCCTTGTTTGCCGGATCGGCGCGGAAGCGCGTCAGCTGCCAATCCCCCACCGTCTCGAACACCATGCCGATCAGCCACAGCGCCGCACCCGCCATGGCGAGCGTGCCGGCCGGCGCGATACCGCTGGCGGCGATGCCAGCCTGGGCGGGAAGGCAGGTAATCCAAAGCAGCACCGCCTGGGGCAGGAAAACCCGCAGCAAGGCGCCGCGGCCATAGCGGCCCGCTTCGCGCGCGGGGGCGAGGATCTTCTTGTAACGCGGATCTTCCCCGCTCGCCCGCCAGCGGATCAGCAGGTGCAGGCCAAGCCGCAGGCCCCAGATCACCGCCATGGCGGAAATCAGTCCGGCGCGCTGGCCCGGATCGCCCAGTTGCAGCCAGGCCGAGAAGGCGAGCAGCGCCATGCCCGCCCCCCAGACCGCATCGATGAAGGAAACATCGTCAATCCGCACCGCCAGCGCGCACAGCGCCAGCATGAGCGCGCCGATCAGCACGGCGTTGGTGAGCAGGATCTCGGTCATCGCTTTCGTCTCCGGCGGTAATCGCGGCCAGTTGCGGATGGCCTGGCAGGCGTTCTTCGTAAAAGGCGCGGATGCGCGCCATATCGGCGGGGTAATCGCCGGTCATCATCATTTCCGGGCCCAGCCCGCCGCGACGGGTGTTGTAATCGAGCCACCCCAGGACGATCGGCACCCCTGCGCCGACGGCAATATGATAGAAGCCCGATTTCCAGCGCCGGGCCTGCTTGCGCGTGCCTTCGGGCGCGATCACCAGCATCAGCTCGTCACGGGTGCGGAATGCCTCGATCATCTGTTCGACATAGTTCTGGCGCGATGATCGCACCACGGGAACCCCGCCCATTTCGCGCATGAAGCGCCCCATCGGCCAGCGGAAAAGCGTGTCCTTGCCCATGAAGCCGGCGTGCAGGCCCAGTTCGTGCGTGGCGCCGGCGAAGAAGATGAAATCCCAGTTGGTGGTGTGCGGTGCGCCGATGATGATGCAGCGCCGCGATTGCGGCCCGCCGCCTTCCAGCTTCCATCCCTGCAGGTGGTAGAAGAATAACAACACCGCCCGCACGCAGCGGGTGAAGATCGAATAGCGCGGTGTGCCTCCGGTCAGAAGCCCGCTCCATCGGGCCAGCGCGGCGCGGCCATGCCGAATACCTTGAACAGCAAACCCATCTGCCCCTCCCCGATCAGCCGGTCCATGGCCGATCGCACGGCCCCGGCATGTTGCGGCGCGAACTGGGCGAGCGCTTCAGCCCGGGCTTCGATCCCCAGTGCGCGCAACCAGCGGCCCTGCGGAACCGTGCCGAGCCAGCGGCACCCCCGCGATTCGACGATCGGGGCCAGCGTAGCAAAATCCACGTGCGCCGTAAGGTCCGCTTCTCCCGGTGCGGCGAAGGGATCGACCTTGCGGTGGGCGCGGACCGCCTGCAGCGTCGATCCGTCGCGGATCGTGTCAGTGCCGTAATCGATGAACAGCGCAGCGCCGCCCTGTTCGACCAGCCGCCCGGCGACTTCATAGACGATGGCGGCCGCTGCCGGGCAGGTTTCGATGATCGTCCCCTCCGCTGCCTCGCGGCGCGCCTCGGGCACGGCGGCATCCATCGGCATCTGGCCCGCCACGGGCAGGAACCGGCCCTGCTGGAAGCCCACCATCCGCTCGCGCCAGCCATCGCCCGTCTTCACCATCTGGCGTACCGGCAGGGCGTCGAGAAACTCGTTCGCCACCAGCAGGATCGGCCCCTGGAAGGGGACGGTGGAAAGATCGTCATGCCAGATCGCATCGGGCATGGTCGCGAGCTGAATATCCTTCAGCCGGGTGGACGTTTCGACGAAATGGACCCGCGGGGTCAGGCCATAGCGCTTCGTCGCGGCAAGCGCATCGCGCGCAAGCGTGCCGCGGCCAGGCCCCAGTTCGACATAGTGCACGGGCTCTTCCCGGCCGGCACGGATCCACATGTCAGCCAGCCACAGGCCGATCAGTTCGCCGAACATCTGGCTGATTTCGGGGGCGGTGATGAAATCGCCCGCCTCGCCGAACGGGTCCTTGGAGGCATAGTAGCGGGCGTTCGCCTCGGCCATGTAGTGCGCCACGCTGATCGGCCCGGAATGGCCGATCAGGCGTTCGAAAATGGCGGAAAGCGAAGCGTCCGGGGTCATTGCGGTGGCGGGGCAACGGTTCCGAGCGGGGGCCGCTTCAGGGCGCGAACAATGAAGAACACGCCAGCCAGGAACAGCGGAACGGTCAGCCACTGGCCCATCGACAACCCGGTCGACTGGGCAAAGGCCTTAAGCTGGGCATCGGGCTCGCGGAAGAATTCGACGACAAAACGGCCGAGCGCGATGCCCGCAGCGAACACGCCCGCAAGCAGGCCCGGGCGGAAGCGGGCGCGGGTGCGCCAGAAAAGGTACATCATCACCAGCAGCAGCAGCAGGCCTTCCAGCCCGGCCTCGTAAAGCTGGCTGGGGTGGCGCGCTTCAAGGCCGGCATCGGGGAATACGATCGCCCAGGGCACGTCCGGTCCGGCGGGGCGGCCCCAGAGTTCACCGTTGACGAAGTTGGCCAGCCGCCCGAACAGCATGCCGAAGGGCACGGCGACCGAGACGTAGTCAGCCACGCGCAGGAAGTTCAGCTTGCCGCGCCAAGATACCCAGGCAAAGGCGGCGACCACGCCGAGCAGGCCGCCATGGAAGCTCATCCCGCCTTCCCACAGCTTCACCAGATCGCCGGGGCTGGCCCACAGCTCGGGAGCGTAGAACGTGGCATAGCCAAGCCGGCCGCCGATGATGATGCCGAGCGTGCAATAGAAGAACAGGTCGTCGGCATGGCGCTGGGCAAGGGGGGCACCGGCCGTCTTGATCGCCTTCGAAGTGTGCCAATAGGCCAGGACAATGCCGGCCAGGTAAGCCAGGCTGTACCAGCGCAGCATGAAGAAGCCGAGATCGATCCCGCGCGTCAGCCCCAGATCGTCGAAGTAGATCGGCTGCGCCGCAGTGGTAAGCAATAGTGACAGCAAGGTGCCAAACCCCTAGAACCGGTTGCACAAATGCTTCTGGCACAGGCTGGCCCGAGAGGGAACAGGCTGTGGACAATGAAGGTTCAGCGGGAAAGGATGTAGCGGCGCACCATGCCGAGTGATCTCGACCTTACATTGCGCAAGGTGATGGATGGCCTGACCGCACCGGGGGCCATGCTGGAAACGGCCACGCAGGAGGTGCGCGGACAGACCTATACGGTGTTCCGCAACGCCCCGCCCAGCCTGCCCGCCCTTTTCGATGCCTATGGGTCGGCCCACGCGGCCAAGGACTTCATCGTCGACGGTGAGCTGCGGCTGACCTTCGGGGAAACCCTTGCCCTTGCCCGCGAGGTGGGGGCAGGACTGGTCAACCGCCATGGCCTGCAGCGCGGAGAGCGCGTGGGCATTGCCGCGCGCAATTCGGCAAACTGGATCATCGCCTACATGGGCGTGCTCTTCGCGGGTGGCTGCGTCGCGCTGCTCAACGGCTGGTGGACCGGCGAGGAACTGGCTGGCGGCATCCGGCTGGCCGATTGCCGCCTGATCCTTGCCGATGCCTCGCGGGCCGCACGGCTTGAGGCGATCGACCACGGCGGAGAGGTCTTGCTGTTTGACCACGGCGATCCGCGCGAAGGGCTGGCCTGCCTGCTCGGTTCGGGCGAGGCCACCCTGCCGGCTCTGCGCGGGGACGATCTTGCCACGATCCTGTTCACCTCCGGTTCGACCGGACAGTCCAAGGGCGCGGTATCGGACCATCGCGCCGTGGTGCAGGCAACGATCAACTTCGCCGCGCAGACGCTGATGCTTTACACGTACCACGCGGGGCTTGGCCAGGTGCCGGACCGGCAGCCCGCCGCGCTGGTGGCCGTGCCGCTGTTCCATGTGACCGGCGAAATCCCGCTGATGCTGCAAAGCATGATCACCGGGCGCAAGCTGGTGATCATGCCGCGCTGGGACGCGGTGGAGGCCATGCGGCTGATCGAGCGCGAACAGGTAAGCTATTTCATCGGCGTGCCGCTGATGAGCCACGAGATCGCCATGCATCCCGATCGCGGCAGGTTTGACCTTTCAACCTGCTTCCACTTCGCCGCGGGCGGCGCGCCGCGCCCGGCAAGCCATGTGCGCGCCATCCGCGATGCCTTGCCAACCGGCTATCCCATCCTGGGTTATGGGCTTACCGAAACCAATGCCGTGGGCTGCGGCAATTTCAACGAAAACTACCTCGACAAGCCCAACTCCACGGGCCCTGCGAGCAAGCCGCTGGTGGACCTTGCGATCCTCGACGATGCCCGCCAGCCGCTCGGCCCCGGTGCCGTCGGCGAAGTGGCGATCCGCTCGGTCTGCAACTTCCTTGGCTACTGGCGCAACGAGGAGGCGACCCGTGCCTGCCTTACCGAAGACGGCTGGTTCCTGTCGGGCGACCTCGGCTATCTGGACGAGGATGGCTACCTGTTCATCGTCGATCGCAAGAAGGACATCATCATTCGCGGCGGCGAGAACATCACCGCAAGCGAGGTGGAGGCCGCGCTCTACGACCATCCAGGCCTTGCCGAAGCAAGCGTGTTCGGCCTGCCGGACGAACGGCTGGGCGAACAGCCGGTGGCGGTCTACGTGACGCACCCCGGAGCCGACGTTTCCGAAGACGACCTGCGCGAATTCCTGGGCGCACGGCTCGCCGCCTTCAAGATACCGGTGCGTTTCTGGCGGGAATCGGATAGACTGCCGCGGCTCGGTACCGAAAAGGTCGACAAGCGCAGCCTCAAGGCGCGCTATGCGGCTCAATGGAACGGGCGCTGAATCTTTACGGACCCGACCCTTGACGTTTCAACGCATTGCCAACCAGCGCGCCATCATCGACCGGCGCGCGCTTGCCGCCGCCATTGCCGACAAGGTCGCCGAACAAGGGGCGGAGCGCGCGCGCCAGCGGGTGGTGGAACTGCTGCGCGAGGCGATGAAATCCGGGCGGGCGGAAATCGCCAGGCGGCTGGCTGAGAAGCCATCTGCCGGCAACGAATGCGCCACGGCACAAGCCTTCCTCGTCGACCAGCTGGTGCGGGTGATCCACGATCACGTGGTGGGCGATGTCTACCGCGCGAGCAACCGTTCCACTGGCGAGCGTATCACCGTGATGGCGGTGGGCGGCTATGGCCGGGGCGAGATGGCGCCGCATTCGGACGTGGACATTGGCTTCCTGACGCCCGGCAAGCAGACCCCCTGGTGCGAGCAGGTGATCGAGGCGATCCTCTATTTCCTGTGGGACCTGGGCCTGAAGGTCGGCCATTCCAGCCGCAGCCTCGATGACATGGTGCGCATGGGGCGCAGCGACCTGACGATCCGCACCGCGCTTCTGGAAGGGCGCTATGTCTGGGGCGATCAGGACCTGTTCGACGAGGCGACCCGCCGGTTCTGGGCCGAAGTCGTCGCCGGGACCGAGCGCGAATACGTGACCGACAAGCTGGTCGAGCGCAACGAACGGCACAAGCGTCTTGGCGACAGCCGCTACGTCGTCGAACCCAATGTCAAGGAAGGCAAGGGCGGGCTGCGTGACCTGCACACGCTCTACTGGATCGGCAAGTACATCCACAAGGTGCGCAGCGCTTCCGAGCTGGTCGATGTCGGGCTGCTGACGGCAACGGAATACCGCGCGTTCAAGCGGGCGGAGACCTTCTTCTGGGCGGTGCGCTGCCACCTGCACACCATCACCAACCGCGCCGAGGACCGCCTGACCTTCGACCTCCAGCGCGAGGTTGCCGCCCGCATGGGCTTTGCCGACCGCCCGGGCAAGAGCGCGGTCGAGCGGTTCATGCAGTACTTCTTCCTCCAGGCAAAGCGCGTGGGGGCCTTGAGCGGCCTGTTCCTGGCCCAGCTGGACGAGCAGTTCGCCCGCAAGCAGCCCAAGGGCCTGCTCGCCGGGTTCCGCGCCCGCTCGCGCACACTGGCAGGTGGCTGGCGCGTATTCGGCGGCAAGATCGACACGCCATCGGACGACTGGTTCGAAAAGGATCCCGTCCGCCTGATCGAGCTGTTTCACCTCGCCGATACGCACCGGCTGGAAATCCACCCTTCGGCCATGCGCCGGGCGGCCCGCGACGCCAAGCTGATCGACGCTGCCGTGCGCGCCGATCCGCGCGCCAATGCCCTGTTCCTTGACCTGCTGACCAGCCGCAATGACCCGGAAACCGTCCTGCGCTGGATGAACGAGGCGGACGTCTTCGGCCGCTTCGTGCCCGATTTCGGCCGGGTCAACGCGCAGATGCAGTTCGACATGTACCACCACTATACGGTGGACGAGCACACGATCCGCGCCATCGGCCTGCTGGCGCAGATCGAGCGGGGCGAGCGCAAGGAAGACCACCCTCTTGCCACCCGGCTGCTGCCGCAGATCCGCTCGCGCCGGGTCACCTATTGCGCGGTGCTGCTGCACGATATCGCCAAGGGGCGCGGCGGGGACCATTCGGTGCTTGGTGCCGAAGTGGCGCGCAAGCTTTGCCCGCGCTTCGGCCTCGATGCCGGCGAGACGGAACTCGTCTCTTGGCTGGTGCGCCATCACCTGATGATGAGCGACACCGCCTTCCGTCGCGATCTTGCCGACTGGAAGACGATCACCGATTTCGTCGAGGTCGTGCAGTCGATCGAGAACCTGCGCCAGCTGACCCTGCTGACGATCGTCGATATCCGCGCGGTCGGCCCCACCACCTGGAACAGCTGGAAGCGCCAGCTGCTGGGCGATCTTTACGAGGCGTCGGAGGAACGGCTGCGGCTGGGCCATGCGCAGCACGGCCGCAGCGAACGCGTGGCGCGCAAGAAGGACAAGGTCCGCGAGCTGCTGGGCAAGCAGGGCAAGCTGGTCGATTCCGTTGGCAAGCAACTTGGCGATGCCTACTGGATTGCCGAACCCGAAGACATCATCGCCTGGAACGTCCGCCAGCTTGAGGCATCGAAGGGCGCCGCGCTGCACGTGGCCTGCGAATACTACGCCGCGCGCGGGGCAACGCTCGTCACGGTGATCGCCGCCGACCATCCGGGGCTGTTCTATCGCATCGCGGGCGGCATCCACCTTGCCGGCGGCAACATCATCGATGCGCGCATCCACACCGCGAAGAACGGCGTGGCGGTGGACAATTTCCTCGTGCAGGATCCGCTGGGCCGCCCGTTCAGCGAAGGCGACCAGCTCAAGCGCATCGAAACGATGATTGCCGATGCCCTGGCCAACCGGGTGAAGCTGGTGCCGCGCCTTGCCGCCCGGCCACTTGCCCGCCCGCGCGCCGAGGCCTTTACCGTGCGCCCCGGTGTTGCCTTCGACAACAAGGCCTCCAACCGCTTTACCGTGATCGAGGTGGCGGCGCGGGACCGCCCCGCCCTCCTCAATCGCCTTGCCCGCGCGCTGTTCGAGGCGCGCCTGATCGTCCATTCCGCCCATATCGCCACTTATGGCGAACGCGCGGTCGACACATTCTACGTCACGGACCTGCTCGGCGAGAAACTGGAACACGCCGGTCGCATCAAAGAGGTGGAGGCAACCCTGCTCGAAGCTGCCGGTGAGGAAACCGTGGAAGTGGAAGCTGCATGAAATCGCCGCTTCCCCAAGGCGGTGATTCGCTTTAAGAGCGCGCCCAAAGAGCAATTACAGGAGATCAGACTATAGCTCCCCCACCCCGGCGCATGCTGCAGCCCCCAGTAAAGAGCGGGCCGCGCTACAATCACCTCATCCAGTCGGACAAGGTCCGCGTGATCGATGAGAACGGTGAAAACATTGGCGTCATGTACACCCGCGAAGCAATCGAGCAGGCGGCCGATGTCGGCCTTGACCTGGTAGAGGTTTCGCCCAACGCCGATCCGCCGGTCTGCAAGTTCCTCGATGTCGGCAAGTTCCGCTACGAGGCTCAGAAGAAGGCCAACCTCGCCCGCAAGACCCAGAAGACGCAGGAGATCAAGGAGATCAAGATGCGTCCGAACATCGACGATCATGACTATGATACGAAGATGAAGGCGATCCACAAGTTCATCGGCGAGGGCGACAAGGTCAAGGTCACCCTGCGCTTCCGCGGTCGCGAACTGGCCCACCAGCAGCTCGGCATGAACCTGCTGCGCCGGGTGCAGGAAGACACGGCGGAAATCGCCAAGATTGAGGCCTATCCCCGCATGGAAGGCCGCCAGATGCTGATGGTCATTTCACCGAAGTGATCCGGCCTGCCCCCGGTCAGCTGGCCGGGGGTTCCCACAATTCGATGGCGTTGCCGTCCGGATCATGGATCCGGGCGAATCGCCCGACTGCGGGATCGTCCCATTCGGCACGCCGCTCGGCCATGATGCCTGCCGCTTCCCGCCGGTCGACGAGGGCATCGATGCCGCTTACCCGCAAGTTGATCATGAACGCCTTGTCGGCGGCGAAGTAATCGCTGTCCTGCCGGAACGGGACGAAGACGGTATCCCCGCCCGCGGCCTTCCACGTCCACTCGCCGGCGGGCTCGCCGGTGCCCGAACAGCCCGCACCAACGCCCAGGTGCGCGCGATACCAGGCCGAAAGCCGCTCCGGATCCGGCGACCGGAAGAACAATCCGCCGATCCCCAGCACCCTTCCTGCACCGCTGCTGTCAGCCTCGCTCATCGGGTGGCTTCCCTTTCGCCTGTCAGGCGATAAGGCTAGGCCGGAAAGCGATTTTCACCAAGCGTGCAGTGCAAGGGGGCAGGAATGACGACGCGAAGGATCGGCTTCTGGCTTGGCCTGGCCGGTTTCATCCTGACCTTGCTGGTGCCGCCGCCCGGATCGATGCCCGATGCGGCATGGCCCGCAGCTGGCCTCGTCTGGTGGATGGCGGTCTGGTGGATGACCGAGGCGCTGCCGCTCTATGCCACGGCAATCCTGCCTTTCATCGTCCTGCCGCTGGTGGGAGTGGCCGATGCCAACAAGACGGCGTCGGCCTATTATTCGCCGATCATGTTCCTGTTCATCGCCGGCGCCTTCCTGGCCCTGGCAATCGAGCGGACCGGCCTGCACCGACGGCTGGCGCTGTTCATCATGGGCCTGGCCGGGGCAAAGCCGTGGCAATTGCTGCTGGGGGTGATGATGGCGACGGCGCTGCTGTCCTCAGTCATTTCCAACACCTCCACTGCCCTGATCATGATGCCCATGGCGCTGGCCATGCTGGCTGCGGGCGGCGTGAAGGAGGGCGAGACCGAGGGCATCGCCGGCGCCCTGCCGATGGGCATCGCCTTTGCCGCATCGATCGGCGGCCTCGGCACGCTGATCGGCACGCCGACCAATGCCATCGCCGTCGGACTGATCGACAAGGCACTGGGCGTGAAGATCACCTTCCTTGAATGGAGCATCTACGGCATGCCGATCGTGCTGATCGCCGTGCCGCTGGCCGCCTTCATCATCGCCCGTGTCCAGAACCTCAGGCATGACACCTTCGATCCGGCCGCCGCGCGCGCGGCTATTGCGCAGGCGACCATCTGGAGCACGCCGGAACGCAGGCTGCTGCCGGTTTTCGTGCTGGCAATGGGTGCCTGGATTGCTCAGCCCTGGCTTGAGGGGCTGTTCCCCAAGGGCGGCCTGACCGACGGCACCATCGCCGCCATTGCGGGCCTTGTCCTGTTCGTCCTGCCCGACGGGACCGGTCGCCCGATGCTGCTGTGGCGCGAAGCCAATCGCGCGCCCTGGGACGTGGTGCTGATGTTCGGCGGGGGGCTGGCACTGGCCATGGGCATGACCGAATCCGGCCTTGCCGCCTGGATGGGCGAGATGCTGCTGCCGCTGAAATCGGTGCCGCTCCCGGTGGTGGCACTGGCGCTGGTGGCCTTCGTCATCCTTATCACCGAATTTGCCAGCAACATCGCGACGGCCAGCGGCATCATGCCGGTCGTCGCGGCGCTGGTAGTGGCGCTGGGTGGCGATCCGATCCTGCTGGCCCTGCCGGCTGCGATTGCTTCCACCTGGGGCTTCATGTTGCCGGCTGGCACCGGGCCGAACGCGATTGCCTGGGGCACCGGGCACGTCGCGCTCGGCCGCGTGGTGAAGGCCGGGCTCGCGCTCGATCTTGCCGGTGTGTTCCTGATCGTCGGGGTGGTCTGGATGGTCCACGCGGTGGTCTGACGCGGGACGGGCAATTCCTCCTCGCCATGGCGTCGGGAAAAGGTTACACAAGAAACCATGTCCGTTCCCCCTACCCCCCGCCGCAAGCCCAAGGCCCAGGTCACCACGATCGGCGATCGGCCGCTCAAGCCTTCCACCCTGATGATGGGTCACGGCTATGACCCCACTTTGTCGGAAGGGTCGCTGAAGCCGCCGATCTTCCTTACCTCCACCTTCGCCTTTCCCAGTGCGGCTGAGGGCAAGCGGTTCTTCGAAGGCATTACCGGCAAGCGGCCCGGCGGGGCCGAAGGACTGGTCTATTCCCGCTTCAACGGCCCGAACCAGGAGATTCTCGAAGATCGCCTGGCCGTCTGGGACGGTGCAGAGGATGCGCTGGTGTTCTCCAGCGGGATGTCGGCCATTGCCACCCTGCTGCTGGCCTTCTGCAACCAAGGCGACGTCATCGTCCATTCCGGCCCGCTTTATGCCGCGACCGAGGGGTTCATTGCAAAGACGCTTTCGCGTTTCGGCATTGGCTATGTCGATTTTCCGGCCGGGGCCGCGCAGGGAGAAATCGAGGCGGCGCTGCAAAAGGGCAGGCAGCTGGCGGAAGATCAGGGCAGCAGGGTCGCCATGGTCTATCTGGAAAGCCCGGCAAACCCGACGAACGCGCTGGTAGACGTGGAGGCGGTAAATGCCGCGCGCAATGCAGTGCTAGGCGCCGATGTGCCGATCGCGATCGACAACACCTTCCTCGGCCCGCTGTGGCAGCAACCGCTGAGGCAGGGTGCGGACGTGGTTGTCTATTCGCTGACCAAATATGCCGGCGGCCATTCCGATCTCGTGGCAGGCGGGCTTTCGGGCGCAAAGCGCTGGATGGATCCGGTACGCATGCTGCGCAACACCATGGGCACAATCCTCGATCCCAATACCTCGTGGATGCTGCTGCGCAGCCTCGAGACGGTGGAACTGCGCATGACCCGCTCGGGGGAGAACGCGGCGAAGGTCTGCGCCTTCCTCAGGCAGCATCCGAAGGTGGAAGGGCTGGGCTATCTCGGCATGATCGACGATCCGGCGCAGGCAGACATCTTCCGCCGCCACTGCAGCGGCGCAGGCAGCACCTTTTCCGTGTTCATCAAGGGCGGCGAGGCAGAATGCTTCCGCTTCCTTGATGCGCTGAAGATCGCCAAGCTCGCGGTCAGCCTGGGCGGCACCGAAACCCTGGCCAGCCACCCGGCGAGCATGACCCACCTTTCCGTGCCCGACGAGCGCAAGGCGCAACTGGGCATCACCGACAACCTCGTGCGGATATCCGTGGGCATCGAGGACGCCGACGACCTGATCGCGGACTTCGAACAGGCGCTTGCCGCCGTCTGACAATTGGCGGGAGCAAACCGCTCCGGCGATTGGTGGCGCAGTTGACCCGGAAGAGGCAATCGCAGAGACAGGCGCGCAAGGGCGGCTGCGGGCCGTCCGGCTGGGAGAGACCACTGCATGACCTACGTCCGCGAATTGCGCGATAACTGGCGCCCGCTGCTGGCCGCAACCATCGGGGTCGGCACGGGCATGTCGCTCGCCGGCACGGTCATCAGCACGATGGCTCCCTCTCTGATCAAGAGCAACGGCTGGTCTCCCTCCGATTTTGCCTATGTCGGCACCCTGGGGCTGTTTTCCTCGCTGGTCCTGCCCTTCGTCGGACGCCTGGCAGACGTGTTGGGCGTGCGGATGACCGCGCTGATCGGCATGGTCGCCATGCCGGTGATCTACCTGCTGCTCAGCCTGATGGATGGCTCGATCGGCACCTACAGCATGTTGTTCGTTGCCCAGGGCGTGATCGGCATGACCACGACCGCCACGGTCTTCTGCCGTCTCGCCGTGCAATATATCCAGAAATCGCGCGGCATGGCGCTTGCCATTGTCGCATCCGGCCCGGCGCTTTTCGGCATGATCGTCGGCCCGATCCTCAATTCCATCGTCGAAACGCAGGGCTGGCGCGACGGCTACCAGTTCCTTGCGATGTTCGCCGTGGTGGCCGGCATCGTCACCTTCCTGCTGATCCCGCCAGGATCGAAGAGCCACGGCGTTGCCAGCACGAAACGGCGCGCGCGTGACGATTACCCGATGATCTTCCGCAATCCCGCCTTCTGGATGCTGGGCGCATCGATGCTGCTGTGCAACCTGCCGCAGACCATTCCGCAGGCGCAGCTCAAGAACCTGATCCTTGAAAACGGCATGACCGGGATGATGATGGGGCAGGCCACCATCGCGCTGTTGCTGGGCCAGCTTTCGGGGCGGCTGATCGCCGGTTTCGCGATCGACCGGATGAACCCCTATCGCGTGGCCTTCCTGACCATGGCCCTGCCCAGCATCGGCCTGTTCTTCATCGCAAGCAGCATGGATGCCCATGTCCTGCTGCTGCTGTCGGTTTACTTCATCGGCTTCACCTTCGGCGCGGAAGGCGATGTCGTGGCCTTTCTCGTTGCCCGGCGGTTCGGTGTGGGGGTCTATTCCTCGGTGATGGGCCTGATCACTGCCATCACCTCGTTCTCCACCTCGATCGGTGCGGCATTCCTGGGCTTTACCCTGGCCAAGACGGGGAACTTCGTGGTCTTCCTGCTGGTCACCGGCGTGGGCGTGATCCTTGGTTCGCTGCTGCTCTTGCTGCTCGGCCGTAACGAGAAGCTGCCCGAGGAAGCCTGAGCCCTCAGCCCTTCCACTCGCGCCGTTCTTCGGCGGCGCGCAGCACTTCGTAGGCCAGCTGGATCGCCTGGAAGGCCTTGGCGGCAACCTCGTCCCCCGGTTTGACGTCGGGGTGGACTTCCTTGGCCTTCGACCGCCAGGCCTTCTTCACCGCATCGAAATCGGCATCGGTCCCCAGCCCCAGCACCTCGAGCGCGCGAAGCTCGTCGCGGCTGCGGGTGCCATCGCCAGAGCCAGCCCAGCCATAGTGCGCCGATTCCTGGTAGCCTTCGTGAGTCTGGCGTTCCGCCTTTTCGCGCTCGGCTGCCTCTTCGGCATCGAGCCCGGCGAAATAGTCCCACCCGGCGTTATATTCTGCGGCATGCTTCTGGCAGAAATACCAGCGGTCCGGGCTGCTGGGGCTCTTCGGAGCGGGGCAATCGCCCTTTTCATTGCAGCCCGTGCGGTCGCAGAGCCGCACCGTCACCGCCTCGCGCGTGCCACCGTACCCGCCCCAGCGGGGGAAGCCCCAGTTATCGGATCGGCGTGCACGGCTCATGACCATGCCTTAGTCGCGCGGGCAGCGATCGGGCAAGCACTTGAACGGTCAACCTGCCGTTCATATGTGACGAGTAGATTGTGCGTTGCAACATCTTCATGCCGCGCTTATATTAAGCACGGTTAGCATCACGGATACCGAACATGAGCAAGAAGCTGGCTTTTTCCTCTGCACTTTCCGTCCTGCTGATGGCAGGCTTTGCCGTGCTGGGCGGCAAGTCGGTGGAATTGGGATCGGATGCCGGTGCCGCCGCGCTGGTCCCCGAAAGGGCGGAACTGCTGCAACTGCCCGCCCTTCCGGAAATGCCGATCCTGCGCTGAGCCAGCGCGATCAATCGATCGTGAGCGTGACCGCGCGGCGATTCTTCGCCCAGGCTTCCTCGTTCGAACCGGTCGCCACCGGGCGCTCCTTGCCATAGGAAATCGTCGTCAGGCGGCTCGCCTCGACACCCAGGCTAACCAGATAGTTCTTCGCCGCATTGGCCCGCTTTTCGCCAAGCGCCAGGTTGTAGTCACGCGTGCCGCGCTCGTCGGCATGGCCTTCGATCGTGGCGCGCTTGGCGGGATACTGCATCAGCCACTGCGCCTGCCCCTGCAAGGCAACGGCATCCTGGCTGTCGATGTTGAACTTGTCGGTATCGAAGTAAATCGTGTCCCTGCCCATCATGCGGGCGACAAAGTCAGCCTGGCTGCCAGGTGCCGGCTGGCCCATGGTTCCCGGCGTGGTCTGCGTCGTCGTCGCGACATTGCCGGGATCGGGCGGCAGCTGCTTGGGCGGCTTGGGACTGCACCCGGCAAGCGCGGCGCTGCCTGCAAGCAGCAGGATCAGGGTCTTCGATTGCGACATGACTATCTCCTTATGCCCCCGTAATACTGAACTTGGCGCCGATCATGGCAAAACCGGGCCCCATGCCGGGTCCGACGCGTCGACCGGCGTGGGCAGGCGGCGTTCGTTCTTGCCCGTCAGGTCCACCTGCCACAGGGCCGAGCGGCCGGAGTTCTTCTCGGTCCGGAAGAACTGGATGACACGACCGTTCGGTGCCCAGGTAGGCGCTTCATCCTGCCAGCCCTGGGTCAGTTCACGTACCGAGCCGCCCTGCGGGTTCATCACCGCGATGTGAAAATCGCCGGCGATGCGGGTGAAAGCGATCTGGTCACCGCGCGGGCTCCATTCCGGAGTGGCCGCACGCCCCCCGAAGAACGAAATGCGCTTCTGGTCGGTTCCATCGGCGTTCATCACATAGACCTGCTGGCTGCCCGAGCGGTCACTCTCGAAGACGATCCGGCTGCCGTCGGGCGAATAGGAACCGCCAACGTCGATGCCCGGCGAATCGGTCAGGCGCTGGCTTTCCCCGCCGCTGGCGGGAACGCGGTAGACATCGGTATTGCCGCCCACCGCCATCGAATAAAGGATCCACTTGCCATCCGGCGACCAGCGCGGGGCGAAGGTGGGGTTCTTGCTTTGCGTCACCAGCTTCTGCGTGCCGCGCTCGGTATCGTAGATGTAGATGCGCGGGTTGCCGTTAAGGTAACTGAGGTAGACGATCTGCTTGTAGTCCGGCGAATAGCGCGGGGTCAGCGCGATGGCCTGCCCGCTGGTGATGAAGCGGTGGTTCGCGCCATCGGAATCCATCACGGCCAGCCGCTTCATCCGCCGGTCCTTGGGGCCGGTTTCGGCGATATAGGCGATGCGGCTGTCGAAGAACGGATTCTCGCCTGAAAGCCGCGAATAGACAAGGTCGGAGCACTTGTGCGCAGCCCGGCGCCACTCGGCAGGGCCGACCACCCATGCCCCCTTCACCAGCTGCTGGTTGAGCGCGACATCATAAAGATAGCAGCCGATCGTCAGGTTGCCGTCGCCATTGGCGCGCACATAGCCGTGGACCAGCATGTCTGCGCCCTTGCCCTGCCATACGGGGAAATCGGGCGCGGTAACCTGGGCCACGCTTGGCACCGGCAGGCTTCCCGGCCCGGTGGGCTTGAACAGGCCGTTGTTGCGCAGGTTGTCGGTGATCACTTGCGCCAGCGCCCGGCCCGTCGCCGCCGTGCTGCCCGAGCTTGCCTGGGTTGGCACATCGGCATTGGTCGGGAAGGCGGGAATGGCAATTCCAAGGTCCTGCCAGGCGCTTTCGTCGGTAACCGTACCGGTCAGCACCTCGGGCGCATCGGTGGCAACCGGCGTTGCGCCGGGTGTTGGCGCGGGGGCAGGCTGCGCGAGTGCCGCAGCGGGAAGGGCAAGGGCGATCAGGAAAGTCAGGCGTTTCATCAATCGAGCTTTCGGTCGAAGGTAAAGCGTACGCGCTTCCAGCCAGCATAGAATTGCGGCGGCAATGCGAAAGGCGCGGCGAGGCGGACGGCGCGGATCGCCTGTTCCCGATGACGGTCGGCCTGCGGGCGATTGGCCTGGGTGACACCGGTTTGCGAAATGAACCGCGGCGATCCATCAAGCGTTCCATCGGGTTTCAGGTCCCACTCGATGGTCGTGGCCAGCTTTTCCACTTCCAGCCCCTGCGGTGATTGCCAGTGCGGCTTCAACTCGCGCGAGACGGCCATGGCCAGCGAGGAGCGCACCTGCGGCGTCAGGGCCGGGCCGGGCGGCGTTTCCGCCTTGCCCTTGCCGGCTGAAGCGCCGCGCAGGAAATCGTCGCCGATCCGGCTGCCGCCACCGGTGCGCGAGGCCTGTCCCGGCTGGCCCTTGGGCTGCGGCGGCAGGAAATTGTCGCCAATGCGCGAAGGGCGCGCAGGCCCGGTCTTGGGCGGCGGCGATGCCGGGCGCGGCGGTGCGGCCTTGGGCTGGGCCACGGCAGGACGCGGCTGGGCGCGCGGGGCCGGAACAGGCTGGGGCGCTGCCTTGGGCGCAGGGCGGGGCGGCGGCTGAATCCGCTGTGGCTCCGCCCGGGGTACAGGCCGTGGCTGCACAGCCGGCGGCGGCGGTGCCGGGGCGGCTTCAGGCGGCGATGGTTCTTCCGCCAGCCGCGGTGCGACGGCAGCGGCCGCTTCTTCACGCGATGGCGATCCCGCTTCGGCGGCGATCGGGCCTTGGAGGGTTACGGTAATCTTGCGGACCGGCGGGGGCGGCTCCGGCTCGCGCCGCAGGACCAGAACGGCGAGCAGCGCCACGTGCGCCATGACGGCAATGGCGATGCCGGCAATGTCCTCTCCACGGATGCGCGTTGCTGCCATGGTGCCGGACTATGGTGCCGAAACTGAACTGTCGGTGACCAGCGCGATCGACGTGACGCCCGCGCGGTTCACTTCTCCCATTGCCACCATGACATCGCCATAGGGCAAGGCCTTGTCGGCGCGCAGGGTCAGTTGCGGAGGCTTGCCGCCACTGGCTTCGACGGCCTGCGCCAGCCGGTCAGGCAGCTCGCCGGGGGCAAGCTCGTCCTGGTCCAGCCACATGCGCCCGTCTGCGGTCATGGTCAGCGTCACCTGCTGCGCGGCCTGCGGCAGGGCTTCGGCGCGGCTTTCGGGCAGCTCGACCTTCACGCCCGCGGCCAGCAGCGGCGCGGTGACCATGAAGATCGCCAGCAGCACCAGCATCACGTCCACCAGCGGAGTCACGTTGATTTCCGCCATCGGCGCACGACCGTTGCGCCGCGAATGCCGCCTTCCCGGCCCCGGAGAGAACCCGCCGCCCATCAGCCGGCCCCCAGCTCGCGCGTCAGCGATGCGTGCAGCTTGTCGGCGAAGCGCTGCAAGCGCGATTCGAACCGGTTCACCGTCAGGCTCAGGCGGTTATAGGCGATCACCGCCGGGATGGCGGCGAACAGGCCGATGGCGGTGGCAAACAGCGCCTCGGACAGTTCCGGCGCAACACGGGCCATGGTGAAGCTTTCCTCGGCATAGGCGCCCAGCGTGCGCATGATACCCCAGACCGTGCCGAACAGGCCGATGAAGGGAGCCGAAGTGCCGACCGTGGCAAGAATGTTGAGCCGCGCTGCCAGACGGTCGGCCTCTGCCTCGACCGTGCCATTCATCGCCATCGCAAGCCGCTGGCGCAGGCCTTCGGGGTCGGGGTTCCTGACGCTGAGCGAGCGGCGCAGTTCGCCCATTGCCGTGCCGGCAACGCGGGCAGAGGGAATGTCTCCCTTGCCCTTTTCCGCATGGTAGGCCTCGATATCCTTGGCCTTCCAGAACTCTGATTCATAGGCCTCGTTGCGCTGGTCCAGCCCGCGCATGCGCCAGGAAAAGCCGATTACCACTGCCCAGACCCAGACGCTGGCAATCACCAGCCCGGCCATGACTGCTTGCACGACAAGGTCCGCCTGCAGGAACAGCCGCAGGGGATTGAGCGGCCCGGAAAGGACCGGGGCGGCGAGAACTTGGGTCAGGCTCATTTTTCTTCCGTCGTTGGTGGAACCAGGTGCGCCAGGGCCTTGCGCCATTCTTCCGGTTGCCGGCGGGGGCGGCCATCGGGGCCGACGAAGCCGACCCGCAGCCGCGCTTCGGCCAGCAGGACACCATCGCACATGGCTGTCTGGTGAATGCGGCAGGAGGCAGCGCGCAGCTCCTCTGCCACGCTTTCGATCAATACGGTATCGTCCAGCCGCGCCGGGGCGGCATAACGGATGGTAAGCTCGCTGACGGCATAGGCACCGCCGCCGGCTTCCTGCACGGCACGTTGATCTATTCCCAGCAGGCGCAGGAAATCCGACCGGGCCCGTTCGAACCAGCGCAGGTAATTGGCGTGATAGACCACGCCGGACAGGTCCGTGTCCTCGAAATAGGCACGCACCGCGAAACGATGGACATAGCCATCGATCACGCCGCCGGGAGGTTGGGGATAGCCTGCCATCGGGCAGGTCTTAGCCGGGGCGCGACTCGCCGCACAAGAGCAAGCGGAGTCAAACCGTGCAGAAGCTAAGCCCTATTGCGGCACCATGGCATAGAATTGGCGCCCGCCGAAGATGTGGACGTGCAGGTGCGGCACTTCCTGGTGGCCGTGCCCGCCGACATTGGCGAGCATCCGGTAACCCGGATCGACGAGGCCCGCCTCGCGCGCGACCTGCCCGACTGCCCGGATGAAGCCGGCCACTTCCTCTGCCGGGGCCTTCTGCGAGAAGTCGTCCCAGCTGACGTAGGGCCCCTTGGGGATCACCAGCAGGTGCACCGGTGCCTGGGGGTTGATGTCATGGAAGGCCAGCGCCCACTCGTCCTCATAGACCTTCTTGCACGGGATCTCGCCACGCAGGATCCTGGCGAAGACATTGTTGTCGTCATAGGGGGCACGCGGGTCGATCGGCATCAGTCTGGCTTCCTTGCGGCTTTCTCGGCAATTCCGGAAACGCCCTCTCGGCGATCAAGCTCGGCGAGGACATCGGCAAGCGGCACGTCCTTGGCGCCAAGCAGGACAAGCAGGTGGAACAGCAGGTCTGCCGCCTCGCCAACCAGTTCCTCGCGGCTGCCCGAGAGCGCGGCGATCACCGTTTCCACCCCTTCTTCGCCCAGCTTCTGGGTGATTTTGGGCAGGCCGCGGGCGTGCAGCTTGGCGACATAGCTTTGCGATGGGTCGGCGCTGCGGCGCGCGGCGATTGTCGCTTCGAGGCGGGAAAGGGTGACGCTCATGCGCCCTGCCATAGAACGCGTTTCCCCAATGGAAAAGGGCGCCCGTGTCGGTCCGGGCGCCCTCCCCCCTTCGCGGGCGCCGGGAAAAAGGAGAAAACCCGGAGCCCGCTGAAATCGCGTTCAATCTTCGTCGCCGTCCTTGCGCTTCTGCGCCAGCCTGCGGCCCAGCAGCACGCCGGTGATGCCGAAGGCGAACAGCGCAAGGTGCGTCGGCTCCGGAATCGCATTGGCGTTCCGCCCTGCCGGCTGGCTGGCCAGGAGCACCGCCGGGAAGGCGGCCATTATGGCGATCTTGGTGATCATCGACTGGGTTAACGCAAGCGCCATGCCAGCTTGGGCAACGCCGCCTCAACCGCCCGAATCAATGGTTAACCGGGCTTCCGGCATTATGGTTACCGTAAAAGTAACCGACAGTTTCAGCCCCTGGCGGGCAATCCGGCTGCGCGCAGGGCAGCGTGGGCTTCGGCGATCGAATAAGTGCCGAAATGGAAGATCGAGGCGGCCAGAACCGCGCTGGCGTGGCCCTTGGTCACGCCCTCGACCAGGTGGTCGAGCGTACCGACCCCGCCACTGGCGATCACCGGGACCGACACCGCATCGGCAATCGCGCGGGTCAGGTCCAGATCGTAACCGGCCTTGGTGCCATCGCCGTCCATCGAGGTGACCAGCAGCTCTCCTGCACCAAGCCCGGCAAGCTTCACCGCGTGCTCCAGGGCATCGATCCC
Organism: Novosphingobium sp. TH158; assembly: GCF_002855555.1. NCBI lineage: Bacteria > Pseudomonadati > Pseudomonadota > Alphaproteobacteria > Sphingomonadales > Sphingomonadaceae > Novosphingobium > Novosphingobium sp. TH158. The sequence goes on along the minus strand of NZ_PKRT01000001.1, from coordinate 2,322,225 downwards.
GGTCGGCTTGCGCCCGCCGTGCGTGAATATCTCCCAGCGCCCGCTTTCGACCCGCCGCGCATCGACCGAGGCGACGATGCACTGGCTGCCCATCTTCTCCGCAATGTCGGAAACCACTTCCGGGCGCGATACCGCCGCGGAATTGACCGCCACCTTGTCTGCCCCTGCAAGCAGCAGCGCACGGGCATCCTCGACCGTGCGCACCCCGCCGCCAACGGTAAGCGGCATGAAGCAGACTTCCGCCGTGCGGCGCACGATATCCAGCAGGGTGCCACGCGCCTCGTGGCTGGCGGTGATATCCAGGAAGCACAGCTCGTCCGCCCCGGCCGCGTCATAGGCGCGCGCCTGTTCCACCGGGTCGCCCGCATCCTTGAGGTCAACGAAGTTCACGCCCTTGACCACCCGGCCATTGGCTACGTCGAGACAGGGAATGACGCGGACGCGGACGGTCATGGTTCAGTCCCTGTTGGCCATCGCGATGGCCGCTTTCAGGTCCAGCCGCCCTTCGTAAAGCGCCCGGCCGGTGATCACGCCCTCGATACCCTCGTCGGCGTGCATCGACAGGACATGGATATCGTCCAGCCCCTTCACGCCGCCGCTGGCGATCACCGGGATATCCACCCGGCGCGCAAGATCGACGGTCGCATCGATGTTCACGCCCTTGAGCAGTCCGTCACGCCCGATATCGGTGAACAGCAGGCTGGCAACTCCCGCGTCTTCGAACCGGCGGGCAAGATCGACCACCGAAACGTCCGACACGTCGGCCCAGCCCTCGGTGGCGACCATGCCGTCGCGCGCATCGACGGCAACAACGATGCCGCCCGGATATTCGCGGGCCATATCCTTGACGAATTCGGGGTCTTTCAGCGCGGCAGAGCCCATGACCACGCGGCTGACACCCATGTCGAACCAGCCGGCCACCGCCTCGCGCGTGCGGATGCCGCCGCCCAGCTGGACGTGGCCGGGGAACACTTCGAGGATGGCTTCCACCGCCTCGCGGTTCTCGGCGCGGCCCGCGAAGGAACCGTCGAGATCGACGACGTGGAGGTATTGCGAGCCAGCCTCGGCAAACAGCATGGCCTGGGCTGCGGGATTGTCGCCATAAACCGTGGCGCGCGCCATGTCGCCTTCGGACAGGCGGACGACCTGCCCCTGCTTGAGGTCGATGGCGGGGAAGACGATCATGCTTACGGTTTCCATTCGAGGAAGCGGGAGAGAAGCGCGAGGCCATATGCCTGGCTTTTCTCGGGATGGAACTGCACCCCCACCACGTTGCCATCGGCCACGGCCGCGACCAGCCCGCCGCCGTGATCGGTCATCGCGGCAATGGCGCGTCCGTCTTCGGGAACGAAGTGATAGGAATGGAGGAAATAGGCCTCGCCCGGCTCGATCAGGTCACCCGCCGGGGCATGGGGCGTGAGCGCGACATCGTTCCAGCCCATGTGCGGCACCTTGATCGCGGGATCGGTGCGCTCGATCAGGCGGACCTCGCCCGGAATCCAGCCAAGGCCTTCGGTAATGCCATGCTCCACCCCGCGGCTGGCGAGCAGCTGCATGCCAACGCAGATGCCAAGGAACGGCGCACCGCCCACCTGCACCCGCTCCGCCATGGCATCGACCAGGCCGGGGATGGCGCGCAGCCCTTCGGCGCAGGCCTTGAAGCTGCCGACACCGGGCAGGACGATGCGGTCTGCCGCGCGGACCACGTCGGGGTCGGCCGTCACGGTAACGCCTGCGCCACCGGCTGCCTTCAGCGCATTCTCCACCGAATGCAGGTTTCCCGCGCCATAATCGACGAGGGCTACAACTTCAGCCACCGAGCAGCCCCTTGGTGCTGGGAATGGCGCCGCCCTTGCGCGGATCGAGTTCCACCGCCTGCCGCATGGCGCGCGCGAAGCCCTTGTAGATGCCTTCGATGATGTGGTGGTTGTTCTCACCGTAGAGCTGCTCGATGTGCAGCGTCAGCCCGGCCGCCTGGGCGATCGAATGGAACCAGTGCTGGAACAGCTCGGTGTCCATTTCGCCCAGCCGTTCCTGGGTGAACTTCGCGTTCCACACCAGCCATGGACGCCCGGAAATGTCGAGCACGACACGGCTCAGCGCCTCGTCCATCGCCGAATGGGCTTCGCCGTAGCGGCCGATCCCGGCCTTGTCGCCCAGCGCCTGGACAATGCACTGGCCGATGGCGATGGCGCTGTCTTCGGTGGTGTGGTGCTGGTCAACGTGGAGGTCGCCCACGATGCGGCACTTGATGTCGATCAGCGAATGGCGGCTGAACTGTTCGATCATGTGATCGAGGAAACCGATGCCGGTCGACACCTCATAGTTACCGGTGCCGTCGAGATTCACCTCGACCGCGATGTCGGTTTCGTGAGTCTTCCGCGTGATCGAAGCTGTGCGCATGGCCGATTCCTTTGCTTGGCGGGCCTATAGACCTGCGAACAGCAAGCGCAAGCGGGGTTGACCGGGCGATTGCGCGGGGCCACTTGGGAATCATCATGACCGACACACCAGACAGCCTCATTCCCTACGACGAAATCGTGCAGGAGGCGCTGCGCGCCGTGGTGGGACGGGTGCTGGGCCAGATTGTCGATACCGGCGGCACGCTGCCGGGCACGCACCATTTCTACATCACCTTCAAGACGGCGGCACCGGGCGTATCGATCCCCACGCACCTGAAGGAACGCTTCCCCGACGAGATGACCATCGTCCTGCAGAACAAGTTCTGGGACCTTACCGTCGCCGAGGATCACTTCTCTGTCGGCCTGTCGTTCAACCAGGTGCCCGCCAAGCTGGAAATCCCCTTCGCGGCGATCACCGCGTTCGTCGATCCGGCGGTGGACTTCGGCCTGCAATTCCAGGCGACGGTTGCCGATCTCGCGCCCGAGCCGCACGACGATGCGGAAAACGACGCCCCCGAAGGCACCGATGGCCCTAGCGTAACCACCGAGGACGGATCGAACGTGGTCACGGTCGATTTCGGCAAGCGGAAGTAATGGTCCGCTCGATTCTTGGCCGGATTGTCCGCCAGAACGGCGGCAGGCTGCTCGACGAAGCGGTTGACCGGCTTGTGCCGCCCGCCGTGACGGCAAAAAGCGGCATCGCCGGAAAGCTTGCCGGAGCTGCCCTGATGCGGGTGGCCACCCGTTCCGTGCCGGGCGCGATCCTGGTCACCGGCGGCCTGATCGCCAAGGCCGTGCATGACAAGCGCAAGGCAATGAAGGCAGCCGTCCAGCCGGAAACCAAGGCATGAGCGGTTCCGACGCGCTGCATCGCCGCGGGCTGATGTTCATCCTCTCCTCGCCCTCGGGTGCGGGCAAGACAACCATCGCCAGGCGCCTTCTGGCCGAAGACAGCGAGATCATGCTGTCGGTTTCCGCCACGACGCGCCCGATGCGTCCCGGCGAGGTTGACGGCAAGGATTACCACTTCGTCAGCCGCGAGGAATTCCACCGCATGGTGGAAGAGGACGAGTTCTACGAATGGGCCGAAGTATTCGGCCAGTGCTATGGCACGCCCAAGGCGCACATCCGCGCCGGACTCAAGGCCGGGCAGGACTACCTGTTCGATATCGACTGGCAGGGCACCCAGCAGCTTTACCAGAAGGACCAGCAGGACGTTGTCCGCGTTTTCCTGCTGCCCCCCAGCATCGATGAGCTGAGCCGCCGCCTGACCGGTCGGGGCACTGACAGCGCCGAGGTGATCCAGGCCCGCATGGACCGTGCCAAGGCGGAGATCAGCCACTGGGACGGCTATGACTATGTCGTGGTCAACGACGATATCGACGCCTGCTTCGCCAAGGTCGTCCAGATCCTTGAGGCCGAACGGATGCGCCGCCAGCGCCAGACGGGGCTGATCGGCTTCGTGCGCGAACTGCTGAAGTAAGCCGGCCGCGGGCGGCTATTCGCCCATCGGCCCGACGAAATCCCCCGGCACCCAGGCGTTGACCCAGCCGCCATCGACGGCAATCGTTTCGCCGACCACATAATCGCCCGCGCGCGCCGCAAGATAGATGGCAGCAGCGGCCATGTCTTCATCGCAGCCGGTGCGACCGGCGGGGATCTGGGCCGCGACCTTTTCCGGCGCCTGATCGGCCGCGCGGTTCATCCGCGAAGGGAACATGCCCGGCGCGATGCCGCTGACCACGATGTTCTCCCCCGCCAATCGCGCCGCCATGCGCCGGGTCAGGTGGATCAGCGCAGCCTTCGATGCCTGGTAGGGATAGGTCTCCCAGGGGTTGAGCCGCATGCCATCGACCGAGGCGATCATGATCACCTTGGCGGGGCGTTCCCGGCTGGCGGCAGCGCGCAGCATGGGGTGCAGCTTCTGCGTCAGGTAGAACGGGGTCTTGACGTTGAGGTCCATCACCTTGTCCCAGCCCGTCTCGGGGAAGGCGTCGAAGGGTGCGCCCCAGGCAACCCCGGCGTTGTTGACAAGGATGTCCAGGCACTCTTCGCGCGAGGCAAGCTCGCCAGCCAGGCCCTCGATCCCCGCCATGTCGCCGATGTCGCCGGGAAGGGCGATGCAGCGCTCGCCCAGTTCGTTGGCGGTTGCCTCCACCTCCGCCACTTTGCGCGCGGTAATGTAGACCCGCCGGCAACCGGCAGCGAGGAATCCTTCGGCGATCATTCTGCCGATGCCGCGCGATCCCCCGGTAACGAGCGCCACGCGCCCTTCGAGCGAAAACAGCCGGGAAATGTCCATGTGCAGCCCCCTGTCAGAACCTCGCCGCCCAGCTCAGGCCAAGGCCGAAATCGTCCGGCAGGTCGGCATGATGCTGGGGGTCGCTGCGCCAGTAGGCACTGGCCGTCAGCGATCCACCGCCGAGCGGCCCGCGCCAGGCGAGCTCGCGCATCAGTTCGCGACCTTGCGGACTGAGGTCGAGCCGCCGAACCACCGAGGTCGCCGCCAGCGTGGCATAATCGTATGCGTCGGGCAGCCGCATCGCCAGCCCGCCGCTTTCCACCCGCAGCGGCTGCAAAAGGCGCACGGACAGGCTGTCACCATCGCGGAACAGGTTGAGCCTGCTGGCATCGACCGCCCAGCCGGAACTGCTAAGCCGCGATCCTGCAACAAGCGTTCCGGAGAGGTGGGGCGAGGTCCAGCCGCGCCGCCAGCTGGCCCCCAGCCGCCAGTCCGCCGAAGGACGGTATGCCGCGCCAATGTCAAGGAACAGGCTGTCCGCACCGCTGCTGCCAGCAAGGCCGGAATGGAGCCGCGCGCCCAGCATCGTGCGGTCCTCACGCAGCCAGCTCAGGCCGAGGCTGGTTTCGACCGGACCGAAATGGCGGTCGAGCGACAGGCCGAAACGGAAGTAATGATCCTCCAGCCGCGGCGACATGATCGAATGGGTCAGCGAAATCGGCGAACCGGTGAGCACCTTGCCATTTTCCGCCAGGGCCGTGAGGCCCAGCGGACCGAACTGGCGCCGCAGGGCAAGCGAGGTCAGCCCCGTGCGGAAGAAACCGAAATCGCCATTGGGATCGCCCGAGACGAGAAAAGCGGGACGCGATTGGCCCTGCAATTGCGCGACCATGCCATCCGCACCCTCGGCATAGGCGAAAGCCATGGTGGCGCGCGGCGAAACCCTGGCCACCACTCGCGCAGCCAGCACGCGGGCGGCCTCGGCATCGCGAGAGGACAGGCGCAATTGCCCGCTCCAGCCCCCAGCGCGCCCCGCCCGCAGCGGATCGACCACCGAGAAGGCGAGGCTGAGCCCTCCTGCCGCTCCGTCTATTGAACGGCTGCCGCCCAGCAGGGCGCTGCCCAGCCGTGGCCGGACCTGCGCGGAACGCATGCTTGCGGCCAGGTTGGTGCGATAGGCGCGGCCATAGGAATCGAGCACGACGGCCGCCAGGTTGCCCGTCTTGGCCGCATCTCCCATCGCTGCCGAACCGGAAAAGGTCGTTTCGCCCAGCGGTACCATCGCCGTGGAATTATCGGCCAGACTGGTCGTGCCCTGCGGCGCGAAGGCGGCGCCGATATTCATGATGCCGCGCCCGTAGATGTCGTCGGTGCCGGTTGCCCCGGCGTCGCTGGCGGTACGCAGCAGCAGGTCGACCACCTGCGTTGCCGTGAGGTTGGGGAAGTACTGGCGAAGCAGCGCTGCGGCCCCCGCGATCTGCGGCGCGGCAAAGCTGGTTCCGGACACGACAGTTACGAATTGCTGCCCGCTGCTGTCGGTCGTGATCTTGATCTGCCCGTTCTCGTAAACGCAGCAGACCCGCTCACCCAGCGCCATGAGATACCATTGCGCCTCAGTTCCGGCGTGGTTGGAAAAGCTGGAAATCTGGCGGTTCTCGTCAACCGACCCGGCAATGATGACATTGCCGTTGCCCGCCTGCCGCAGGCCCACGGCGAAGCTGTCGGGGTTGGTCGTGCTCGAAACCCCATCGTTGCCGGCCGAAACAATGACGACGATGCCCGCCGCAGCAGCCCGCGCAATCGCAGCGCGAAGGGAGCTGTTGGGGGGCGAGCCTCCAAGCGAGATGTTGATCACCCTGGCCCCCGCCGCCACGGCCCTGTCGACCCCGGCGGTGATTGCCGAATCGAAGAACGTGCAGCCGCCCTTGTCACCATCCTTGGGCGTAGCGCAGGATCCGGGCGAATCCGCCCGCAGGGCCTGGATCGTCGCGCCCCAGGCAATGCCGACGATCCCGGTGCCATTGCGCGCCGCTGCTGCCGTCAGGGCGACCTGCGTGCCATGGCTGGAGTCCGCATTGTCGAGCCCGCGGCTGCCGGCAACGTCCTGCGACTGGGGCGATATGCGCCCGGCAAATTCCGGGTTGGCCGTGTCGATGCCCGAATCGATGATTGCGAGGGTAACGCCCTCGCCGTTCGCGCCGAGTTGCCATGCGGGGATGACGTTGTGGAACGAAGGGCCGTCAGACCGGCGATATTCGGCCGTATCGAATGCGGCAGCCGGGGTGGGAGTTGGCGTCGGCGTCGGTGTTGGCGTCGGTGTTGGCGCAGGTGGCGGTGCCGGTGTGCTCACCGTCCCGCCGCCGCCACAGGCGTTGAGAATGAAGCAGAAGGCAAGCGCGGCAGAGGCGCGTCGTGCCCGTGGATTGCGATTGCGCCCTTTGGACGCGGTGGATGGAGCGACCATGACCCTCCCCTCTTGCGCCAGGATCATGGCGCAATCGTGATCTTTAGAACAGACCGTCTGCGCCGCGGCGCTTGCTACCAGCGGTTACTGGCGATAGGCGCGCTGGCGAACTCACTCCATTCGGGATAGCCCAGATGTCCAACCTCGAAACCCAGATCGAAGCCGCTTTCGAAGCGCGCGATACCGTAACCCCCGCTTCGGCCGATGTGCGTGCAATCGTCGATCAGGCGCTCGACCTGCTGGACAGCGGCAAGGCCCGCGTGGCCGAGCCGGACGGACAGGGCGGCTGGAAGGTGAACCAGTGGCTGAAGAAGGCCGTGCTGCTCTCCTTCCGCCTGAACGACAACGGCGTGATGGAATACGGCTCTGCCGGCGCTCCGGCGTTCGACAAGGTCCCGCTGAAGTTCACCGGCTGGGACGATGCCCGTTTCCGCGAAGCCGGCGTGCGCGTCGTCCCGGGTGCTGTCGTGCGGCGCAGCGCATTCATCGCCAAGGGCGTGGTGCTGATGCCGAGCTTCGTGAACCTGGGCGCCCATGTGGGCGAAGGCACGATGGTGGACACCTGGGCAACGGTTGGTTCCTGCGCCCAGATCGGCAGGAACGTGCACATTTCGGGCGGCGCCGGCATCGGCGGCGTGCTTGAGCCGCTGCAGGCCGGGCCGGTCATCATCGAAGACAACTGCTTCATCGGAGCGCGCTCGGAAGTAGCCGAAGGCGTGGTCGTGGGCGAAGGCGCAGTGCTTTCGATGGGCGTCTACATCGGTGCCTCGACCAAGATCGTCGATCGCGCCACGGGCGAGGTCCACATTGGCCGCGTGCCGCCCTATTCGGTGGTCGTCCCCGGTGCGCTTCCGGGCAAGCCGCTCCCCGATGGCACCCCCGGCCCCTCGCTTTACTGCGCGGTGATCGTGAAGACGGTGGATGCCCAGACGCGTTCCAAGACCGGCATCAACGAATTGCTGCGCGACTGATGAGCCAGCTCGCCACGCAGTTCCTGGTTTCCACCTTGCTGGTGGTGCTCTGCGTGGCGATCCATGGCATCGGACTGTTCAGCCTGAGCCGCGCGCTGCGGACGGAATCGTCGCTGGAGCGGTTGCAGAACATCGATGCCCTCAGCCCGCGCGGGGCGATTTTCACGCTGACCACGGTGGTCGCCATGCTGGCGCTGCACGGTGTCGAGATCTGGGCTTTCGCCATCGTCTATCTCGCCACCGGCGCGGTCACGGGCCTGGAAAACGCACTGTACTTCTCGACGATTTCCTATTCGACCGTCGGCTACAATGATGCCCACATCGTGCAGGAGTGGCGCCTGCTGGGCGCCTTCGAATCGATCCTCGGCATGATCCTGCTCGGCTGGTCGACGGCCTTCTTCTTCCGCATGCTGGGCCGCATCGACGCGCACTAGAACGCGGTGGGGTTCTCGATCGGCGGATCACCCCGGCGCGAGGCGGCATAGGCTTCGGCTGCCCTGAGCACGCGCATCATGTTGCGACCGGCAAGCTTTTCAAGGTCGGTCTGGCTCCAGCCGCGACGCGCCAGTTCGACGAACAGCGCCGGATAGGTGGAGACATCCTCCATGCCCTTCACCGTCGTATCGATCCCGTCGAGGTCCCCCCCCAGCCCGACATGGTCGGGGCCGATGAGCTTGGCGACATAGTCGATCTGGTTGGCAACGTCGGCCAGTGTGCCGCTGGGGGCAGGGTTCGCCTTTTCCCAGGCGGCCATTTCCGCCTTGGCTGCCGCCGGATTGCCAAGATTGACCGCGTCGATCCGGGCCTTTTCGGCTGACCGGCGGATCGACCAGGCGCGTGTATCGCCGACCACGTAGGCCGGATAGAAGTTGATCATGACGATGCCGCCATTGGCCTTCAGCGCCTTCAGCGCGGTATCCGACACATTGCGCGGATGGCTGTTGAGCGCCTGCGCGTTCGAGTGGCTGAAGAATACCGGTGCCCGGGCCACGCGCATGGCATCGAGCATGGCCGCTTCGCTGACATGGCTGAGATCGACCAGCATCCCCAGCCGCTGCATCTCCCGCACCACGTCTTCGCCGAACGGGGTAAGGCCATCGTGCCTGGGTTCATCGGTTGCAGCATCGGCCCAGGCGGTGGTCTTGAAATGGGTCAGCGTCATGTAGCGGGCGCCCAGTGCGTGCATCTGGCGCAGCACGGCCAGGCTGCCACCGATCGAATGACCGCCTTCCATGCCGATCAGCGAGGCGATCCGCCCTGCCTTTTGCGCCGCCGCGACGCAGGCGCTGTCAACGCAGAACTGCAGGTACTTCGGATAAAGCGCCACGAGCCGCTTCACCGTGTCGATCTGCTCCAGCGTAGCCTGCACGGCCTGCGGCTCGGGAAGGTTGGCCGAGACATAGACCGACCAGAACTGCGCCCCCAGGCGGCCCTTGCGGCTGCGATTGAGGTCTGTCTGCATGGCGATCACGCCCTTGGCCGGATCGGCCGTGCCGGTGGTGTCCTGGAAATCGAACCCGGCAAGCACGTTCTTGCGCCGGTCGCGCAGCTGCTCGGGCACATCGTTGTGCCCGTCCCACACCGGCTGTGCCTTCAGCGCGGCATCAGCCACCTGCTCGGGCGTTCCGGCAGCGGACGGGCCGGAAATCAGGGCGGC